>NZ_CP063767.1:618204-927306 GCF_015277515.1 Thermophilibacter immobilis | reverse complement strand
CATACTGGCAACAGACCTCTACCCTCGCTTTGCGCCTATCTCCTACGAGGAGCCCAAGGGACTGCTCAAGGTGCGCGGGGAGATTCTTATCGAGAGGCAGATCGAGCAGCTGCAGGCCGCCGGGATTACGAATATCACCATCGCCGTAGGATACAAGCAAGAGTGCTTCTTCTATTTGAGCGCAAAATATGAGGTAAAGCTGCTCGTCAACCATGAGTATGCCGAAAGGGACAATGGCTGGACCCTCTGGCTTGCGCGGGAGCTGCTGGGCAACACCTATCTCTGCCCATCAGATGACTACTTCGCCGCCAACCCCTTTGAACGCTACGTGTATAAGGCATATCATGCCTCTGTCTATGTCGAAGGATCCACTGATGAGTGGTGCCTCGGCACCGATGGGGGCGAACGAATCGTCTCAGCAAGCATAGGTGGGCATGACTCATGGGTGACGCAGGGGCATGCCTACTTTGATCGGGCCTTTTCAGAACGCTTTATTCCCCTTCTTGGCCAAGCCCTTATGCAGTCCGAGAACGAAAGCAAACCGTGGGAGTCTATTTATGCCGAGAACCTCTCTTCGCTTGATATGGAAATCAGACGTTACTCCTCGGACATCATCCATGAGTTCAACTCACTCGAGGAGCTCGAGGAGTTTGAGCCAGGGTTTGTCTCTCATGTAAGCTCCCCTATTCTCGACAACATCACACAGGTGCTCAGCTGCTTTCGGGCTGACATCCATGGTTTCCTCCCCGTAAGCCAGGGTCTCACGAACCTCTCGTTCCGCTTTTCGGTCAACGGCCAGGAGTACGTCTACCGTCATCCAGGAATAGGCACGGATAAGTTCATCGACCGAGATGCCGAAACGCAAGCGAACACGGTCGCTCACCGTCTTGGCGTAGACCGGACATTTCTATACGAAGATTCCAAACAGGGCTGGAAGATCTGTCGGTTCGTGCGCAACGCTCGGAATCTGGACCCCCTCGATCCCACTCAGGTGAAGCGTGCCATGGAGCTCTGCCGCAGCTTTCACGAGTCGGGAGCTCGCATCAATGCAACATTTGACTTCTTTGGAAACGGGGTCAGCTACGAGAGCCTTCTCGAGGGCCATGGTGCCATCAACATCTCTGGCTATTACGAGCTGCGCGAAAAGGTCGCCCGAATCAGCGCGCATGCATCAGGTGATGGCTACCCTCCCTGCTTTAGTCACAACGACTATCTCCCCCTCAACTTCCTCATCGACGAGCAAAACGGAATGGATGTCATCGATTGGGAGTTTGCGGGCATGTCCGATCCGGGCAATGACTTCGCCACCTTCGTCATATGCAGCCAATACGACGAAGGTAAAGCCGAGGAGGCTCTCTCCTACTACTTTGGAGGAACGCCTACCTTCCTTGAGCGTCGACACTTCTGGGCAATGGTCGTCCTTGGTGGATGGTGCTGGTACGTCTGGGCTCTCGAGAAGGACGCCGAGGGGGCTGGCGTGGGCGAGTGGGAGAGCATCTACAAAAGCTACGCGGTTGATTACGTCGACCGTGTACTGACCTGGTACGAAGAGGGGGAGTAAGCCATGCCTTACGGAATAGGAGCAGCTCTTACCTGGGCCCTTGACACGGTAATTCTAAGCATCGCTCTTTCAAGCTCGGTATTCTCATCCTCCGCGCAAGCCGTTGCGCTCGCCGCCTTTACGAGCACATTCCTGCACGATGCTTGTTCCGCACTTTTCACCCTTGCCTACATGCTTCTCAAAAGAAAGGCCTCCCAAACGCTCAGGGCGCTGCGCACGCGCGAGGGGCTTGTCATCCTTGGCGCGGCTCTCATCGGCGGACCCATAGGCATGACAGGCTACGTGATAGCCATCGACAACATCGGGGCCTCTTATACGGCGGCGATATCCTCCTTCTTTCCCGCCTTTGGAGCTCTCCTCGCCACCGTGTTCCTCAAAGAGCGCATGAAGTCCTATCAGTGGGCGGGTCTCCTCGCCTGCATTCTCGGCGTAGCCTATCTAGGCTACTCCCCTGCCCCCAACATACCAGGGGACTGGACCACGGGCATCGTGGGTGCCCTGATATGCGTCTTTGGCTGGGGGTCCGAAGCAGTCATCATAGACTGGGGACTCCACAACGCAAGCATTGACGACGAGTGCGCCATGCAGATTCGTCAGACAACCTCCTCGCTGGCCTATGCACTCGTCATTCTTCCACTGCTCGGAGGATGGGGGCGCGCTCTTGATATCGTCTTCAGCTCGGCTCTGCCTGTCATTGCGCTAGCAGCCCTTGCAGGCACCGTTTCGTATCTTCTTTATTACAAGGCAATCGCACGAATCGGAGCGTCGCGGGCCATGGCGCTCAACATCACCTACTCAGCCTGGGCCATCCCCTTCTCGCTTCTCCTCCTGGGAGTACCCCCCGAGCCACGAGGAGTCGTCTGTGCGCTGGTCATCATCCTCGGAGCCATCACGGCAGCAACGGATTTCAAAGCGCTTCTGGGAAAGAAACCAGACTAGCAGCGATTACGTGTCGCCACACCCGTCGAGTCGTCTATAAAGTGGACTCTGTGGTCACCAGTGCCCCGATCTTCACCTGGTCCGTGCCCATGCCAGATATGAGCTTCTCCAGGTAGCGAGGGCGTTCGCTAATCATGGTCAGACCTATCTAAAAAATTAATGCAATCCCTTGCGGTTTTCTACGATAGATATTCTATCGGTAGCGACATGCTCCCTCAAGTGCTGTCTAACTTTTATGCATGACATAGCACAAAAATCAGCTAGCGCGAGAGCGAACGTCCGCTGTGCCGCGGCACTGGTACAATTCATCCGCTTGCTTTGTCGTTCCCACCCATAAAAGGAGCCCCTCGCATGCTCGACGCGCTCGCTCAGCTCTTCTCGCTGGTCGTACAACCCTGCTACGACCTCACGGGAAGCTGGTGGATGGCCATCCTGCTGTTCACCGTCATTATTAAGATCGTGCTCATGCCACTTTCCCTGTGGTGCCAGTGGAACAGCATCGTGATGGTACGGCTCATGCCGGATCTCAATCGGGCTAAGGTCAAGTATTTCGGTGACACAGAGACCATAGGCGAGAAGCAAAACGAGCTCAATAAGAAGTATCACTACCACCCGCTTCTCTCGCTCATCCCCCTTGCCGCCCAGATACTCATCCTCTTCGGACTCGTCGAGGTCATCCATGGCATCACCGACGGCGGCGCGCCCGGCACCGAGTTCTTGGGTCTGATTCCCGTGGAGGACGGGGGGCTCTCGTGGGTCATGCCCCTTCTGGCAGCACTCTCTGCCGTGGTCATGGGCGTGGCGCAGAATCACATCAACCCTCTCCAGCGCGAGCAGAGCCGCGCGGAGAAGAACTCCACCAACGGCCTCTCCATCCTGCTCTCGCTCGTCCTGGGAATCTACGTGGCGGCTGGAATGGCCTTCTACTGGGTCTGCTCCAACCTCATGTCCATCGCGGTGCAGGCCCTGTGCAACCTCCTCATAAGACCCGAGCGCCACGTTGACTACGACGATCTGCATGCCAGCCAGGCCGCACTCGCCGAGCTCAACGCGCTCTCGCCACGCCGGGGTCCCTGGTGGCGTCCGGACCCGCTCGCCCGCCGGGAGAAGGCCGACTACAAGCGCTTCTTCGAGACGGTGGACAAACACCTCGTGGTCTACTCAGAGTCAAGCGGTTTCTACAAGTACTTTCAGGGCGCTCTCGAATGGCTCCTGGCAAACTCTGACGTGCGCATACATTACATAACCGGCGACCCAAACGACCAGATCTTCGGAATTGCCGAGGAGAACCCCCGCATCTTCCCCTACTACATCGGCGAGAAACGCCTCATCACCCTCATGATGAAGCTGGACGCCGACGTGGTCCTCACGACGCTCGAGGACCTGGACAACTTCTACCTCAAGCGCTCCTACGTGAGGAAGGACACAAAGTACGTCTTCACCTTCCACCACATGACGAGCACGCACCTCACGGCACTTGAGAAGTCTTACGACAACCACGACTCCCTGCTGTGCGTGGGCCCCCACCAGGTCAGGGAGATACGCAGAGCCGAAGAACTTCGGAATCTGAGGCCCAAGGAACTCGTGGAGTGCGGATACGACCTCCTCGATCGCGAGATCGCCGAATATGCCCAGCGCGCGCGCCCAAAGAGCAAACGCCCCATCGTGCTCCTCGCGCCCTCCTGGCAGGACGACTGCATTCTCGACTCCTGCGCCGACGAGGTCATCAGACCCCTCCTTGGACATGGTTACCACGTCATCGTGCGACCTCACCCCGAGTACGTGAAACGCTATCGCGCTCGCTGGGAGTCCCTAGTCGCACGCTACTCCTCCCATACGGACGAGGAGCTCACCTTCGAGCAGGACTTCAGCACGAGCGACTCCATCTTCGACGCCGACGTCCTGATCACGGACTGGTCGTCTATCTTCTGCGAGTTCTCCTTTACTACCCTGAAACCTTGCATCTGTATTAACACCCCCATGAAGGTCGGCAACCCCAACTGGGAGAGGCTCGGCATCGAGCCGACCGACATCACCCTTAGAGACGAGGTGGGCGTCTCGCTCGACCCCAAGCGACTCGACCAGCTGCCTCAGATGGTCGAGGACATGCTGAAGGACCCTCGAAAATGGAACGAGCGCATCATGCGGGCGCGCTCGAAAACTGTCTTCAACCCCGGTCGGGGCGCGGAGATAGCTGGTCACTATCTGCTCGATTCGATCCTTTCGCAGCAGACCAAAAGAGAGGGGGCGAGCATCCATGAGGCTCGCTAGACGTGTGCTGCTCGCAGGGGTCGACCTCCTGTTTGGCACGGCGATGGTCGCGCTCGCGCTCGTGGCGACCACCGAGCCCGCCTGGGGGTACGTCGACCCCTCGGTCATGACCTACACCATTCAGGCGCTCGCCGGGGTCGCCGTGGCGCTCTCCGCGCTCCTGGGCGTGGTGTGGCGGCGCGTTCGGAGCGTGCTGCTGCGCGTCCTCAGGATCGACGAGAACGCCGACAAGGTCGTCGAGCCTGCGGTGCGGGAAGTCGCCGCCAGCGACCCGCGACGCGAGGAGCTTCTCGCCGAGGCCGGTCGCCACGCCGCGCGCGATGCGACATCTCTTGGGCACCCGCGCCCCCAGAGGCTCGCCTGGAAGGCGCGCTTGGTCTTTTCCCTCGTGGCGAGCGTGCTGCTCGTCTTCACGGTGGGAGTGGTGGCCCCGCTGGAGATTGTGGCGGGAAGCTCGAGCAGCCTCTTCTTTGGCGTGGGCAACGTGGCGGGCCCCGTGGCGGTCTTTGCCGTCTGCTGCGTAATCGGCCTCTCTCTGCTCATGAGCCTCTTGCGCGGGCGCGCCTTTGACGTGGCCTTTGCCGTGGTGGTGGCCCTGGGCATCTCCTCCTACGTGCAGGTCATGCTGCTCAACGGTGGGCTCCCCCCTGCGGACGGCAACGTGGTGGACTGGTCCGCCTATACCAAGGCCACGCTGGTGAGCGGCCTTGCGTGGGTTGCTATCGTGGCGCTCTGCGTGCTGGTCTCGCTACGCAAGTCGCTCGCGTTCAAGGGCGCGGCGAGCTTTGCCGCCGTGACCCTCGTGGCGGCACAGGGGATCGGGCTGGGGATGCTCCTGTCCCAGCCCGCGGCCGACGGCAGCACCATGGGCTCCAGCAAGCCCTACGTCACCATGCAGGGCATGATGGACGTCTCCGAGAAGAGCAACGTCATCGTCTTCGTACTGGACACGTTTGACACGCGCTACCTCGATGAGGCCTTTGCGGAGGATCCCGGAGCGCTGGACCAGATGGAGGGCTTCACCTACTACCGCAACTCGGTGGGCCGGATGATTCCCACGCGCTACGCCATGGCGGGCCTCCTCACGGGCCGCTCGCTCTCCCCGGATGACAAAGCCTTCTCTAACACCCTGATTAGAAGCTGGTACGCAGAGGACAACCTGCTCGACGAGGCGGGGCGCCTGGGCTACTCCGTGGGCGTCTACGGCTCCGACCTCACCAACGGCATGACCGCGCTCTCCCAGAAGACCGTCAACGTCCACTCCATCCCCGACTTCACGGGCAACTTCTGGGACACGATAGCCATCCTGGGCCGGTGCTCCCTCTACCGGGACCTCCCCTGGGTCCTCAAGCCCGGGTTCTGGTTCTACACAGACGAGATCAACGACGCCATCATGCCCTCTGACGACAACCTCGACAACAAGCCCTGGCTTCTGGACGACGCGGAGTACTATCAGGAGCTCCGGGCGCGAGGGCTCGTGGTCGAGGACGGCGGGCAGAGCGGAGACTTGCATGTCATTCACATGACCGGTGCTCACTATCCCTTCACCATGGACGAGAACGCCGAGCGCGTGGGAGAGGACCAGACCTCGCCCGAGCAACAACGCAGGGGCTCTCTCAAGATCGTGAGCGAGTACCTGCGGCAGCTCAAGGAGCTGGGCGTCTACGACCAGTCCACCATCGTGATCACCGCAGACCATGGCGAGTGGTACCTGACTGACGAGATCGACCACGTGACGAGCCCCATACTTCTGGTCAAGCCTGCCGGTGCCCCGCGCGCGCCCGTGCAGGTGTCCGAAGTGCCCACGGGCCACGCCGACCTCTCCGCGACCCTGGTCGGCGCCATGGGCGGAGACCCCTCCACCTGGGGCACCCCCGTCTACGACGTGCCCGACGAGCCCCGCACGCGCTACTACAACGCGACCTCGGTCCTCGTGGACCAGAACTACACCTACGACTCCATCAGGCGATGGGAGATAACTGGCGACGTCCTCGACTGGAGCAACTGGCACGAGACAGGTGTGACCTGGCCCATCGTGAGCGACTAGGGGCTGGACGCAACGACGCTGTCTTTGCCCGGGAGATGACAGGGGTGGGACGCCCGGATTCCGCGCGCCCCACCCCCGTTCACACTAAAAAAATTATGTTATCCGTTGAACTCAAACGTCAGAATGCTTAAACTCCCTTCAGAATGCTTGGACGAAGGGAACTCTCATGGGACTATCTCGCAACGAGTTCAACGTGCTCGTCGCCCTGTTGGGCGAGTCCGCGCACACGCAGCGCGACCTTGCGGACAAGACGGGGCTCTCGCTCGGGCTCGTGAACAAGACGTATCGCGCGCTGTCGGACCGAAGCCTTGCAGACGGCTTCCGCGTCACGTCTGACGGGCTGGCCGCGCTTGCGCCCTACAAGGTCGACAACGCGGTCATCATGGCCGCAGGCCTCTCCACGCGCTTCGCTCCCCTCTCGTACGAGAGGCCCAAGGGCGTGCTCAAGGTGCGCGGCGAGGTCCTGATCGAGCGCCAGATACGCCAGCTCCAGGCCGCCGGCATCGCCGACATCACCGTGGTGGTCGGCTACATGAAGGAGGCCTTCTTCTACCTGGAGGACCTCCTGGGCGTGAAGATACGCGTGAACGAGGAGTACGCCGCGCGCAACAACAACTCGACGCTCATGCTTGTGCGCGAGCAGCTGGGCAACACCTACGTCTGCTCCTCGGACGACTACTTCACCCAGAACGTGTTCGAGCCCTACGTGTACGAGGCCTACTACTCCGGGACCTACTTCGCGGGACCGACCGACGAGTACTGCATGGGCACGGGCACGAACGGGCGCATCGTCAACGTCACCGTGGGCGGCTCCGACAGCTACGGGATGCTCGGGCACGTCTACTTCGACCGGAGCTTCTCCCGGCGCTTCGTTGAGATACTCGAGCAGGAGTACGACCGACCCGAGACCGCGCAGAAGCTCTGGGAGGACATCTACGTCGACCATCTCAAGGACCTCTCTATGGTGCTGCGCCCCTACGAGCCGGGCGTCATCTACGAGTTCGACTCCCTGGCCGACCTCAAGGAGTTCGACCACGACTTCCTGCAGAACGTGGACTCCGAAATCCTCGACAACATCTGCCGCACGCTCGACTGCACCCGCGACGACGTGGAGGGCATCGTCCCCATCAAGGAGGGGCTGACCAACCTCTCCTTCCGCTTCACGGTGGGCTCGACCCCCTACGTGTACCGCCACCCCGGCGCCGGAACCGAGGAGATCATCAACCGCAGGAGCGAGGCGTACTCGCAGTCGGTCGCAAAGAGGCTCGGCATCGACGACACCTTCATCTACCAGGACCCCGACAAGGGCTGGAAGATATCGCGCTTCGTGGACGGCTGCGAGCCGTTCGACTACCACGACCAGGGCCAGGTGGCCCACGCCATGGAGCTCATCAGGCGTCTTCATGCGAGCGGCGAGTCCTCCGAGTGGACGTTTGCCATCTACGAGGAGGCACAGGGGCTCGTCCGCATGCTCGGCCAGCGTCGCTACCCCTCGTTTCCCGACTTCGAGAAGCTCAAGGGACGGGCCGAGCGCCTGAGCGCGTGCGTCCGCGCCGACGGCGTCGCGGCGTGCCTGTGCCACAACGACTTCTACGGTCCCAACTTCCTGGTGCGGGGCGACGAGATGTACCTCATCGACTGGGAGTATTCCGCCATGTCGGACTATGCCTCCGACCTGGGGACCTTCATCTGCTGCTCCGACTACGACCGCGCCGAGGCGGACCAGGCGATCGCGCGGTACTTTGGCCGGGAGCCCACGGCGCAGGAGTACCGGCACTGCCTCGCCTACGTGGGGCTCTCCGCCTACTACTGGTTCGTGTGGGCCCTCTACAAGGAGTCCAAGGGAGACCCCGTGGGCGAGTGGCTGTACCTGTGGTACCGAGCCACGAAGGAGTACTCGACCGCAGCCCTGGAGCTGTATTCGCAGATGGCCCACGTGTCCTAGTCCTGTCTGTCCGAGCGAGGGGAACTCACGCATGGAGATAATCGGAACCGTCGTCGTGTACGTCATCATGGCGTGCGCGCTGGTCGGGGCGCTCGCCTCGGTCATTAGGCCGGAGAGTGAGCTGGGGCAGCAGTTCGTGGAGGGCATCGACTCGATTGGCCCCATATTCCTGCCCGTGGCCGGCATCATGGCTTCGGCCCCCTACCTGACGGCGTTCGTCTCCTCGGTCTTTGGCCCCGCCTACGCGGCGCTCGGCGCGGACCCGGCCATGGCGGCGACCACCTTCATTGCCGTTGACATGGGCGGCTACCAACTGGCCGACGCCCTCGCCCAGACACGCGAGGGCTGGATCATGGCGATGATGACCGGCTACATGGCCGGCGCGACCATCGTCTTCACCGTCCCCGTGGCCCTCAAGATGCTCGAGAAGCGCGACCGGAAGTATCTGGCCCTCGGCGTCATGAGCGGGCTTCTTGCCATTCCGGTAGGCGTGCTGGTCTCGAGCGTCATCATCGCCCTCTCCCACCCGCTGATCCGCGAGATGGTCTCCACGAACGCGCCGGCGACCTACCAGCTCGCGCTCAGCTTCGCGCAGATAGCCCACAACCTCGTCCCCCTAATCATCATCTGCGGCGCCCTGGCCCTGGGCCTGAAGTTCAAGCCCGATGCCATGATCAAGGGGTTCATCGTGTTCGGGCGCGTGATGGAGTCCGCCTTCAAGATCGTGTTCGTGCTCGTGGTCATCGAGTACTTCACCGGCTTCTTCACCACGGCGTTCGGCTCGTTCGGGTTCGAGCCCATCATCGCCGACGAGACCGACATCTTCCGTGCGCTCGAGGTCTCCGGCGCGATCGCCATGATGCTGTGCGGCGCCTTCCCCATGGTGTATCTCATCAGGCGCTACCTGGCACGCCCGCTCGCCAAGGTAGGCGGCCTCGTGGGGCTCTCCTCGGACGCCACGGCGGGGCTGCTCGCCGGCTCGGCAAACGTCTTGGCCCTGCTCTCCATGGTCAAGGACCTCAAGGCCCGCGACAAGGTGATCACCCTGGCCTTTGCCGTGTGCTCCGCGTTCCTCTTTGGCGACCACCTCTCGTTCACGGCGAACTTCCAGCCCTCGCTCATCGTCCCGGTGCTGGTGGGAAAGCTCGTCGCGGGAGTCTGCGCCGTGGCGTTCGCCAACCTGCTCGCCGTCAGGAAGGCCGAGGAGCTGGAGGCGGCGGACGAGGTCGTGGAGTAGGCGCGAGAGGCAACCCCCTGGCGGCTTTCCGTCAGCAGAATTGGCTATAGTAGGTGGGATTGACTCGCGACTTCCCGAGGAGTTCCCCGACCCCATGAACGTACTTGCGATAATCCCGGCGTACAACGAGCAGGAGTCGATCGTGCCCACGGTCGAGGAGTTCGTCTCTGCCCGCACCGGCTGCGACTACCTCATCGTGAACGACGGTTCCTCCGACGCCACCGAGGCCGTCTGCCGCGAGCATGGCTACAACCTCGTGAGCCACCCCACCAACCTCGGTCTCACAGGGGGCTTCCAGACCGGCGTCAAGTATGCCCTGGCCCACGGCTACGACGCGGTCATCCAGTTCGACGCAGACGGACAGCACGTTCCCGACCACGTGGCCCAGATGGTCGACGAGATGGACCGCGCGGGCGCGGACATCGTCATAGGCTCAAGGTTCGTGGACGAGCAGAAGTCCCTCTCGGCGCGCATGATCGGGTCCCGCCTGCTCACGGTGATCATTCGCCTGACCACCGGCCAGACCCTCACCGACCCCACGTCGGGCATGCGCCTGTACAACCGGAGGATGATGCAGGAGTTCGCGCGGCGCTTCGACTTTGGGCCCGAGCCCGACTCCGTGGCCTACCTCATGCGCCACGGGGCAAAGGTGCGCGAGGTCCAAGTGCAGATGCGCGAGCGTCAGGCCGGCGAGAGCTACCTCGGCCTCGCGCGCTCCGTCTCCTACATGGCGCGCGCCTGCACGTCCATCCTCCTCGCACAGTGGTTCAGGTGATCTCACATGACCGGTCTGCTTAGAGTCTCCCTCTTCGTCTTCTCCGTCCTCGTCCTGGTCGTTGTCATACGCAGAATCAGGAAGGCCGGGCTCGAGATCGTGGACTCCATCTTCTGGCTGGGGCTCTCCCTTGCGCTGCTTTTGGTCGCGGTCTTTCCCGGCATTGCCTATGCGGCCTCTGACCTGCTGGGATTTGGCTCTCCCTCGAACTTCATCTTCTTCTGCGGCATCATCGTTCTGCTCGTGCGCACGCTCACGCAGGATCAGAAGATCACGACGCTCAAAAAGAAGCTCACCACCCTCACGCAGACCGAGGCGCTGCGCGAGGCGGACGAGCGCGGGGGACGCGAGAACCGCCGGAGACGCTAGGCTCCCAGGCTCTCCAGCACTTCGCCAAGGGCTATGACCAGCTGCGCGTTGTCCTTCTCACTCAGGTCGCCTATGTGCGCCACCCTAAAGCATCGCTCGCCGAGCACACCGCCGCAGGGGTTCACGAAGAGCCCCTCCTCCGCGAGCGCTCTGACCGTCTCGCCCGCCACCGGCTTGGGCAAGATCACGCGCGTCAGGGCGTTCGACATCGGAAAGCTCGGCGCCCCCACGTTCAGCTCAGCGATGCGGCCGCGAAAGTCCCTGGCTAAAGTGCGGGTGCGCGCGACCTCCGTGTCAATCCCACCTGAGGCATCGATACGCCGCAGCCGCTCGAGCAGCTCGTAGACGATTCCCACGGCAGGGGTGAAGGGGGTCTGGCCCCTCGTGCCGTTGACGAGGTAGTCGGCGAAGTCGAAGTAGAGGGTCGGCGACGTGATGCGCGCCACGCGCTCCTCCAGCATGCGCGGCGAGAGCAGCACGAGGGAGATCCCCGGGGCGAGCGCGAGCGCCTTCTGCGAGCTCACGATGAGTGCGTCTATGCAGGAGGCGGCCATGTCGATCCTGTCTGCGGCAAACGAGCTGATAGCGTCCACGACGAGTGTCATCTGGTTACGCTGGCAAAAGTCTGAGAGCATGGGCAGGTCGTAGAGCTGCCCGGTCGAGGTCTCGTGGAGGTTGACCAGAAGGGCCGTGTGCCCCGCGCCCTCGAAGGCGGCTAGGCGTTCCTGCGTGAGCGCCTCCTCAGAATCCAGCTCGAGGTCGTCGTGGGCTATCCCGTGGCGCTCGCACAGCGCCGAGAAGCGTCTGCCGAAGCCGCCGCCCACGATCACGAGGGCCCGGTCGGACGCGTCGAGGCAGTTCGTGACCGTGGCCTCCATGGCACCGGTTCCGCTCGCCGTGAGGAGCACCATCCGCGAGCCCTGGGGGGCGTGCGCGAACTCCAGGACGAATCGCTCGCATTCCAGGACCACGTCAGAGAAGGCCTGGTTTCTGAAGTAGGGCACCTGACGCCCCGCACACGCGAGGGTCTGGGGGGACATCTGGGTGGGACCCACCGTGAAGAGGACCTCTGGACGCAGCGCGGTCTTGTCGGTCTTGTCGGTCCCTTGGGTCATGGCGTTCATCGCCCCTCACCGCCCGCCGTGTGGTCGAGGATGCGCTGGTAGTCCTCGATTGTGTCGACCTCGCCCCAGAAGGAGCCCTCCGCGTCCAGGACCCTGACGGGAGCCATCTCCTTGAAGCTGTAGAACGCGTCCTCCCACCACATGTCGAACTTCCCGTTCCAGATCAGGTAGTCGAGCTGGGCGATAAAGGAGGGGAGCATCTCGCTGGCCACCTTGGCTATGCCCACGTACTCGCAGGTGCGCTCGGAGACGTCGAGCCCCTTGCCGTTGCCCACGAGCATGCCCTGGTCGTTGGTCCTGAAGAAGTAGTCACCCACCTTGGTGCGCGACGAGTCACCGAACATCACGAGTCCGTCGGGGCAGAGCATGAGACGGTCGACGAGGTCCTCGCCAAAGTAGACATCCGCGTTGGCCAGAAGCACGTCCTGGCCCCTCTCCTGGGCGTGGACGAGGGCCTCGCGCGCGAACCACAGCGAGCCGATCGAGTTGGTAACGCGGTAGAAGGGGTTCTCGTAGAAGCGGACGGGCCAGTCTCGGAGCTGCACCTTGACGCTCTCCTTGCGATAGCCCACCACGACGTTGATCTTGAAGTCGCGCTCGCTGAGCTGCCGGCACGTGTGCCCGATGATTGTCTCGCCGTCCTGGTCGTCTATGCCGAGGGTGCTCTTGGGCTTGCGCGTGTGGGCCGAGAGTCGGCTGCCCACGCCCGCCGCCATGAGTATCGCCTGATACTTCTTCATCTGCGTCTCCATCCTTCGGATTGCCCCGGGGCCCGACGAGGGCGCACGGCGCGCGGGCGCGCGGCCCGAAAATCCATGCCTTCCAGCATACGCTATGTTCAATATATTTAGATTATGAAGTAATTTGAACACAGGGGTGCGGGGCAGAGCTTGCGGCCCACGGGAGGGTGGACCGTACCCTACTCCGTCCCCTGCGTGCCCACGATGCGGTACAGGCGCATGCGCCCCTGCGACAGGAGCACCTCGAAGCCGGGAGTCTCGTCGGTGACCGACTCGATGCCGATCCACTGTGCGGGCTCATAGGGCGGGAACTGTCCGCCCAGGTCCCCGTACTGGTCCAGGATCATGAGGTACTGGACGTCGTCCTGCGCGAGGGCCGAGGCGACGTCCGGTCGCGAGAGGCCGCAGAGCTTGGAGAGCGCCAGGCGAAGCGACCTGCTCTGACGGGTCTCTCCCCCCGTGCCGTAGCCGGACATGTAGCGATAGTAGGCGTTGAGACCGTTCACGCCATAGGCGTAGACGGAGCCGTCGTAGGGCTCGTTGAGCACCACCGCGTCGGGGCCCACGAGGGCGAGGACCTGGTCCACGAACGCGCTCTTCTCGGCGTTGTATCCTGCGCGCCCCCCGGCGTAGTTCTTGTTGACCATCTGCTGTGAGATCGCCGCCAGCTCGTCGGCATCGTCGTCCGCACCGGCCTGCGCGGTGCACGGCGCGGCCGCGGCGGCGGCTCCAAAGACGCCCACGACGAACAGGGCCGCGAGGACGATGGACACCACGCGCTGGGGGGCGATGCGGAACCTGCCCGCGAGGAGGCGGTCGGTCAGCGCCGAGACCACCCGTCCCGCGCCGTCGGCAGTCACCTGCAGCCCCAGGGACGCGAGCGGCACCGCGTAGATGGCCGTCATCGCCGCCACGCGGTAGGGGTCGGTGTACCAGAATCCCGCGAGGAGGTGCTTGAGCGGGACGTCGTCGCCCGAGACGGCGACCACGAACAGCACCGCGGAGAAGGCGAAGGAGGCGACCAGCCATCGGTTGCAGGGACGCACGCAGCCCGCGACGACCCCCAGGAGCAGCAGGAGGGCGAGCGCGCTCTGCGACTTGCCTCCCACGAAGGACGCGTCGAGAACGCCCTCGACGGCATCGTGGAGCCCCATCATGGGCTGCCAGAAGTACTGGACCACCGCCTGCATGAAGGGCGCCTGGTACAGCGTCACCCAGACGAGCGCCGCCAGGCCCAGGAAGAGCGCGACGTAGCCGAGCGCCCTGCGACCGCCGATGGCGGGCGCGTGGTGCTCCCAGAGCCGCCAGGCCAGGTAGGGCACCAGGAGGATGGCCACGGAGAAGACGGCGTTGGGCTGCGTCAGGAAGAGCGTCACCCCGCCGCACAGGGAGACGGACGCGGCGATGAGACGGGTGCGCGCGGAGCGAGACGGACCGATCGCAGCCATGAGCGCCGCGGCCTCGGCCGGAAGCAGCGCGAAGGACATGAGGTTGGGGTAGAGCGTCCAGCGCACGATCATGTTCCAGGGAAAGGAGGCGAAGGCGAGGCAGCACAGGGCCCCGTACGCGACGACGCGCTGGCGCCGGGGAAACGCGACCCGCAGCAGGGCGTAGGCGCTGGAGGGGTAGACGAGGGCCACGATCACCACGTTGGTCGCGTTGGCCGCGAGCGTGACCGGAACCCCCAGGGCGTCGACGAGCATGACCGCGACGAGGTGCCACGCCACCGGGTAGTAGGATCCCGTGGAGCTCGCGAAGGGGTCGATGCCCGCGGCGACGCCAGGGTAGTACGTCGTCGTGAGGGTCGACCAGACATGCGACTCGGACATGCTGCGCACGAGGTTGAAGTGGGCGACGTTGTCCCAGGCCTGAATGAACGAGGCGGGCCCGTCGAGGTTGGAGACGAGCATCACGCACGTCACGGCGACGCCCATGACCACGTAGAGGCAGAAAATGGGCAGCTCGTGGGCTCCGGAGACGAACAGCTCGGGGGCCTTCGCCGCTGTCGCGCCGACGCGGCGGTCGGGGTCGCGGCGGCGATGCGCGAGGACCGCGAGCAGCACGAGGGATGCTCCGAGCGGCGGAAGCGCGACGGTCGCGGTCGTGGCGGGAACGCCCACCCACGCGAGGATCATGCCCATGACTCCGTAGGCGGCTATCGAGAGCAGGGGCGCCAGGGCGAACGAAGGGGCGACGGAGACACGCAGCGCCCTGAGGACGACGAAGCCGGGGGCGAACAGCAGGGCGCACGCCAGGGCGCAGGCGCCCCAGAACTCAATCCACATGGCCTCGTCTCCTTGACACGTCCCCGCACGAATCGTCGACTGCCAAGCATACGCCATACGGGCGGCCTTCTGGGTGGCGTCGCTCCTTGCGCTCTTTGCCCTTCTCGCTCACTTCGCGTTCCCCTTTCTCGCCGCTTCCCCCCGCCTCGCTGCGGTATTGGGGCGCTTTTTTTTGATATTCAGAGCCCCTCAAGGCCGTTCTCGAGAAAACACTCGGACTCCTGACCTGGAAAAACGCGTCACATCGTTGGCCCGCAGACCTCCGAGCATCAAAAAAGTGCCCCAATCCCCGATAGGATGCGAATCAATCGTAGGTAAGACCAAGCAGTACGCTTGAGACACTCCTCGGACGCCCGGGCCCTCTCCGAGACCGCTCACGTCTTGAAACTGCCCTCTTGCCGAGTCAGGGGCACCGCCCACCCATAAGGAGCTGCTGCGTAAGGCTTCGGGAAGCCGGCCGTCAAACAGGGGCAATTCATCCTGCGCTACTATGCTCAGTCCCATCCGCATTACAAATGAAGACCCGCCCTTCACAACAAATTGGCCTCCAGACTAGATGCTGAAACTAAAATGACTATAGTATAAGGAGACGAGATGGGTAAACGAAGAGATCTGATAAGGGCCCTCACGTCGAATGGCTTTCAGTCAGCAGGCGGCGCGCCAACCACGAGAAGTTCACTCACCCCGACGCAGGGAGCGTGATGGTGCCTCGCCATCAAGAAATTCCAGATCTTCTCGTCAACAGAATTCTACGTGAGGCATACCTCAGATGACCACAGCGAAGGGAGCTGCGATGCTATTCGGTGCCTATGAGTTCGAGATAGTTATGAACGAGGATGGCTATCTTGCACTCCCTTATGACTTAGGGGGTGGAACGCAGGGGAAGGACTTCGACGAGCTCTGCAGGATGGTCGTCGATTGGCTCAAACTCACCCTCGAGGACCACGATATGCATCACAAGCCCCTTCCCGCACCGACCTATGGCAATGACCCCAGATACGGCGGAACGAACATGATTTTCGCCGTCCAGGCTGGTCGTGAAACCGTAGAGAGAGTCACGGCAAGCACGGCAGCGCGGATGCTTGGAGTCACCCCCGGCCGCGTCACCCAACTCATGTCCTCCTATCAGCTCGAGGGATGGCGCGAGGGGCGCAACACCTACGTCACCCTGGCATCCGTCGAGGCACGCCTTCAGGAGAGAGCACGAGATTCTCTTGATCGCTCCCAAAAGGAGGCAACAGTCTAGACGTGCGTCAAGGCGCCGCTCGCCAGCATGCACGCCTCCACCACCCCCCCCTCGCCGTCTAATCTTAGGATTGGAGAAGTTTTTGATGCTCGAGGTTCTGCAAGCCGGCAGGGCGTTGCGTTCTCCCCGCTCAGGAGCTTGGGCATCTCTTGAAAGCCTCTTCAAGATGGCCGGGGCATCAAAAAAATCTCCCCAATCCTCGAAGGGCCAAACTGCGCCGATAAGCACTCATCTGGCGAGTCACGTTATGCGCGAACCCGTGAGCCTGCCATGCTGCACGAAACGCGGCCTTCAGGGGATGCTTCCGTGCAGGATGACAGGCTCGCTGAATCCGCCGTAGTGACAGCGGAAGCCCGAATTCTACGAGAAGAGCTCCGCATCAAGCGAGGCAAGCTCGCTCGGAACGTCGGCGGGGTCGCAGGCGAACGACTCGGCGACGGCCGTCGCCTGCGCGCGACGCAGGCCGGCCAGGTCAGCGTCGCCCTGGCGCTCGTAGGCCGTGCCCAGGCGGTCCAGCGCGTAGCAGACGTAGGCGGCCACCGAGTCGCCCATGCCGGAGAGCACCATCATCGTCACGAGCGAGTCGGGCGCAAGAGAGAGCGCCGTCTCGTGGTCAAGCTCTAGGAGGTCGCCGATCTGCTGTTCGACGGCCTCGACGCCCGCCGCGCGTCCGGCCTCCTCGCCCAAGGCACGTCGAAACGCGTCCGTGATACCCTCGACGAAGTCCCCCACAATCTCCAGGATGTAGTCCCTCTGAAGCATGCCGCGAGCCCCTTTTCTGCCGACGTCTTCCGACGCACCATGCTACTCGCTTCTGAGCGCCTCGACGGGATCGCGACGGCTAGCCGCCGAGCTCGGGATCAGGCCCGCGACGAGCGTGAGCACGATCGAGATCACTATGAGCCCCACGGCAGACTCCCACGGCAGGCTCATGATGTTGGGAACACCGTGGGCGGACAGCGCCCAGGCGTTTATCGGCACCGACGCAACGAGCACGACGGCGATCGCGAACACGCCCGAGATGAGCCCCTCGATGAAGGTCTCCGCGTTGAATACGTTGGCGATGTTGAGCTTGGACGCGCCGATCGCGCGCAGGACGCCGATCTCCTTCTTGCGCTCGAGCACGCTGATGTAGGTGATGATGCCAATCATGATGGAGCTCACCACGAGCGAGATGCTCACGAAGGCAATCAGGACGAGCGAGATCATGTTCACGATGTCGGTGACGGAGCCCATGATGACGCCCACGTAGTCCGTGTAGCCCACGACCGAGTCATCGTTGCCGGCGGCGCGCTGCCGGTCGTTGTAGCCGTCGATGATGTCGAGCACGCGCTCCTTGGCGGCAAAGTCCTTGGGGTAGATCATGATGGCAGCCGGGTCGGACTCCGTGGCGTAGCCGAGCGTCGTGAGGTTGTTGTCGTAGGTGAGCTGGCTCGCGTTGGCGTAGCTCTGCATGAGGGATGAGAGGTCCTCGGCGTCCATGTTGAAGCTGATCGCGCCCGCGAGCTTGGAGGCGTCCACCGAGAAGGCGCTCTGCAGGCCGGACAGGCTCGTGGCCATCTGGTCGGCGTACTGCGTCATCACCTGGGTGAGCGACACCTGCAGCTGCGCGGATACGGTGGCGCTCACCTGGGACGACATGCTCTGCAGAAAGCTCTGCAAGTAGGGGGGGAGGCTGTCGGACACATAGGAGCGCGCAATCTGCTCCACGCGCTCGCGCACGGGTGGCCCGGCCACGACGTCGATCTGGGCCAGGAGGCCCTGCGCGTCTTCGGTCGCGAGGTACTGCTCGAAGTAGTCCGCAATCTTTTGAACAAACTCGGGGTCGGACGGGTCGAGCGCGTCGGTGGCGTTCGTGCCCCACCAGCCCACGAAGTTCTGGATGAGCTGGCCGCCGAGCTGGGTGGTCTGCTCGAGCTGGTCGGTGGTGAGGGGCGGGTCGGAGATGGCGTCGTCCACGATGGCCGAGAAGTCCGGCGACGGGACTCCGGCCACGAGCGACTCGACGTCGATCGAGGAGGTCACGCCCGAGAGGTCCACGCTCACGCCGGACAGGTCGATCGAGGAGGGGTCGATGCCGCTGGCCAGCCCGCTGGTGTCGAACGAGAAGGCCGAGCGCAGGGCGTTCTCGTCGATCGAGAAGAGGCTCGAGAGGTCGATGCCCTGCTTGGCCTCGTCCTGCAGGGTCGAGAAGCTCTTCGCCGTGAAGACGTCCGTGTCCGGGTCCGCGAGCTGCTGCTGGACGATCGCGGAGTCGGCGGAACGCTCCATGAGCTCCTTGGTGAGCCCGGAGGTGTAGGCCACGCCGGTCGTGAGGGCCTTGGCGTCACCGCCCCCGTTGGGGCGCACCACGCCAACGATGTGCAGGTCAAGACCAGAGTCCACGACACTGCGCATGAACTCGTCGTCATCGGACATGTCGGTCCAGCCACCGGTATCGTCGTTTTTGCGGTAGGTGTCCGACGGGCTCAGCACCTTGAAGCTCAAGTCGAGCGCGTCATCGTAGGTGAAGTCGACGTCGGGACTTTCCACGTCCACGTCTCCCGCCGTGGCGCTCATCGCCGAGGAGACCATCTCCTGGAGGTCCGCAGGGTCGAGCACGCCGAGGCCGTAGAGCGTGTAGTCGCTGATCTCGCCGCTCGAGGAGAGCACGAGCACGCACTCGTCGGGCTCCGTGGCCCAGCGCCCGGCCACGACGTCGTACTGCTCGTCAAGAAGAGCCTGGTCGTCGATCATCTCGTTGAAGACCGACCCCGCGCTCATGCCGGCCGTCACCGTACTCGAGGCGCCCATCGTCATGGCCTGGGAGAGCGAGTCGGGGCTGAGCTGGGTGACCTTGTCGGTCGTGTCGGAGGCGTAGACGAGCGGCGTGATGCCGTAGTCGTACTGGATCGCGTTGACGTTTTCCTCGATGCCCGAGGTCCCCGAGTCGAGATAGGCCTTGAGGCTCGCGAGGTCGTTGGAGCGCACGGACGCGAACATGTCCGTGAGCATGTTGAACTCGGGGATGGTCCCGGAGGAGTCGACGGTTGCGTCGGAGGTCGCCGCGTCGGAGGAATCCGTGGGCTCCGAGGAGGCGCCCGTCATCGCCGAGGCGTCGCCGGTCAGCATGCTCGTGAGGTCGTAGCTCTGCTTGGTGATGGACAGGGGGTAGCTCGAGAGCGTGTCCTCCTCCACCTTGGCGATGTAGTTGTTCACACCGTTCGACAGGGCGAGGATGGCGGCGATGCCGATGATGCCGATCGAGCCCGCGAAGGCCGTCATGATCGTGCGGCCCTTCTTGGTCATGAGGTTGTTGAACGACAGGCCGATCGCCGTGAGGAAGCTCATCGAGGTCCGGCGAGCGACCTTGGCGTCACGACGCGGCGCGGCCTCTACGTCGAACGGGTCGGAGTCCGCCGTGACGTGGCCGTCGGCGAGCTCCACGATGCGCGTCGCGTAGCGGTGGGCGAGCTCGGGGTTGTGCGTGACCATGATGACCAGGCGGTCCCGGGCGACCTCCTTGAGCAGGTCCATGACCTGCACGGACGTGGTCGAGTCGAGGGCGCCCGTGGGCTCGTCGGCGAGCAGGATCTCGGGGTCGTTGATGAGGGCGCGCGCGATGGCCACGCGCTGCATCTGACCTCCGGAGAGCTGGCCGGGCCTCTTGCTCACGTGATCGGCGAGGCCCACGCGCTCGAGCGCGGCCAGGGCGCGCTCGCGCCGCTCGGAGCGGCCCACGCCCGAGAGGGTGAGGGCGAGCTCCACGTTGGAGAGAATCGTCTGGTGCGGAATCAGGTTGTAGCTCTGGAAGACGAAGCCGATTCGGTTGTTGCGGTAGGCGTCCCAGTCGCGGTCGTGGTACTTCTTCGTGGAGATGCCGTCGATGAGCAGGTCGCCCTCGTCGAAGTGGTCGAGGCCGCCCACGATGTTGAGCATGGTCGTCTTGCCCGAGCCCGAGGGCCCCAGGACGGCGACGAACTCGTTGTCCCTAAACCCCACCGAGACGTGGTCGAGGGCCACCTGCGTGAACGAGGCCGTCTTATAGCGCTTGCAGATGTCGTTGAGCTCGAGCATGGGTCCTCCAGACCGGCGAGACTACCTGTCTACGGTATCCGAATGCGAGCCCTGGCACGACGTGGGGCAAAACTATTCCAGCGTCCGTTCAAATACGGAGCCAGGCGTGGTGTGCTCGAGGGTCCTGACCGCTGTTCGTAGTCGAAGGGCCACCGTTCGTTCACGATTTGATCTACTTTTTGATGGAAAATGAGTTCAAGCCAGAGCTCGGTCCCTTCTCGCTTCGCATGGGCCCTGTTGGACGTTAGCGAGAAGGGACCGAGCATCAAAAAAAGCGCCCCAATCCGAGAGAGGGGAAGAGGGGGCCCGCGACACGCGGAGACGCGGGACCCTCGGCGAGGTCCCCGCCCCCTATCCGACCATCTCGAGGACCTGCGAGAGGCCCTTCTTGCCAAAGCTCACCTGCTCGGTGCCGTCGGGCTGGCGCACCACCAGGCACGGGACGCTCATGACGTCGTAGCGGTCCTTGAGGTCGCCGAAGTGGTTGATGTCATAGACGCGGGCCGTGACGTGGGGGCTATCGGCCGCGATGCGCTGGGCCGCCACCACGACCTCCGGGCACATCGTGCAGGAGAGCCCCACGAGCACCCTGACGTCGACGTCACTGTCCACGGCCGCGATGGCCGCGCGGTCGGCGTCGTCAATCGGCTGGCCGGGGCCGGACACGTTGTAGAGCCCCAGGACGAAGCTCGTGAACTCGTGGCCGCCGGGGACGCCGTGGAACTCCAGGCCGGAGGGCATGCCATCCGCGCGACACACCTCAACGAAGGGCAGCTCGGAGGCATCGTCGGCAGACGTGTCGGCCTTCTCGACGGAGAGGAGGTCGGTGAGGGAGGCCAGCTCGCCCATGTACTCGGAGAGCTCCGCGGAGACGGGCCGCTCGTCGAGGTGCAGGCGCAGCACGAGCGGAGACGCCATGCGCGAGAAGACTGCGTCCAGCTGGGCGAGCATGGACTCGTCGAAGAGCCCCGTCGCGTCGGCGGCGCGCTCGACGCCCTCTGCGGCCGGTGCCGGCGTGGGCGCCCCGGCGACGGGGCGCGAGGTGGGCTGGGAGGGCGTGAGCCCCGCGCGCTCCTGGGCCGCCTTGAGGTAGCGCTCCATCTCGGTCGCGGTCGTGGCGGCCTGGCCCACGGCGGTGGCCACCTGGCGCAGCGGCTTCACGCAGACGTCGCCGGCGGCGAACAGCCCGTCAGCGGAGGTGGCCTGGTGGGAGTCGGTCAGGACGTAGCCGTGCTCGTCGACGTCGGCGACGCCGGACACGAGCTGGGTGGCCGGGGCGTAGCCCACGAAGACGAACACGCCGAAGGTGTCGCCCGCGACGGCCTCGTAGGTGGTGGTCTCGCCGGTGCTGCGATCGCGGTAGACGATCCGCCTCAGCGCGGTGTCGCCCGAGACCTCCACGACCTCGGCATTGCACACCACGTCGATCTTGTCGCTGCGCCGGGCCGCCTCGGCGGCGGCGGGGGCGCAGGTGAAGTCGTCACCACGCACGAGGATGGTCACGTGGCTCGCGTACTTGGTGAGAAAGACGCCCTCCTCGGCGGCCGCGAAGCCGCCGCCCACGACGAAGACCTGCTTGCCCGTGAAGAACTCGCCGTCGCAGGTGGCGCAGTAGGCGACGCCGTGGCCCTTGAACTCCTCCTCGCCCCTGAAGCCCACCTCGCGAGGTGACGCCCCGGTGGCGAGAAGCACCGCGAAGCAGAAGAGCTCGCCCTTGGTCGTCCGGACGCGTTTAATGTCGTCGGAGAGGTCGAGGCCCGTGACCTCGGCGAAGAGGAACTCGGCGCCAAAGGCCTCGGCCTGACGGCGCATCGTCTCGGTGAGCTCCCTGCCGCTCGTGGAGAAGACACCGGGGTAGTTGACCACCTCGTCGGTGATGGTGATCTGGCCGCCGAACTGGTCCTTCTCGACCACGAGCACCCGATAGCGGGCGCGGGCCAGGTAGAGCGCCGCCGTGAGGCCGGACGGGCCGCCACCGACGATGACGGCGTCGTAGAGGTTCTTCTCGTCGATCTTGTCTGACATAATTTCTCCTTTGCGAGGCAACGAGGGCCTCAAAAAAGGGGCCGTGACCGACGTGCGGCCGCGGCCCCGAGGCAGCGCGTGCGAGGTGCAAGTGCGAAAAACCCTACAGCTGGCCCACGAGGTCCAGGGAGGGCTTGAGGGTCTCGGCGCCCGGCTGCCACTTGGCGGGGCACACCTGGTCGCCGTGCTCGGCCACGAACTTGGCAGCCTGCAGGAGGCGCAGGAGCTCCTTGGCGTTGCGGCCGATGCCGCCGGCGGTCACCTCGTAGACCTGAATCTTACCCTCGGGGTCCACGAGGAAGGCGCCGCGCTCAGCGGTGCCGTCGGCGTCGATGAGGACCTCGAAGTCCTTGGTCAGGACGTGCGCCGGATCGGCGAGCATGGGATAGGTGACCTTGCCCACGCGCTCGGAGTCGTCGTGCCAGGCCTTGTGGACGAAGTGGGTGTCCGTGGAGACCGAGTAGATCTCGCAGCCCTCCTTCTGGAAGGCCTCGTGCTCCTCGGCGAGCTCCTCGAGCTCCGTGGGGCACACAAAGCTGAAGTCAGCAGGATAGAAGAAGAACAGGGCCCACTTGCCCAGCACGTCGTCCTTGCTGACCTCCTTGAACTTGCCGTCCTGGTAGGCCTGGACCTTGAAGTCGCCGATCTCCTTGCCGATGAGGGACATCTCTTGCTCCTTTTTCTCGTTGTGGCCGCGGCGTGTCGGGCTCTCCGCGGTTGCAATTATTAGTACTGAATCCTATTATTGATAAGGAATCGCGTTAGTCAAGCACTTTCTCGGGTTTTTTGGCAAAATAAGGAGAAGGGAACGTCTGAGGGGGCGTTTCTCGAAAGGGAGGGAGGAACCATGCAGCAGAGACGCAACACGCACCAGCGACAGCTCGTGCTCGAGGCGGTGCAGGGCCGCTGCGATCACCCCACCGCCGATGACATCTACCTTGAGGTGCGGGCGCGCGACCAGCGCATCAGCCGTGCGACCGTCTATCGCAACCTTCACCTGCTCGCCGAGGACGGACAGATCACCTCGGTGCGGGTGCCCGGAGGCGAGCGCTTCGACCGGCGCCGTGACGACCACACGCACGTGGTCTGCCGCGTGTGCGGCGCCGTCGCGGACGCACCTTTGCCCTACCTCGACGAGCTCGACGAGGACGCCGCACGGGCCACGGGCTACGAGGTGACCTCGCACGAGATTCTCTTCGAGGGAATCTGCCCGACGTGCCAGAAGTCGCTGCGAGACCAGGCGTCCGACGAGGGGCACGAGGCCAGGGGCGCCTGAGCAAGGGAAACGCAGAAGTCAGGGGGGCGCTCCAGGAGCGCCCCCCTACGACTAGCGGGCGAGCTGGTCGGCAACGTACGCCGCGCGACCGGCCTGAACGAGAAGCTCCTGGGAGGCCTCGCCGAGACCGAGCGCAGAAAGCGCATTGGCCAGGAACACGTCGACGACATCGTCCGTGACGCCCACGTTGAGCGCGCGCCAGGCATCCACGCCCACGCCGCGTACCGCCGCAAAGAGCAGCGCCACCTGGGCCACGCCGGGCGCGGGGAACACCGCCGTGCCCTGACGCACGCCGCGGTGGTCGGCCACGTGCTCGCTGCG
Source organism: Thermophilibacter immobilis (assembly GCF_015277515.1). NCBI lineage: Bacteria > Bacillati > Actinomycetota > Coriobacteriia > Coriobacteriales > Atopobiaceae > Thermophilibacter > Thermophilibacter immobilis. The sequence goes on along the minus strand of NZ_CP063767.1, from coordinate 903,089 downwards.
CAGGCGCGCGCGCTCGGCGAGCGCAGCGAGCTCGTCGGCGTCCTGCGAGGCCGTGGCGCCGTAAAGCCCCTCGATGAGCTCACCGAACGCGTGGCCGCACGGCACGAATCCGGGATCGGCCGCCATGGCAGACGTCATCGTGTCTCCCAGGCCGCAGAGCTCGGCGGCAAGGAGAGAGCGCGCCCGCTCGACCTCGCTCGTCTCGGTCGCGCTGGTGACTGCCGTAACGGGACCGTGCTTTACCTGCGCATTGCTCTCGCTCATGCGCACTCCTTTCGGTTGGGTTCTCCGCCAGTCTACAAGACGAGGCCGCGCGAGTCCCCTGGGCCTCGAAAATGCCACCAATGAAACAGCGGGTCTACCACCTGGAGGAATCCTCCTCCTAAAAGAGCCCTTCGAGCGACCCCCCTCCCGCAAGAAAAGGGGCCGATTATAAGTTGTCGAATCTGATACCTATAATTTGCACACACGGAACCCCTATAATCTTCCACAGCGCGCGAGGCCCAAGGCCGCGAGCACGACGAGCGGCAGAAAGGACGGACGCAATGGGCGAGATACACCTAGGAATAGGGTTCGCGACGGGCCGGAGGAACTTCAGGAAGGTCCTCTCGGCCTACATACACACGTGGAGGACCACTAAGTGCGACCTGCCGGCAGGCACGGAGGTCAGACTCCACCTCTTCGTGGCCTACGACGTCGAGTATCGACACACCAAGTCTACCGACTACACGAACCTGCCCCAGGACCTCGTGGACGCCTTCGACAGCATCACCTTCGTCGGCGCAAAGAACTCCTACGGGCCCCTCGAGCGGCTGAGGGGCAGCGGGGACCTCACCCGCGCCGAGCTGAGGAGCGTCTTTGGAGCTGGATACGCGGGGAAGCGAAACGCCGCGCTCTTCGCCGCCCTGGAGAGCCGGATGGACTACTTCCTCTTCCTCGACGACGACGAGTACCCCATGGCCGTGGCGAAGACGCACGAGACCTGCATCTGGTGCGGGCAGCGCGTGCTGACCACCCACCTCAGAGAGATCGGCGAGGCGGACTACACCAACGGCCTGCACTGCGGCTACGTCTCCCCGATCCCGCAGATCAGCTTCGACGGCACCCTGGGCGAGGGGGACTTTCGGCGCTTCGTCGAGGCGATCAGCAACGACATCGTCAGCTGGGACAGCATCCGGTCCCTCATGGAGTCGGACGGTGTGACGTACGCCACACCGGAGCTGCTGATCTCGCGAGAGTCCCAAAACGTGCCCCTTGTAGGCGGCTGCAGGTTCATCTCGGGCGCAAACCTCTGCATCAACCTGCGCGACCCACACCGGACGCTCCCCTTCTTCAACCCGCCGGGCGCCCGCGGGGAGGACACCTTCCTGTCCACCCTGCTCGAGGACCGAACGGTGCGCCGGATACCGACGTACACGTTTCACGACGGCTTTGCGATCTACCAGCACCTGCTTGACGGCGTCCTGCCCATACACCTCTCCGAGATCCAGGCGGGCTCACCGTCGATAAACACGCGCTTCCTGAACGCGTGCGTGGGGTGGGTCCGCTACAAGCCCCTGCTCACCTACCTGACCGCGCCGCAGGACTACGAGAAGAAGATGCGCTCGATGCACGAGGCGCTCGACCAGACGCTGCCCGCCCTGGCAGAGTACTTCCAGGATCGCCGCTTCTTCTCCATCACCACGGAGCTGGACAAGTACGCCAAGAACGTGGAGAAGCACGCACGCCGCTTCGAGCTCTCCCAGAGCACCTGGCAAAAGATCGTGGACCACCTCTGATGGGTTCGCATGCGAGGAGCGGAGCCGCCTTCGAGCTGTGCGCCGGGGGCGTCCCCGTGGAGGTGGAGCGCACGCGCGTCCGCCGGCTCAACCTGCGCGTGCGACCGGACGGCACGGCGCACCTGAGCGTTCCCACGCGTGTGAGCCCGGCCGAGGCGCAGCTCTTCTTGGACGCCCACGCCGCCTGGCTGCGCGAGCGCGTCGAGGCACGCCTGGCCCCGGAGCCCAACGACGCCCTGGTAGCCCTGTGGGGCGCGCTTGCGGACCTGCCGGACGCGACGACCCCCGACGAGCTCTGGCGCCGTGAGCTCTCAGGCGCTCTGCCTGCGGTCGTGCGGCGCATGGAGGAGGCCACGGGCCTCTGTGCGAGCGGCTGGCAGCTGCGCGCCATGACGAGCCGCTGGGGCTCGTGCACGCCCACGAACGGGCGCATCCGCCTCAACGTGCGCCTAGCCGCCTACCCGCCGACCTGCCTCGACTACGTGGTTGCTCACGAACTCACGCACCTGGCCGAGCCCAGCCACAACGCCCGCTTCCACGAGCTTCTCGCCCGTGCCTATCCCGACGAGCGCGCCGCACGCGCCCTCCTGCGGCAGAGCGCGCGCACGCTGGCCACGGCATCACTGGAAGACATGCGCGTCTGACCTGCTGTTTGTTCTACGAACGGTCGCATCTTATCCGCAGGCGGCATCATTTTGTGCATCTGGCGAGCCGAACGCACTCGCAACAAAGCCGCGCGAGGGTGAGTTCCATCGTCACCCTCGCGAAGGGCAAAAAGATGGTCTATCTCACCCTCATCTCTTTCTGCGGCGCCGAGGCGCCTCGCGGCGCATGGTGGTGGACAAGGACCTCTCGACTTCCGGACTGACGACGGCCACCCGCGCATACACCTACCGGGCCCTCGGACACGTTCCGGGGGTCCTTTTTTGTATGCGCCTACCGCCTCTACCTCTTTGAGGACCAGATTCCCACGGCCTGGTACAACCTGCGCGCTGACATGGCCGACAAGTCCGAGCCCATGCGCCTGCCCAACGGGCAGGCGGCCACAGTCGACGACATCTCCCCCGTCTTCGCCCGCGCCCGTACAGGAGATGTATCGCGTCTACCGCCCGAGCCCCCTGTGTCGCGCCTACAACCTCGAGCGCGCCCTCGGCACGCCGGCGAAGATCTACTACCAGTTCGAGGGCAACAACACCTCGGGCTCATACAAGCTCCACTCGGCCCTGGCGCAGGCCTACCACGCGCACGCCCAGGGCCTCACCAACATCACCACCGAGACGGGTGCGGGACAGTGGGGCACCGCTCTGGCCGAGGCGGCCAAGCGCTTCGCCAAGCTGGAGACCATCCTGCCCGCGCCCGAGAGCGCCCACGCGATCTTTGTCGCCATGCGCGGGGGCGAGAGGTGCCGCGAGGCGGGCGAGGCCGAGACGATCCTATTCGGCCTCACGGGAACCGGCTACTTCGGCATGGTGGCTTACGACGCGTTCAACCGCGGCGAGCTCGAGGACCACGTTCCCACCGACGATGAGATCGAGGCTGGCTTCGCCACGATCCCGCACGTCGCAGGGTTGCAGTAGGAGAGACGGGTCCGAGGGCCGCGACGACGCGAGGCGACCCGTCGAGTTAGCATCTGCGGAGAAAAACACGCCTGAGGCGGTCGTTTTTCTCCGCAGATGCTACGTCGATGAATACGCTGCGGAAGCGTGCCACCGCCCAAAAAGAGGACCCACCGGCAAGAGCATCGCCGGTGGGTCCCGGTTACGCGCTTGCCGGCGCGCTACCTTGCCAGCTGAGTGCCCGTGAGGTCAGAGGCCGCCGCACCGCGCTCGCCAGCCGCGGCGCAGTTCTTGCGGCCGAGCTCGCTCCACTCGGGCTCCTCGTCGGGCATCGAGCCGACCCTCTTGGTGAAGAGCTCCTTCAGGCAGCTGTAGGCCACGATGAGGCCGAGCGCCACAAGCAGGATCGCAAAGACGAGCTGCAGCCCGGAGGTGGCGACGACGCCCGCCCCGCCCGCCGCGAGCGCCCTGGCGCAGTTCACGATGCTCATCACGAGCGAGGTGAACGTCGAGCACAGCAGAAGCGCCACCGGCGCGTAGAGCATGAAGCCCCTACGACCGGTGCACTTGCAGAACACGGCGAGCGTGATCATGCACATGCCGCCGAGCAGCTGGTTTGACGCGCCAAACAGTGGCCAGATCGCGAGGTAGCCGCCAAAGGCCAGGGCCACGCCCGGGATCAGCGTGACCACGGTGGCAAACCACGGGTTGCCGAGCGCCCTCATGGCACCGGTTCGCTCCCCCTTGGCAGAAGAGGTGGCCAGGGCATCGTTGGTGGAGGCGAAGAACTCGGAGAAGGACGTGCGAGCGATGCGCGCCACGGCGTCGAGCGAGGTGAGCGCAAGCGCGGAGACGTTCATGGTCATGAAGACGGTCGCGACTGCGGACGGGACGCCGAACGAGGTCATGCCGCGCGCGACGCCCGAGGCGAAGATCTGGAACGGGGTCGAGGCCACGCCATTGTTGAGGGCGCCGGTGCCGGCGGTGTTCATGTCAGAGAACATGATACCGGCTACGACGATGGCGAGGATGCCCACGAACGACTCGAGCACCATGGCGCCAAAGCCCACGGGTAGCGCGTCCTTCTCGCTGGCGACCTGCTTGGAGGAGGTGCCGGAGGACACGAGACTGTGGAATCCGGAAAGGGCGCCGCAGGCCACGGAGACGAACAGGACCGGGAAGAGGTAGTTGCCCTTGGAGGCCAGGGCGTCGAAGGCCTCGGACGAGACGACCATGGGCACCGTGATGGTGGCCTGCCCGTTGGCGCCCATGACGAAGATGCCGGCCATGGCGCAAACGATCATGGCGACCATCATGATCGTGGTGAGGTAGTCGCGCGGCTGCTTGAGCGTCTGGATGGGCATGCCGGCGGCAAAGACCACGTAGACGGTCACGATGGCGATCCAGGCGTTCATGCCGAGCGCGAGCGGAAACGCCATGCCGAGCGCGAACATGGCCACGATCAGGGCCACGGCAAGGACGAACTGGGGCGCGCCCGAGAGCTGGAAGTGACGGCACGCCCACCCGAAGAGGATGGCCACGAAGGTGAAGAGGATCGAGATGGTGCCCGCCGCGCCGGCCGCGTAGTTGGCCGACGCGCTCGCGGCGGCGGACTGTGCGAAGGTCCCGCAGACCATCGAGGTGAAGGCCGCAATCACGATGATGCAGAAGAGCCAGCTGAACAGCAGGAACAGGCGTCGACCGGTGCGTCCGATGTACTTCTCGACGAGCTGGGCGAGCGACTTTCCGTTGTTCCTCATGCTGGCATACAGGGCACCGAAGTCGTGCACGGCCCCGAAGAAGATGCCTCCCACGAGGACCCACAGGACCACGGGCAGCCAGCCGAACATCATGGCCACGATGGTGCCCGTGACGGGGCCCGCCCCGCAGATAGACGAGAACTGATGCGAGAAGACCGTGAAGCACGAGGCCGGCGAGAAGTCCTTGCCGTCCTCCATGCGACGCGCGGGGGTGAGCACGTCGGCGTCTATCCCCCACATGCGGGCGAGCCACCGGCCGTAGACCAGGTAGCCCGCGAGCAGCACCGCAGCCGCGACGAGCATCAGCACGATTCCGTTCATTCTCTCCTCCTTGTGGAGCCCGCAACAAAAAGGCGGAGGCCGTCGGGATAATCCCGGACGGCCTCCGCCACATTAGCCGCCCGCATTACCCGGGTCGGCTCTGCCAACCCGCGTCAGATAATGATGCTGCTAATAATGGATAGCTGACGTGCGTGCATGATGTTGTGAGACTTCCTCTTGGGGCGCATATGCGCCGTTATGTGACGCAATCCATGATGCTCCGCTCACCCACACGCGACGCGCACATTCTCGTTCTGATAATGAGGTGGAAATACTTTCTTCTCGCGCCTCATGAACATGAAACCGCATAGATGCGGCCCCATTGGGGGATAAGCAAGGGGAAAAGTCAGCGCTCACCTCTTATCATGAGGAGGTCCCTTGGACATCACATCCCGCCAGGGCGTTCCCCCCGAGGTCGCAGGCACGAGCGACCCCTCCTCTATCTTCCCGAACCCGCAGGTCGTCTCGTCCGTCCCTGCCGCGGACGGGCCCTTCCCCATCGAGGGGCGCCTGCGCAAGGCGCCCCTGCGCATCCCCGACAACTACGCGGGGTGCACAGGCTTCACGCTGTTCGGGCGGCGCATTCGCTCGCTCCTCTACTCGACCGACGTTGCGGTGATCAGAAACTCCAACGCGGATGCGATCTTTGCCGTCTATCCCTTCACGGCCCAGCCCTCCATCACGCAGGCGCTGCTCACGGTCTCCGAGGCCCCGCTCTTCGTGGGCGTGGGCGGCGGGACCACCACGGGCCGGCGCGCCGCCGAGCTCGCCGCCGTCTCGGAGATGCAGGGCGCCGCCGGCGTCGTGCTCAACTCCCCCGCCTCGCCAGAGATGGTATCGCAGGTCGTCTCCACCGTGGACATCCCCGTAATCGCCACCATCACCGCCTTCAACGACGAGGCCTCCGAGAAGGTCTACGCCGGCGCGCGCATCATCAACGTGGCGGCGGGCAGGCACACGGCCGAGGTCATCCGCGAGCTCAGGGCCACCTTCCCCGACCTTGCGATCATCGCCACGGGAGGTCGCAGCGACGAGGCCGCCGCCGCGACGGTGGCGGCCGGGGCCAACGCCCTCATCTGGTCCCCGCCGAGCATCGGCGAGCTCCAGAGAGACATGATGGTGCGCTACCGCGAACGCGCCGAAGCCGAGGCCTCCCAAGCCAAGGCGAGCACCGCCGAGGAACCTCCTGTCGTGGTACCCGACCTCACGGACATGCCCATCGCCGACGTCCCCACTGGCGTGGTCACCACGGTGCCCCCCGAGTCCGAGGCTCCCTCGCACGGAAACGCCAAGGAGTTCGTGAGCCCCTTCCGCGGGCGTCTGCCCCGCCTGCCCTTCTTTGGCCGCAGGAACGCAGGCAAGTAGGCGGGCACAACGGCGGGGCGCTCCACGGGGCGTATTCGGCGGTTTTCTCGCCAGAAGTGCGTCGAGTGCGTCGCGCGGTGATATGAGCCTGGCCGCGCGGGGCACTCGACGTATTTTATGGCTGGCAAGGGCCTCACGGGGCACATGCGTTGTTTTTCTCGCTAGGAAAGCCGCAAATGCCCCGGCAGCCAATCGAGTTTTAGCCGAGCGGGGCACTTGCCACGTTTTGCAATTGATAAGTGCCGCATTTGCCCCGCACGATTCTTCTCGTCACTCTTGCGCGGGGCACTTACCGCGTTTCGAAGCCGACAGGCGCCTCATGTGCCCCGCGGCGCTTTTCTCGTCACTATCAAGCGGGGCGGATGCGGCGTTCTGAGAACTCAGAAGCCGCATCCGCCCCGCTCATGAGAAGGCAATCCCTATGCAACGCCCGCCGCCCCACGCGCGCGGAGGAGCGCCTTCCAGTCCGGCATCGCATGCTCTCGCCCCTGTGCCAGCGGCGAGTCTGCGCAGGGTATCCCATAAAGTTCGAGGAGGGCGACGAGCTCCTCGGGACGACGTACCTCGTCCATGCCAAATCTCAGCAGGGGAAGCTGATAAAGGCTGATGAGAGCCTCGCGACGACGCTCGCGGCTGAGCGTCCAGAGTGCTCCTCTTCCTCGCGTCATCTTCTTATCGCGATACTTCTTGATGCCATCGAACTCGCCGAGGACTATACGCCCGTTGGAGAGGGCCCAGACGAAGTCGACGCGGAACGGGCTGCAGGCGTCCAGCGGATTGGCAATCTCAACCTGCAGCTCGGGCACCATGATGTTCTTCTCGATCATGAGGGAGCGTGCGATCGACTCGCCACCACTCTCGGAGCGCCCGTCCGCGTGCGAGAGCGTCTCAAGGGCCTGGGCAACGCCGCGGCGTCCCCTACCCGCGTCGCCAAAGTAGCGCTCGAGCGACTCGCGCCCTCCCGAACGTCCTCGAAGCGCGTAGTCCGCCACGACCATGCCCTCGCTGAAGCTCAGGCGCCGCAGGCAGTCCAGGGTCGTGCGCGCGAGCGGCGTCACCCGCACGCCGGACCGCACGACCGGCCCCTCGCCCGAATAGACACCCCATTCGACATCGCGATACGTGACAAGTTCCGTGTCGCGCAAGCGCGTGACCCGACTGCTCGCCACCTCGAGAGGCGCCTGGAGCTCATAGCTCACGTCGGCACCGAACGCGAGCGCGGCCGACGTTCCGCAGAAGACCCAGTCGGGATTTTTCCGCTGGAGGGAACGCATGACATGAAGCGTTCTCTCTGACTGATCGAGATCTTCCCAGTAGGTACCCCTCGCATAGAGTCCTCTGGCCACACGCGTGAGAGGGCCCTCCTCTCCCGCGCGACGACTCAGGGCGTCAGTCTGGCGTCGCGTGTCGGCGGCCACGCAGCGCCCCTGCTCCTGAGCCTCGTCGAGCACCCCATCCAGCTCCTCGCTCATTGCTCTACTCATCGCGCGCCTCCTCTTCGTGGAAACAGTGTCGCGCAATAAGGTGCGCACGGAGGCTGTGCAGCGGTGCTCACGCCGACGCCCTGCGGGGCAGTCGCGGCACTTTGTTGGCTCCGGGTGTCACAAGCGCCCCGCACGCGACCGAGCAGTCAGAAGAGCGGGGCGCATGCGGCGTTTTTCTCGACAGAAGCGCCGCATGCGCCCCGCCTGGCAAGAAACGCGACCGATGCGACCGCGTGCGTCAGACTCCGGGCAGACTCGCAGACGGCGCGATCGCGCCCGCAGGCGGCTCTCGCCAGAGCCCACAAAACAAGAAGAGAATTGGCGAGGGGGAGAAATTCCGGCGCGCTCACGTCATACTGTACGGGGCACACGCAACGCGAGGGGGAGGCTGCATGAGGGAGCTCGAGGATCGCATTCGTCAGGACGGGATTGTGCGCGAGGGAAACGTCCTCAAGGTGGACAACTTCCTTAACCACCAATGCGACGTGGGCCTGTACGACCGCATGGGGGCAGAGTGGGCCCGCCTGTTCGCCGGGCAGCGCGTGGACAAGATCCTCACCATCGAGTCCTCGGGTATCGGCATCGCCTGCGTCGCCGCACGCCACTTCGGGGACGTCCCCGTGGTCTTCGCGCGCAAGACCGAGTCCAAGAACCTCGACGGCGACCAGTATCGCACACAAATCAAAAGCTACACCAAGAAGCGCATCTACGAGGTCATCGTCGCCAAGCGCTTCCTGGTCCCCGGCGAGCACGTCCTTGTCATCGACGACTTTCTGGCCATGGGATGCGCCATGGACGGGTTGCTCCAGATCTGCGAGGGTGCCGGCGTGATCGTGGAGGGCATCGGCATTGCCGTCGAGAAGGGCTTCCAGCCGGGTGGCGCGAGCCTGCGCGAGCAGGGCTATCGGGTGGAGTCGCTCGCACGGGTGAGCTCGATGGACGCGCGCACGGGAGAGATCGAGTTCGCGTAGCGCGCGTCGGGGACCTCCATGTCGCCGGCGACGGTGCAGCTGGCAAGAAGCTCCTCGCGGGACATGCCGGCCGTGAGGTCGCGCTGGGCCGTGAAGCAGAACTCCACCTCCACCAGCGGCTCGTTGAGGTGACGCTAATCGAGCGTGCAGGGCGTGGGCACGAAGCGCGGCGCCACCTGCGCGCCGTAGAGCGGGCAGTCCTAGTCGAGCATGCGCTGTGTCTCCGGTGAGGTGAGCGACACCTTGTAGCCGCCCAGAGCCTCGCACTTGCGGGCCATGACCGCGTCCTGCACGGCGTAGGCGGTGGCGTCGTCGCAGACGACGCCCTCCCAATCCGACTCGTCAAGCGGCTCGTTCTTAAGGCCGTGGAGGTCGCGCCGATAGGCCTCGTAGAGCGCGTAGACCAGCTGCCGCTGGCGTTCGTCGAGCGTGACGGTGTCGTGCGTTGGGGAGGTGCTTTCTTCGCGTGCGTCTGTCATGGCGTTCCCTTCGTTGAGCGTGGGTCACGCGACCGGCCGGCCGCGCGCGTGGTACCCGCATAAAAAAGGACCGGGGCGATGGAATTGACCCAACGGCCCCGGTCCCAAGAGCCGCCCGCAGAAAGCGGGCTGGCTCGATATGCCAACCCGCTAGCTGATAATCGCGGCAATAACCTGCGTGTTGCTGAACAGGCGTCTCATGTAACGGCGTTCCTTACGTAAAGCTGACCACAAGCGCTCTCGCCCCTGGTGACGAGCATCATGCCACGTTTTTGTCGCCTGTCAAGAGAATTCCCACGTGCGCGTGGAGGGACCGGCCCCGCCAGCCACCCACGCCCCGCCAGCATGAAGTTTCCCTTGACATCTGAACATGTGCTCATATAATCGTACTCAAGAAACATATGAGTACATGTTCAGATGTTCGGATACGCATCAACAAGGGAGGTCGCATGTCCACCTGCTTCGAGGTCGGAGAGACCCCCGGCGAGATGCCCGACGAGGAGCGCCTCTACGACCTCGCAGACCTCTTCAGGGTGTTCAGCGACACGACCCGCATCAAGATCCTCTTCGCCCTCATGGGCCGCGAGCTCTGCGTGGCCTGTATTGCCGAGGAGACGGGGACCACCCAGAGCGCCGTCTCGCACCAGCTGCGCACGCTCAAGCAGGCTCATCTGGTGAAGTTCGTGCGCGACGGGCGCAACGTGGTCTACTCGCTCGCCGACGACCACGTCTACACCATGCTCAGCCAGGGGCTCACCCACGTCTGCGAGTAACGCTTATAAATGGGGCGCGTCCGCGTGCCCCTGAGGAAGGGAAGGCGCCATGCGCAAGGTCTACAAGCTCGACGAGATCGACTGCCCCACCTGTGCCCAGAAGCTCCAGGACGCCCTCGCCAAGGTCGACGGCGTCCAGTCCGTCTCCGTCAACTTCCTGGCGCAGAAGCTCACCCTCGAGGCAGAAGACGACGGCTTCGACGCCGTCCTCGGTCGCGTCGTGAAGCTCGCCGCCGACCTCGAGCCCGACTGCGAGATCGCCCGCTAGACTCGCTCGTCTCGGGTCACGGGCCACGGGTCACGGGCTCGACACGTCCTCGGCCGCCCGCAGCACGGGCGGCCCCTCTCACCCCTATCATATGCAGAGATGTTCATATGAGCATGTTTGGAGGAAGTTCCATGAGCAAGAAGCAGAAGCGGTGGCTGCGGCGCATCCTGGTCGCGCTCGCGCTCTTCTTCGTCATCCTGGTCGCTGACGAGGGCGGCCTGCTCAGGTCCGCCTTTGGGGCCACCGGCAGCGTCTACGCGAGCTTCGCGCTCTACCTCGTCCCCTACCTCATCGCCGGACACGACGTGCTCCTCAAGGCCGGCAAGAACATCGTCCACGGGCAGGTCTTCGACGAGAGCTTCCTCATGTCCGTCGCGACCATAGGGGCGTTCGCGATGGTGGCCTTTCCCGAGGCGGAGCCCCACATGGCCGAGGGTGCGGCCGTCATGCTCTTCTACCAGGTCGGCGAGCTGTTCCAGAGCTACGCCGTGGGGCAGAGCCGCAAGTCCATCGCGCAGATGATGGACATCGCGCCCGAGTACGCAAACATCGAGCGCGACGGCGAGCTCGTCCAGGTGGACCCCGGCGAGGTGGGCGTGGGCACCGTGATCGTCATCAAGCCCGGCGAGCGCGTGCCCATCGACGGCGTCGTGGTCGAGGGTGCCACCCAGCTCGACACCGCCGCCCTCACCGGCGAGTCGATCCCGCGCCACGTCGAGGCGGGGGCCGAGGTCATCTCGGGCTGCGTCAACATGGACGGGCTCATCCGCGTCCGCACGACCAAGCCGTTCGGCGAGTCCACCGTGAGCCGCATCCTCGAGCTCGTGGAGAACGCGAGCGAGAAGAAGGCCCGCACCGAGAACTTCATCACGCGCTTCGCGCGCTGGTACACGCCCGCGGTCGTCGCAGCGGCGGGCCTTCTCGCCGTGGTCCCGCCGCTGGCCGGCATGGGCCCCTGGTCCGACTGGATCCTGCGCGGCCTGACCTTTCTGGTGGTGAGCTGTCCGTGCGCCCTCGTGATCTCGGTGCCGCTCAGCTTCTTTGGGGGCATCGGCGGGGCGTCCAGGATTGGCGTGCTCGTCAAGGGCTCCAACTACCTCGAGACGCTCGCCGCCGTGGACACCGTGGTCTTCGACAAGACCGGTACGCTCACCAACGGCTCCTTCAACGTCGTGGCCATCCACCCCGAGGAGGACATCGACCCCGACTACGTGCTCTCCTTCGCCGCCTACGCCGAGGCTTTCTCGGATCACCCGATTGCTCTGTCCGTCAAGGAGGCCTACTCGGGCAGGATCGACCAGGCCCGCGTGGCCGACGTGCGAGAGGAGTCCGGTCACGGCGTCCAGGCGCACGTGGACGAGCACGTCGTCCTCGTGGGCAACGACTCCCTCATGGCCGAGCACGGGGCGGGCTGGCACGACTGCGACCTCACCGGGACGATCCTGCACGTCTCGGTCGACGGGCGCTACGTCGGCCACATCGTGATCGCCGACGTGGTCAAGGACGACGCGGGCCAGGCCATCCGCGACCTGCACGCCGCGGGCGTCAAGCGCTGCGTCATGCTAAGCGGGGACCGCGAGGAGGTCGCGGGAGCCGTGTCCGAGCGCCTGGGCCTCGACGAGTTCCACGCCCAGCTCCTGCCGGCCGACAAGGTCGCCGCCGTCGAGGAGCTACTCGAGCGAGAGGGCACGCGCGGCAAGCTCGCCTTCGTGGGCGACGGCATCAACGACGCGCCCGTGCTCACCCGCGCCGACGTGGGGATCGCCATGGGGGCGATGGGCTCCGACGCCGCGATCGAGGCCGCCGACGTGGTCCTCATGGACGACAAGCCCTCCCAGATCGCCCGCGCCATCGGCGTGGCCCGCAAGACCATGCGCATCGTCTGGCAGAACATCGTCTTCGCGCTCGGCGTGAAGCTCGTCATCCTGGTGCTCGCCGCCGTGGGCGTCGCGAACATGTGGCTCGCCGTCTTCGGCGACGTGGGCGTGGCGATCGTCGCCATCCTGAACGCCATGCGCGCGATGCGCGTCCGGTAGCGGGGCAGCCATCACACAGGGGAGCCCCGCATTTGCCCCGGAGCTCCCCTGCCACTTCCCAAGACCCAGATGGTTCCCTACCGGATACGCATGACCTTATCGCCCACGTCCACCATTCCTGCAGAGATAATCTCGAGGTGCTTATCCCCTAAATCAGACACCGTTACGACGGTCTCCGAGCTCTTCCCTGACATCTCAAGTGCGGACAGGTCGACCTCAAGGATAAGGTCACCGGCTGTGACCTTATCGCCCACGTCAACATGGGCTACAAAGGGAGCTCCATCGAGCTCAACCGTATCGATTCCCACGTGAACCATAATCTCTCTGTCTGCATCTGATTTGATACCAATGGCATGCAGTGTCTTGAAAACCACTTCGATGCTTCCTGTCACGGGCGAGAAAATCTTTCCCTCGCTGGGGAGAAACACTGCCCCTTCACCCATCATCCCTTGGGCAAAGACGGAATCAGAGCAATTCGAAAGCGGGCGAATCTCGCCTTTGACCGGACTGACAACGAAATCGCTTGTTGCGTCTCTCAGAAAGTTGAGAAGTCCCATTCCTTACTCCATTCCCAGTGTTTCTCGCATCTGGGTAGCATACAGAGAGGCTTTATTGCCGTAGACGATTTGTATCCCCCCGCTGACCCTAATCACACCATTGGCACCGAGCTTCTTGGTAAACACTTCGTCTTCCTGAATTAGAGAGGGGTCTTCTAACACGAGACGCAGACGAGTGAAACAAGCATCGGCGCTGTCTATGTTGTCAGGGCCACCAACTGCCTCGATAATCCGAGGGATCATCTCGGCTATATCACCCGTCGGCGAGACCTCGGCCGAATCAGGCTCCTGTTCCTCAACTTCACGTCCGGGAGTCCTCAGGTTTCTATGAATGATAAGGAATTTAAAAAGAAAATAGTAAGCCGCAAAGTAAATCGGACCAAGGATAAGAATCACCTGCCAGTTCGAACCCTTGGAGGCACCCATAATCCCATTGAAGATAAGGGAGAGAAATGGTCCACCAAACGCAGTTGAACCTGCAACATTGAAATTAAGTAAAAAGGCGAGCGCATAGGCAAGACCCGCCATCAGTGCGTGGACTACAAAGAGGATTGGAGCAACGAACAGAAACGAGTACTCAAGCGGTTCGGTAATCCCCGTGAAGAAGCACGGGATAACCGCTGCGATCATGAGAGCCGCAACTTTCTTCTTGTTCTGCGGGAGCGCAGTATGGTAAAACGCGAGAGCAGCACCTGTAAGGCCGAACATGGCAAAAATAACTTTCCCATTCATTACAAAGCGAGAAATATCGATGTCGAAATCTGCACTTGGGGAACTAACGATGGCGCTGTAGATATTCGCCGCACCCGTCACGAGATTCCCATCAATGGTGGCTGTTCCACCAAGAGAGGTAAACATGAACGGAAGGTAGACGAAGTGATGCAGGCCGAACGGCAGCAGAAGACGCTCGGCAGCACCGTAGACAAAGCTACCCAACGCACCGGAGCCCAAAATGAAGTCGCTCAGCGCGCTCAGAACAGACTGAATGGGCGGGAAAATGAATGACATCACAATCCCACACAGACTACAAAACACGATTGTTGCCGCTGGTATGAACCGTGTACCGTTAAAGATGGAGAGTACGGGTGGTAGCTCAATCTTATACCAGCGATTATGAATCCAAGCCACAAGCGCGCCCACAAGCAAACCGCCGATAACACCTGTGTCCAGAGTAACTATCCCGAGGATGGACGACTGACCGGTCGCAAGGTTTTTGGGATCAATCGTCCCCAACACTGTGAGGAACGTGCCCATTACCGTGTTCATGGTCATGTAACCAATGAAGCCACAGAGAGCAGCTGTGGCCTTCTCAGACTTTGCAAAGCCATATGCGACGCATATGGCAAAAAGCGCGGGGATGTTGTTCATAACGACATTGCCAGCGACCTTGCAGAGCGAGAAGAACATGCTAGGCACAATTGACCCTAGCCAGGGGACAGCTTTGATGAGAGCTGCATTGGTGAAAGCACTCCCTAGGCCCACAAGAATACCGGCGATTGGCAAAATCAGCACCGGTGTCATAAGAACCTTGCCCAGCCGTTGGAACTTTCCTAGCACCTCTTTTTTATCCATGATTTTCCTCTCCACTGTAAAGACCATATCCGACACACCAACCAATTCATGAACCTGGCCGATATGTCCGATACCGCCATATCCCATACGCCCCTCTAATTTCCGCGATATCCCGACGTTACTTAAGCTCGGGCCAGTAGTCCTTGTTTGCCTCAATGAGCTTGTCTAGAACCTCGCGGGCGTCCTTAGCGTCGTTCACTAGACGGTTAAGCGTAAGCGCCTGGAGGGCCTTCTCGTAGGAATGCTCAAGGTAAGCCTCCATCGCAAGCCGCTCGTAGGAGTACTGGGTGGTCATGAGTCCGTAGTAGAAGGGTTCAATCTTGCCGACAGCATAGGGCTGAGGGCCGTTTACCCCGACGCTCGCTGCGACCTCAACCATCGCATCGTTGGGAAAACCCTCAATGATACCGTCGTTTTTGACCATCACGATAAAAGTCTGGCGGGTATTGCGGTAGATAGCCGAGGACACCTCAACGATCATATCGCCGTGTGCGTCATTCTGCACGACCGAGGACCCCTTCGCAGAACCCACCTGAGCAACACGGCGGCACTCGGCAAAGACACGCTTCTCGCGGCTGTTAATCACCTCGTCACTTCTCGTATAGGCGGGGTCGAGGTGCGCCAACTTGTACTTTGGATACAGATAGTATTGAAGGTAGGTATTGGGCAGGTAGTCAGGGAAGTCATGGAGCATGTCAGCAACCATAGCGTAGGTATCAAGCCAAGACTGGTCGCGCTGTTCGGCGTCAGCTGGCTTGAAGCCATGCTCGCGGACGTGATCACGTATGACAGGCACGAGATCCCTTCCGGCCTTATCGTAAATATGCGTGAACCATCCAAAGTGGTTGAGTCCAAAGTAGACGGGCTCAAACTCGCGTGAGTCGCAGCCGAGAAGTCGCCCGTAGGAACGCAGGAGATTGACTGGCTGATCGCAAATATTAAGAATATGATGCTCATCAGGAAACACGCGGGCAAGACCGTAGGCTACAAGTGCCGCAGGGTTGGTATAGTTGATAATCCATGCTTCGGGGCTTTGTGCCCGGACATCATTGACAATCTCAATCATATCGGTCATAGAGCGAATTCCATAGGCCATACCACCGGCACCGACAGTCTCCTGGCCAATGAGTCCCATAGACAACGGAATCTTTTCGTCGGTGGAGCGCATGTCATAACCACCAGTGCGAATCTGGCACAGGACAAAGTCAACGTCCTCGTAGACACGGCTTTTGTCGGTGGTGTAGTCGAACGCGACGTCCGGAGCCTCCTCTCGGAACAAGATCTTTCCGAACTCTCCTATAACTGCTTGTCTATCAGCATCGGTGTCGTACATGACAACGCGCTTAAGCGGAAGGATGTCTTGGTGCTTGGTCAATGACTTAAGGATGCCGGGACACCACGTTGAACCGCCTCCGACAATAACCACATTAAGCTTTTCTTTCATAGTAACCACGGTCCTCTCTTCTCAAGCTCCGATAATGTCTAGGACCAGAGCACGCCATCTAGAAGAGATTGCGCGTTCTGAATCCACATAACTACAATTTATGGAGTTTGAGTCCAACAGCATCATGTGATGCGATCTTTGGGAGGTGTTACCATTTCTGCTTGAGTACACATCTGTGTGTACCCATACACACCAACACTGAATTGTCGTGAGGTTAAGTATGAAATTTTATGAAGCTGTCACGGAGAATGCGAGTCGACTCAATTCCCTTGAGGAAGCCATGCTTCATTACATCATCGCATGCGGTAAGGACATTACCCAAGTGACAGCAAAAGACCTTGCTGCGCATTTCTATGCA
This sequence comes from Thermophilibacter immobilis, assembly GCF_015277515.1. Classification (NCBI taxonomy): domain Bacteria; kingdom Bacillati; phylum Actinomycetota; class Coriobacteriia; order Coriobacteriales; family Atopobiaceae; genus Thermophilibacter; species Thermophilibacter immobilis. The sequence continues at coordinate 886,367 of NZ_CP063767.1, read as the reverse complement.
ACACCTAATACCATAACGCGCCTTGCTCACAAGCTTGGTTTCACCGGTTTTAGTGAGCTTAAGACTTCATATCTCGTATTGCTTGAAAGAAGAAACTTCGTCATAGAAGAGACTTCGCTTGACACAATGATTGTACGAACGCGTGAATTGTTGAATGACCATCTCCTCGACGAGACGGTAGACGCCATCGATCAAGCAAGTCAAATCGCCTTTTTTGCTTCGGGACTATCGGTTCTCCCCTGCACAGACTTAAGTCGAAAGCTTGAAGCGCTCGGAAAACAGACGGAAGTCTTCAATGAGCGTCACGTAATGATGCATATGGCAAAATCTCTCAATAGCACAGACGTACTCTTCGCCGTAAGCGTAAGCGGACAGACGAAAGTTTCCATTGACTCAACTTCGATAGCTAAGTCACGCGGTGTAAAAATCATTACTCTTACCGGACTATCAAAGAACCCGCTTGCTGAACTTGCCGACATAGCCCTCTACGCAGTTGATAAAAACATCACCTACGATGAAATGGATCTCAGCAGCCGACTCACATTCTTCTACATAATGGAAATAATTTTTGAGCGTTACTTCTCCCTCCTCTCATCAAGAAGCAACAAGGACGCCCCCTCCTAAACCACGATTCAGTCTCTTCTACTGACAACGGGGGGTACGCCTATGCCAGAAACAAGTGGCTTCGAAATATAAAAGTAAAATGACAACTTGCAATTACGGGTAAGATTTATTCAGAAGAACTAGGCTTTTAGCATAAGGAGAAACCCATGCGCTTTATAGCACGTTAGCTCGTTGCGGCAATCGCGTGCGTCGTCGCCGTCTGGCTTGTGCCGGGCCTTTCGGTCGTCGGCGGAAACGGAGTGGCATCGCTTTTCTTCGCCCTCGTGCTGGCCTTCTTCAGCTCCATGATCAGACCGTTCTTGCAGCTCGTCTCCGCGCCGATCACGCTGCTGACGCTCGGCCTGTTTCACCTGGTCGTCGATGCCGTCGTGCTCGAGCTCGCGAGCTTCCTGTCGCATAGCATCTTCCGCACCGGCATCGCCATCTACTCGCTCGGCTCGTCCCCATTCGAGCCCCGACGCCGGTGCTCCTTTTCCGACCATGCCCAACCGCCGCTTTTGCGGCGATTCTGGCCTCGAATCGGCCCGTTGGGCATGGTCGGAAAAGGAGCCACCCCCTCGCACGGGGTTCGCAGGCCCTACCAGATGCCGAGAAGGTGCTGCATGCCCAGGCTCACGGCCGCGATGGCGACCCAGCAGCAGAACCCCATGAGGATGGGCTTGCCGCCGGTGCGCACGATCCTGACGATATCGGTGTTGAGGCCAATGGCTGCCATGGCCATGACGATCAGGAACTTGGAGAGCCCCTTGATCGGCGCGGTCACCTCCGCAGGCAGCGAGAAGACCGTGGTCACGATGCTCGCCAGCACGAAGAGCAGCACGAAGGTCGGAAAGGCGCGCCGCAGGCTGAAGCTCCCCTCGGCCTCCCCGCCCTCCTTGTGCGCGCGGTGCGCGTTCCAGAAGGCAAGCCCCAGCGTGATGGGGATTATCGCGAGCGTGCGCGTGAGCTTGACGATGGTGGCGGCGTCGAGCGTGTTGGCCCCCGGGTGCATGCCGTCCCAGGCCGTGGCCGCTGCGGTGACCGACGAGGTGTCGTTGACGGCGGTCCCCGCAAAAAACCCGAAGCCCTCGTTGGTGAGGCCGAGCATCCCGCCAAGCGTGGGGAACACGAGGGCGGCGATGACGTTGAACAGGAAGATGACCGATATGGCCTGTGCGACCTCCTCGTCGTCGGCCCCGATCACGGGGGCGGTTGCCGCAATGGCCGATCCCCCACAGATCGAGGAGCCCACGCCCACGAGGGTGGAGATCCTGCCGGGCACCTTGAGCGCACGGCTCATCGCGAAGGCGACCACGAGCGCGGTGGTTATCGTCGAGAGGATGATGGGCAGGGAGGTGGCACCCACTCGCGCGATCTGTTGGAGGTTGAGACCAAAACCCAGAAGGACGACCGCCGCCTGCAACACGATCTTGGAGGTATAGGCGAGGCCGGCCTCGAGCGGCGCGCGACGCTCTCCCTTGACGAAGAGCGCGAGCAGCATGCCCGTGAGGATGGCGAACACCGGCCCCCCGATGACCTCGAAGCGTCTGCCCAGCAGCGTGGCCAGAACGGCTATCGCCGCGCAGAGGGCGAGCCCCGCGCTACGTGACTTCATCTTTTCAAGCATGCAATCTCCTGTCTTGGTTTTTGCGACAGTCCGGGGGAATCGCGCGAGGGACCTCACCCTGAGGGACTTTCCCGCCGTCGCCGAACTCGCGCTCACGTTCTCGGGGCGCTAGCGCGTCCCGTGCGACGCGCGGCGCTCCTGCGGGAGGCCGGGGCGCCGGCCGTTGGCGAACCCAAGCCCGAAGACCGCGAGCAAAACCGCCGCCACGGCGTTGCCCCAGCCAAAGAAGTTGAACGGGAGGGAGGCCATCGTGGATACCCCGGTGATCCCTGCCATGAAGATGGCCGTGTCGACCCAGGGGACGAGGACGACCGCCTGCGTCGAGACGCTCATGCAGCTCGAGAGCAAGTCGAGGTCGTCCATGCCGGCGTCGCGAAACTTGCTTCGGAACAGGTCGCTCGACATGAGCACGCCCAGGTAGGCGTTGGTGGTGAGCGCGACCACCATGAACGCGGCGAGCACGGCGGACACCACCAGCCCCACGCGACTCCTGACCCGGGAGAAGAGACCCTCGGCGATGACGTCGACCGCCTTGATCTGGATCATGACGGCACCGTAGCAGGTGGCCACGATGGCGAGAAGCGCCGCGTTGACCTGTGCCGTGATGCCGCCGCGCTCGACGAGGGTCACGAACACGTCGCTGAAGCCGGACGGGTCGAGTCCCGTGACCGCCTTGAGGTCGAAGCCGCTGAACAGGGCCTCGAGCCCCGCCGTGGGCGCCCAGCCGTTGAAGACGGCGCCGAACGCGAGCGCCACGAGCGAGGAGACCACCAGCGTGAGGACGATGGGCCTCTTCCTGAACGTCATGACGAAGACGAGGACCATGGGCAGGATCACGACGGGGTTCACGTTGAAGACCCGAGAGATCTCCGAGCGGATCAGCTCGCTCGTCTCCAGGCTCGCCGAGCCCGCGCCGCCCCACAGCCCCAGGACCAGGTAGGCAATGGTGCTCACGACCAGCACGGGGACGCAGTAGCGCGAGATGCGCCGGATCATGGAGGTGACGTCGGAGTGCGCGAGGTTGGCCCCCATGGACGTGGCGATGGAGACCATGACGACGCCCACCGTGCCGGCCGTGCCCCAGCTGGTGCCCACCAAGACGGACACGGCGGCGCAGATCAGAAACGAGAGCACGACGATGAACCGCGGATTGATGATGCCCACGAGGTAGTAGATGAGGGCCGGGATCGACCCCGAGAACAGCATGGATGCCACGAACATGCCGATGGCCAGCAGGATGAGGATGACCTCCATGAGGCTGCCCAGACGCTCGGTCACGGCCTGCATCATCTGCGCGTACGAGAGTACCCGCAGCGCCAGCCCACGAGCATGACCCACACGGTCGCAAGGACCATCATGGGGACCGTGTCCACCGCAAAGCGCACGCCCACGACCAGCATGGCGAGAAGAAAGACCACGGTCGACAGTGCCTCGGCCAGGTTGGGCCGCCTCGTCTGGTCCGGGGCACCCTGCGGCTCCGCCTCGGCCTGCTGGTCCGGCTCCTCCCCCGTCATCGGAGCCCCTCCGCCTCGCGCGCGAGGCGCTCCTCCACGAGCTCGGCGAGGACGTCTCCCAGCTCGTGGCCCGCAGCGCGCATCATCTGCGGGAAGCGCGAGTAGTACGTGAGCCCGGGCGTGGAGTTGACCTCGTTGAAGACGACCTCGTCGTCGGGCGTGACGAAGAGGTCCACGCGCGCGAAGCCCTCGCAGCCCAGAGCCTCGTAGACCGTGGTCGCGGCCGTGTGGACGCGCTCGAGCACGGCGTCGGGAAGCTCGGCCGGGCAGCGCAGCTCGGTGTTGGCGCCGGGGTCGTCCTCGAGGTGGATGCGGAAGAAGCCGTCGCCGGAGATCACGATCTGGTCGACGGCGCCCATCCGGGTGCCGCGCACGGCGTCGCCGACGACGGCGCAGCCCACCTCCATGCCCACGATGGCCTCCTCGACGCAGGCCTTCTCGTCGAGCGCGAGGGCGGCGTCGAGGGCCGCTGCGTACTCCGCCTCGTCGGAGGCCTTGGAGACGCCGATCGAGGAGCCCCCGCGCGCCGGCTTGACGAAGACGGGGAACCCGCCGCAGGCCCCGGGGACGGCCTGGCGGGCCTGGTCCGAGGAGCCGCGGTAGAGGACCGCGCAGCGCGGCGAGCGCACGCCGGCAGCGGCGGCCAGGCGGTGCGCCGCGTCCTTGTCCATGCACACGGCCGAGGCCATGACGCCGCAGCCCACGTAGGGCACGCCCGCCACCTCGAGGGCGCCCTGGACCGTGCCGTCCTCGCCGCCCTGCCCGTGCAGGACCGGCAGGGCCACGTCGACGCCAAGGGGCCGCGCGCCCCTCTCGCCCTGCGCGACCAGGCCCTCTCCGGGCGCAAGCGCGACCGGCTCGCAGTCGTGGCCGGCCCACGCGTCGCCGGCGAGCTTGGTGGGGTCGCCGGAGTAGCGCAGCCACCGCCCGTCGCGCGTGATGCCCACGAGCGTGAGGTCGAAGCGTCCGGAGAGGCACGCCACGACGTTCTCCGCCGACGTGCAGGATATGTCGTGCTCGGTTGAGGTCCCCCCGAAGAGGATCGCCACGTTGGTCATGCTCGGCCCTTCATGGTGCGCCGCTGGTTGTCAGTCCCTCATTATAGGGGCGGGGCGGGGCGCGCGACGCCACGAGGGGCCGCTCGCGGCAGGCGGGAAACGCTACGCGCGCACGAGCACGCGCTCGATGGCACCGAGGTACATCGTGTGGTAGTCGTGATAGTCCTGGTCGCCGTAGCACTTCTCGTCGATCGTGGGATCCACGAAGGTCTCCGGAGAGAGCAAGGTCGCGCCGACCTTGCGGCACACGAGCGTGAGCGCGGCCTCCTCGAACGTGGTCGTGCCGTCCACGAAGTGCGGCGTGAGGCCGGCCTTTGCCACCTTGTCCTCGTCGCGTCCCGAGACCGCGCCCAGGTAGGCGAGGGTCCGATGCCGAGAGTCGTCGTAGAACGAGAGCGTGAAGCGCTCGCTCGCGTCCACGAACTCCTTGGTGAAGCGCGACTTCCTGATGTAGCAGGTCGCCGTCGGCGCGCCCCAGATGACGCCTAGGGCACCCCAGCTCGCGGTCATCGTGTTGAAGCGGCTCTCGTCACCGGCGGTGATGAGCATCCACCCCTCGCCGATCTTCTCGAAGGGGTTGAGCGTGAGCTCCTTGGTCGAAATCTCCCTGAGTGCCATGAGAAGGGCTCCTCTCGTTGACCTGCGCCCGCTGTCTGCGCCTAGCTTACACCTCGCGTCTCGCGCGAGGCGGAGGGGCGGCGTATAGTTGACACAACCGACAAGCACGGCCGACACGACCGGCACGCGAGAGGGGAACCCCATGTCACCCGAGCGCAAGACGCTTAAGATCGTTTGCTTTCTGTCCGCTGCGGCCGCGATCGCGTGCGTCGTGGCGGGATGCCTCGCGCTCGTCAGCGCGGATGCGCGCCCGCAGCCCCTGGGAATCGTGGGCGGCGTGCTCGCCCTGCTCGCGGGCGTGGCTGCGTGGGCTCTGTGCGTCCTGGGAATCCGTGGCGCCAACAGGCCCAGCTCCGCGGGCGGCGCGCGGGCGGCCGGCATAGTCGCCGCCGTGGTGGGCTGCGCGGCCGCGGTCGCGGGTGTGCTGAGCGGATCTGCAGGGATTGCGGTCGCGGTGACGTCGGCGCTCGCGGGCATGCTTGCCATCGCAGGCACCGTCTACGCCCACCGGGTCCTCGAGCAGTCCCGGCGCTAGACCGCACGCAGCCGCGCAGGCGTGGCCCTACGGCCCCGCTCCCCTACCCCTACGACCAGACCGTCATCGCCAGCGTGCCCGCCACGATGAGCGCGAGGCCCACCGCCGCCGGCCGCGAGAGCCTCTCGCCAAATGCGAGACGCGCGAACGCCACCGAGACCAGGATGGACAGCTTGTCGATCTGCACGACCACGCTAACCTGACCCGACTGCACGGCGTAGTAGTAGAAGAGCCACGAGGCCCCCGTGGCCACGCCCGAGGCGGCCAGAAACCCCAGCTCGCCCCGGTCGATCGCCCGCGCGAGAGGGAGCTTTCCGCGCGCGACAACGATCGCCCAGGCCATCACGGCCACCACGCACGTCCGCACGGCCGTGGCCAGGCTCGAGTTCACGCCCTCGACTCCCACCTTGGCGAGCACGGAGGTCAGGGCCGCGAAGACGGCCGAGAGCGCGGCGAGCCAGACCCAGCGCCGAGCCCCCGGCTCCCCCTCGGGGACGCGCTCCTCGGAGCGTCGCTCGACCATGAGGAAGGTCCCCGCGAGGATCACGGCCGTCCCCACGAGCTTGACGGCCAGGTGGCTCGTCTCGCCAAAGAGCACGATCGCGAGCAGGGCCGCCAGGGCCGTAGAGGACTTGTCGATGGGCACGACCTTGTTGACGTCCCCCTCGGAGAGGGCGGCGAAGTAGCAGATCCAGCTCGCCCCCGTGGCAAGGCCCGACAGGCCCAAGAAGACGTAGGAACGCGCGGAGACGGCCACCAGCTCCGCGCCCACGTCCCCCACCGCGACCGCCGCCATGACCCACGAGAAGGCGAGCACCACGAGGGTGCGCACCGCCGTGGCCACGTCGGAGTCGGTGCGGCGGATGCCGCACTTGGCCAGGATCGCGGTCGCACCCGCGAAGAGCGCCGACGCGAGCGCCGCAAGAACCCAACTCATCGCACGCCTCCCCCTGAGCCGCTGCGCGAACGTTTCCATTCTAGGCCCGTTTCCCGCACCCGACCCGCCGGGTCTAGAATGCCGAGAAACCCACGCGAGGAGGAACCCATGGCGCTTCCCGTCTTTGACCTGCACTGCGACACCGCCGACCGTCTGGCCTGGCAGAGCCTTCCCGCGGACCTGCGCGCCTCCTGCGGCAGCGACTTCTACGGCCCCGGCGACGAGGGAGACCCCGCCGGCTGCCGCGACCTCGCCTCCAACCGCGGCCACGTCTCCCTCGAGAAGATTGGCGCCGTTGCCTGGGCCCAGTGCTTCGCGTGCTTTATGCCCGACCAGCTCTCGCCCACCGACGCCGTGCGCTTCTGTGACCACGTGATGGGCTACCTGCGCGCGCAGGTAGCGGCCAACGAGGGGCGCGTGGCGCTCGCCGGGAGGGCCGACCGGATTCGCGGCGTGCTCGCAGGCGGGAGGGTCGCGGCCGTCCTCACACTGGAGAACGCGCGGCTCTTTGCCGCCGACCTGGGCCTCGTGGAGAGGCTCGCGGGCGAGGGCCTGCTCATGGCCTCCCTCAGCTGGAACGCGGCCGGGCCCCTGGCGAGCGGCCACGACACGCACGGCCACCTCACGTCCCTGGGCGTCTCGGCGCTCGCCGAGATGGAGCGCGCGGGCGTGGTCCTGGACGTCTCCCACCTCAACGACGAGTGCTTCGACGACGTGGTCGCGCGCTCCGGACGCCCCTTCGTCGCGAGCCACTCGAACGCCCGCGCCGTCTGCGGCCACCCGCGCAACCTCACCGACCGCCAGTTCCTGCAGATTCGCGAGCGCGGGGGCGTGGTGGGCCTCAACTACTGCCGCGGCTTCATCGTCGAGGGCTGCTGGGACCAGGACCCCGCGCGCGTCACCTTCGAGGACGTGGCCGCCCACGTGGAGCACTGGCTCGACCTGGGCGGCGAGGACGTCGTCGCCCTGGGCGGGGACTACGACGGGTCCGACGTCCCCGCCTTTCTCGACGGGGCGGACACCATGCCCGCCTTCCAGGGGCTGCTCGTGGAGCGCTTTGGCGAGACGGTCGCGGCCAAGCTCTGCGGGGAGAACGCGCTGGCGTTCTTCGAGCGCGCGGCACACGGGGCGTAGGCCCCGGTTTCGCGCGGCGGCGCGGAGGCCCTATCATGGGTGGCGCAGAGAGAGTCTAGCCGGAGGTCGCATGTTCAAGCTCAGGAGGTACCTCGCGGGCCACTACGTGGAGTGCGTGCTCGCGCCGCTGTTCAAGATGCTGGAGGCCCTGCTCCAGCTGCTCGTCCCCCTCGTGATGGCGCAGGTCATCGACGTGGGCATCGCGCGGGCGGACCGCCCCTTCATCTTGTGGCACGGCGGGCTGCTCGTGGCCATGGGCGTCATCGCCTGGGTGGTCGCCGCGCTCGCGCAGTACTTCTGCTCCAAGCTCGCGGCCTCCTTTGGCACGGCCCTGCGCGACGACCTCTTCCGCCACGTCATGTCCCTCTCGCGCGAGGACGTCGACCGGCTGGGCCGGGCGAGCCTCACCACGCGGGTCACCAACGACTCCCAGCAGGTCCAGGACGGCCTCAACATGTTCTTCCGCCTGGTCCTGCGCTCCCCCTTCGTGACCGTGGGCAGCGTCATCGCGGCCTTCTTTGTGAACGGCATCGAGGGGACCGCGCTGCTCGTGGCCGTGCTGGTCTCGTTCGCGCTCGTCCTTGGCTTCATGCGCGTGGCCACCGCGCGCTATCGCCAGATCCAGGGCGGCCTCGACGACGTCTTGCTCAGGACCACCGAGAACCTCGAGGGCACGCGCGTGCTGCGGGCCTTTCGCCGCGAGGCGGCGGAGTCGGAGTCCTTCTCGGGCGCGGCCGACGCCGTCCGCCGCACGCAGGTCTCGACCGGCGATCTCTCGGCCTTGGTGAGCCCGCTCACCTACACCGCCATCAACTGCGGGCTCATCGCCCTTCTGTGGCTGGGCGGCGTCCAGGTCAACGTGGGCGGCCTCACCCAAGGCCAGCTCGTGGCCCTGGTGAGCTACGTGACCCAGGCGCTCGTGGAGCTCGTTAAGCTCGCCAACCTCATCATCCTGCTCTCCAAGGCCTCCGCCTGCGCGCGGCGCATCAACGAGGTCTTCGCGACCTCCCCCTCGCAGGCGGACGGCACCAAGAGCGCCGCGCTCGCTGCGGGCGCGCCCGCCGTGGCCTTCGACGACGTGAGCTTCTCCTACCCGGGCGCCGGCGGCCACGCTCTCACGCACGTGAGCTTCGAGGTCGCGCGCGGGGGCACCCTGGGCGTCATCGGCGGCACGGGCTCGGGCAAGTCCACCCTCGCGAGCCTCCTCATGCGCTTCTACGACGCCACCGAGGGAGTCGTGCGCGTGGGAGGCACCGACGTGCGCCACCTGACCCGGCAAAGCCTGCGCCAGGTGGTCTCGCTCGTGGAGCAGGGGGCGACGCTCTTCTCGGGGACCATCGCCTCCAACCTGCGCTGGGGCCGCGCGGACGCGAGCGAGCAGGACCTCGCGGACAGCGTCGCCACCGCGCAGGCCCAAGACGTCGTGGACGCCAAGGAGGACGGCCTCGAGGGGTCGGTCGAGCAGTTCGGCCGCAACTTCTCCGGCGGCCAGCGCCAGCGCCTCGCCGTCGCCCGCACCCTCGTGCGCGCACCCGAGGTCCTCATCCTCGACGACGCCTCGTCCGCCCTCGACTTCGCCACCGACGCCCGCCTACGCCGCGCTATCCATCGCGACCTAGGAGGCGCGACCGTGATCACCATCTCCCAGCGCGTCGCCTCCGTACGCCACGCCGACCAGATCCTGGTGCTCGACGGCGGGCGCGCGTGCGGCCTGGGCACGCACGAGGAGCTCCTCGCCGGCTGCGCGGTGTACCGGGAGATCTGCGACTCCCAGCTCACGGGAGAGGAGGCCCGGCGATGACCAGTCCACGCACGAGGCCGGCGGACGGCACCGTCCGGCGCATCCTGGCGCTCTTCGCGCCGCACAGGGCGTCTTTGATCGCGACGGGCGCGCTCACGGTGGCCGTCGTCGTGGGGACGCTCTCTTTGCCCGTCCTGTCCGGCGAGGCCATCGACTGCGTCGTGGGGCCCGGCCAAGTTGACTTCGAGGGCCTGCGCCACGTGCTCGCCCTCATCGCGGCGCTTCTGGGAGCCACGGCGCTCTGCCAGTGGAGCCTCACCGCGCTCACCAACCGGCTGGCCTTTGGGGCGGTCTGCGACCTGCGCGAGCGAGCCTTCGACCACCTCCAGGAGCTGCCGCTCTCCTACATAGACTCCCATGGCCACGGCGACCTGGCCAGCCGCATCGTCACCGACGCGGACCAGCTCAACAACGGCCTGCTCATGGGCTTCCAGCAGCTACCCGTGGGCGTGCTGACGATCGTGGTCACCCTGGTCTTCATGTTCCGCCTGAACGTGCAGGTCGCCCTCGTGGTGGCGCTGCTCACCCCCCTCTCGATCGTGGTGGCGCGCTGGATGGCCCAGCACAGCTCCAAGCACTTCTCGGGGCAGACGCAGCTGCGCGGCGAGCTCACGGCGCTCACGGAGGAGATGATCGGCGGGATCTCGGCGGTCGAGACCTTCGAGACGGCTCAGGGCGTCTGCGCCGACTTCGCCCGCACGGACGCGAAGCTGGGCGAGGAGAGCTTCAAGGCCGTGTTCTTCTCCTCGCTGGCCAACCCCACGATGCGCTTCACCAACGCGCTGGTCTACGCCGCCATCGGCGTCTTTGGGGCCTTCGTGGCCCTGGGCGGGGGCATCACCGTGGGCGGGCTCTCGGCCTTTCTGGGCTACGCGGACCAGTACGCCAAGCCGTTCAATGACATCTCCGGTGTGGCAACCGAGCTGCAGAACTCCGTCGCCTGCGCCCGGCGCCTCTTCAACCTCATCGACGTTGCCGCGGAGGAGCCCGATGCGCCGGACGCGCTCGAGCTCGAGAGCCCGCGCGGCGAGGTGAGCCTGGATCACGTGGCCTTTGGCTACGAGCCCGGCCGGCCCGTCCTCACCGATGTGAACCTGCACGTGGACCCCGGTAGGCGGATCGCCCTGGTGGGGGCCACCGGATGCGGAAAGACCACCCTCATCAACCTGCTCATGCGCTTCTACGACGTGGACGCGGGGGCCGTGCTCGTGGACGGGCGCGACGTGCGCGCCTACACCCGCGCCAGCCTGCGGGCCGGGTGGGGCATGGTCTTGCAGGACACCTGGGTGAGGCGGGCCACCGTGCGCGAGAACGTCGCGATCGGGAGGCCCGACGCCACCGACGAGGAGATTCGCGCGGCGGCGCGGGAGGCCTATGCCGAGGAGTTCATCTTGCGGCTGCCGCAGGGCTACGACACGCTACTCGACGGCTCGGCCTCCTTGTCAGCCGGGCAGAGGCAGCTTCTGTGCATAGCGCGCGTCATGGTGGCCCAACCGTCGATGCTCATCCTCGACGAGGCCACCTCGAACATCGACACCCGCACCGAGCTCTTGGTCCAGCGCGCCTTCGGGCGGCTCATGGAGGGCCGCACGAGCTTCATCGTGGCCCACCGCCTCTCCACCGTGCGCGACGCGGACCTCATCTGCGTGATCAGCGACGGGCGCATCGCCGAGCGCGGCACCCACGACGAGCTTCTCGCTGCGAGCGGGCTCTACCGCAACATCTACGAGTCGCAGTTCGCGGCGGTGGAGTAGAGGGGCGGCGTGGCGGGGTGGCCATGGACTTCTTCGGTGGGCACGCGAATGGCCCTGGGCGCATCGCTCGCAGGTGGGCGACCAGCAGGGTCACCACGGCGGCCTCTCCCCCATCCCCGTGAAAAAGACCAAATTCAGGGTTGCACTCAGGGTTCCTTCCTTGCTAAGATACTCCCTGCGCTGCGACCCCACGTAGCGAGTAACACTTCGGGCGTTTAGCTCAGGGGGAGAGCGCTTCCCTGACACGGAAGAGGTCATAAGTTCAAATCTTATAACGCCCACCATCAAAGATGCAGGTCAGAGGCTTAAAGCTTCTGGCCTGTTTTGTTTTGCCGCAAATCCCGCCGCAAAATTGCCGCAAAAGCTCAGAGTTTCCCTCTAAGACAAGGAAAGGAGACCCGCTTTCGCGAGCCTCCTCATAGCTCAAACGCGCTTCCTTTGTAGCCGTGGAATCGTGCTCCTAACCTTCTATAGGCAACCCCTCAGAGGTGACCCCTGCGCTGCCCATGTAGGCGTCCGACGCCTCGGACACGTCCTTGGCTGCGCTGGCAACCACCTGCCCGAAAGCCTTGGCGTAAGCCCCGCTCTCGTCATCGAGCATCGAGCTGCACGTCTCGGTGAGCGAGGAGATGGCTCCCTCGCATTTGGCAATGTAACCCGCCGCGTCGTCGTGCATGTCGATTCCCTGCCTGTTGGCGTTGGCATAAATCATGCGGGCTAGCGTGTAGTTGCCGTCCTTCTGCTTTGCCTCCCTGACAAGTTGGGCTGCCTCGGCCTGTGTGAGGTCGATGAGGGAGAGGAACTGCATCGTCTCTGGGCTAACGTCGCGGGGGCGTGGCACGAACGACGCGCTGCGCTGCTTGGCGTACTCGTCCATCGCTCTCTGGGCGGTCTCCCTGAACGCCGCCTTGGCGTCCGAAATCTGCCTGTCGTAGGCGTCGTTGTTCTGCCTGAACCCCTCCGTGCCCACAATGCGGTCGCGCAGGTTCTTGCGGTTGCCCTCCTTGAAGCGCCGCGCCTTCTCAATCTTCGCCTGCGCGTCTGCGGCGGCGGTGCTGATTGCCGTCATGGTCTCGTTGACCGACTTCCTGTAGCTCATTGCGTGCTCCAATCTTGTTCTCTGTCTATTTACCGGCGGGGAAGAAGTCGCTGAGGCCACCGAAAAGCTCGCGGTTCACCTTACGACCACTCGCGGCTCGCTCCATGCGCTCCACCTCGTCCGTGAGCTGCACGCAGCTGTTGATGATTGAGTTCGCCGCGCTGAGGCGGACGCTGTGCGATGCCGTCTTGTCGTGCATGATTTCGCAGACGGTCTCCACGGCCTCTGAGAACCTCTCCTGCATGGACTTCACCCCCGCATCTAACAGCTCATGTCTTGCGGCTGCGTACAGCTCGACGAACTCGGGGTCTGACTTGTAGGCGCGCAAAGTGGACTCTCCCATGCCTGCGGCCTTTGCCGCCTCCTTCGTGGTGGGGTAAGCCACCAGAGCGGCCACGGCCTTCTCGTAGTTCCTATTGGACATATAGACTTCCTTTCTGTGAAATGGCGCCAGAAAGCGCCCTTGAACGCTAAAACGGGCAGTCGGCCATGTCGGGTTCCTCGCCCGTCAGTGCGCGGTACTCATCGGGCGGAATCCTGGAGCGGGGGTCATAGAAGGTGTGACTACCCGCTCGCTCGTGGGCATCGTCCACCCTCTCCGAGATGCGCAGCAGGTAGGCTCTCCAGTCCCGTATGGGGTTGCCTTCCGCGTCGACCCAACCTCTGGATTCGAGCCTGCCCCACTCGTCGCGGTACGGCTCCCCCAGCCCGTTCTTCTCGATGAACCTATTCCACTCTTCCTCGGAGGGGAAAGGAGACGGCGTTTTGCCAAAAACGCCCCCTTCTAATCTGTTCTTATGGATACGTTCTATTGGTTCTAATGGGGCAACGACTTTGTTGCGCTTTAACCCCGGATTCGTTGCGCAATCAGTCGAAAACGTTGCGCATTCCTCGCGGTTCCGTTGCGCTTCGCCTCTTTCGCCTCCTCCCATAAAGGGCAACGGATTCGTTGCACATTCCCTCGGTAGGTTGACTGTGTAGACCGCCGCCCGCCCCCTGTGGCCCTCGCTGACCCTTGTGATTACGGGCACGGGGGAGCCGTCCTTGCCCCTGAACGTCTTTCGTGTGAGTGAAGTGAGCTTGTTACGTACGTTGCTTTCGGAAAGTCCGCACTCGGCGGCAATCTCGCTCACCGGTCGCCAAACCTCCCCGCCTGCGTCTTTCTGGTAGCGCATCAGGGAGATGAGCACGACAAGCTCTTTTCCGCTCACGTTGGCCTCTGTCAAGGCGGCGAGCATTCCTGCCCATACTCGCGTGAATGGCTCGCTCTCGCCGCTCATAGCCGTTACCTCAACCCATGAGGCCGTCGTAGGCGTGTGTGCGGCGCTCGATGAGCGTACGGCACGCGGGCACCTGTGCCACAAGCAAGCGGGCTAGGGCGGGGACGTGGTTGTTGTTCACCTTGGTGGTGCGCCCGTGGCTGTCGGTGAACTCACACCTGCGAACCTTCTCGGCAAGCTCCTGCATACCGAACTTCCGCCCTTGGGAGGAATAGCCTTGTGCCGTCTTGACCATGTAGGACCAGGCGCCCTCGTTCTCGGAGACCCACTCGGTGGCCTCTCGCGCGAATCTCTCGCGCCTGTCGGCTATCATCTGTGAGGAGGTGGCTCCGAACCCCTCGCCCTTGGCCTCTGCGACGGCTGCAACCATCGCGGGGGCCGTTCCCTCCCTAGCTGGCATCGGTCATCGCCTCGCTTAGGCCGAGTCTTTCAAGGACATCCACCGTGTTGAAGCGGTAGCGATTTCCTACCCTTACGCAGGGAAGCTTTCCAGAGCCTGCCATTCGTTGAATATGCCTCTCGCTAACCCCTGCGAGTGCCGCAACGGTTGGCGTGTCGATAAGGGCGGGGAGACTGCCTGCTCCGTCTCGCACCTGCTCGATAGTGAACCGTGAGTTGTGCGGGGTTCTAAGTCCCACCGTGATTGTGCTCATGTCTTCCTCCTAGGTCGATTTACCGCCTATCTCGTACCGGTACGACACACATGGTATCGCAGATAAACCGCAGGTAGATTGGTACATAAACCGACTGAGTAGGAAGAAATCCCGCGTTATTTTTCGGGTCTCCGAGAGGTTTTAGGCACTCGGAAACACGACCCGAAAAAATGGGCGAGAGGTTTTTCGCCCCGTCGCCCATTTGACCTGATGAGATATTTTTTTATCGACACAAAAGCGTCACAAAACGACCGCTACGCGCTCTGTCCTTCGTCTGCAACATGAGTGGCCCGCTTCGTGACTGCCGCGTTGAAGGCTGTAACTGCATCTCGCAGCTCATTTCCGGCCTCTATGACTCGCGCATCGTTTCTGCTTTTCCTTGCCTTATACATGCGCCTCCACGCCTCAGCAACTTCAAGGAAGGCCACCAAATCAGCCTGGGCCGCCTGTGTGTGCCTCTCGTCTAGCACCGTTAACGCGGCCACGTCGCAGAGCGATTCCACTTCGTCATGGAGGAGGTAATAGCAAACGTTCGATAGGATACAGTCCATGCCCTTTATGTAGGCTTCTTCCGCCGTATCCTTGGTAAGCTCGTCAAGCACTACCTTTCGCGCTGTCTCCTCGGGTATGCCATAGCGTTTTGCAATCAATGTAGCGAGATATGCGACAAGCTTCTCTGCCTTGTCTCTGTTGAGTGATGAGGGGTCGTCGCTCCAATTCTTGACTGTCTCCGGTGACTTAAAGCCTACTCCTTGGGCGACCTCTGCTTGTCCTACGCCCGATAGAAGCTCGGTGCGGATTGCCTCAATGCGTCCCGGTTCCACCTCACCAAGTGGCTTATTGTCGTTGGGAACGGGCAAGCTGCGTTCCTTCAACTCTTCAATGAGATTGCTCATTTGTCATCGGTCCCCGTCTTCAATGTGAGAATAGTTGCGTCCTTCGGCTTGCGCTCCATTGCCTCGCTCACGGTCTCAGCTGCCCTGCGTTTGGCGTCTGGGTCTGCGCTTGCGTAGATGTTCAATGTCATAGCTGCGTTGGTGTGCCCCAAGATGCTAGAAACGCTCTTTACGTCCACGCCCTCGGAAATCGCCGCCGTGGCGAACGTGTGCCTCAGGTCGTGGAACGTGGGGACCCTGCCTTGGGTGCCCACTAGGCCGAGTGATGCAGCAATGGCCTTCCAAGCCTCCCAGAGGGCGTGTGGAGCTAGGTTTGTACCGTCCACCCTGCCCAGTACGTACAGGTCATTTGAAAAGGGGATTCCGGCTTCTAGACACTTCCTGACCATCTCGGTGCGCTGTGCTTTAAGTGCCTCGATGATTGAATCAGATACCGGAATATCTCGCCTGCTACCCCCTGTCTTAGGCTCCTTCACATAGGTTTTGCCGCCATCCCTGCCTATTACGGTGCGAACCCTGATTACGCCCGATTCGAGGTCAACGTTCTTCCATTGGAGGCCGCAAATCTCGCCTTCTCTCATACCAGTGAAGAGGGCGAGCCTGATTCCGAGATTCACGGGGCTGGGTGCCGCTATGTCCAGAAACGAGACAAGCCGTGCTCTCTGGGCGGCGTCCAATGCGTTTGGCTCCTTCTTTGGAATCTTGGGGAGCTTCACGGTGCGTAGGGGATTCTTGACTATGCGCCCCGTATCTTCCGCGTGGGTCATTGCCGCTTTAAGGAGGTTGAAAGCCTTTCGCACGGTGGAAGCTGCATAACCGCTTGAAACCAACGAGTTGACCCATGCCTGGGCGCTCTCGGCGTTCAATTCTTCGAGCCTTAGGGAACCAAGCTCCCCGTCAATGTGCTTCAACATCGCGTGATAGACGGTCACGGTTGACCTCTCGATTGACTCGGAAGCCTCTAGGGTATCGACGTAGCGCGTCACGTAGTCTATTACGGTTTCCGCTGGTGCGAGGATACTCGCGCTTACGGCCTCTGCCTCCATGTCATCGCGCCACTTGTCTAATTCCTTGCTTGCCTCGCGCTTGCCCTTAGCATCGAGGGACTTCTCCCTCTTGCGCCACTTCCCGCTCTCGTCCTTGTAGGAGAGGACGCCAATCCAACCCCTGCCCTTGCGCTCCCTTAGGTAGGCTGATGAGTAGAACATCGTTCCTCCTTGCCGCAAAATTAGCCGCAATAACGCCGCAAAATATCTACTTCGTTATTGTACGTTATTTACGGCACATACGGAATATGACGTATAAATGCAGGTAGAAAGTTCGTAACTGTCGCGTTGATATTTCCTGTTCGGCAACATAAAAAGACTGACACGGAAGAGGTCGCAAGTTCAAATCTTGCAACGCCCACCATAAATGACGAGGTCGGAGGCTATGTGGCTCCGACCTCTTTTGGTAGGCCACTAGTAAGCCACCAAACAGGCCACTAGAGCATTTCATGATGCCAACGAATCGGGTGAACGGTGCACCATAGGCTTCCTTATCGGTGCTGCGGGTAACAAGTACCTCCAGTGTCTTCTCCCTTGCGATATCATAAACACAATTGACCAACTGAGGGAAGACTACATGGGCGAGAACGTATCCAAGAAAAGGCGCGAGGAGCTGGTCGGCGGCATCGAGCAGATCAGGGACTACATCAACTCCACCGCCACGCAGGACGGGAACGCGGGGCGGCTGCTCGCCTACCTCAACGCCCTCGAGAAGGACGTGAAAGGCAGGAAGTTCGGGCTGGTCTTCGAGCAGCACCGCGAGGAGATTGACCACGTGCTCGAGGGAAGCGTCTCCGTGCTCACGGAGGACGAGTCGCTCGCCATCGACAACGGTGGCCAGTGGAACGCCCTCATCGAGGGGGACAACCTCGCCTCGCTCGACGCGCTCTCCCGGGTCCTGCGCGGCAAGGTCGACCTCATCTAAATCGATCCTCCCTACAACACCGGCAACAGGGACTTCATCTACGACGACGCCTACGTCGACAAGAACGACACCTTCCCGCACTCCAAGTGGCTCTCGTTCATGGAACCCCGCCTCGAGGTCGCCCATGCTCTTCTCAAGCGTTCGGGTGTCATCTTCGTGAGCAACGACGACCGCGAGAACGCGGAGCTCAAGCTCCTCATGGACGAAGTCTTTGGTTCGAGCTGCTTTGCCGGGAATATCTCTTGGCAAAAGACGTACTCTCCCCGAAACGACAAGAAGGGGGGCTTTCCGACTGAGATCGAGCATATCCTCGTTTACGGTAAGGAGCCCGATTGGCTCCCTGGCCGTCTTGAGCGAAGTGAGGAGATGAACGGGAGATATGGCAGTCCCGATGGAGACGATATCTCGTGGAAGGCAGGAGACTCCACGGCGCCCGGTGCCTCGTCTCACCATGGGATGGTCTATGCCATACAGCAGCCTGTTACCGGGAAGCTCCTCTACCCATCAAATGGTCGCCACTGGACCTTGGGCCAGGATGAGATGTACTCCAACATGTGTGGATGGGGCGACTATGAGCTTCGGACTCTCGACGATGCCGAGAGACGTGCCAAGGTATGCAACTGTGCCCCCGATGAGATAGGTGATGCGAAGGGCATCATGCTCAGAGACGTGTCTGACGAATCAAAGCGGTTCGCAGCGGAACGTTATGACGCAGGCAACTGGCCAGACCTCTATTTTACGAACAAGGGGAAGGGGGGAATGGGCCACAAGATCCATCTTGATAGTGTCGGGGGGAAGCTCCCGACAAATCTATGGCTCTGGAAGGATGTCGGCCACACCGATGAGGCAAAGAAGGAGCTCAAGGCACTCTTCGGTGGTCAGGCACCCTTCGACACACCCAAGCCGACACGCCTCATCAGGCGGGTGCTCGAGATCGGTGCGGGCAGGGACGCCCTGGTCCTCGACTTCTTCGCGGGCTCCGGCACCACGGGCCAGGCGGTGACGGAGCTCAACGCCGCGGACGGCGGCACGCGCCGATGCATCCTGTGCACCGACGACGAGAACGGCATCTGCTCCGAGATCACCTACCCGCGCTGGAGGACGGTCATCACCGGCAAAAGAGGTGACGGCAGCGGGTACTCCGAGGGTCTCCCCGGGTCCCTGCGCTATTACCGCGTGGGCTTCGTCCCCCTCGACGAGGACGACTATTACGGGCTCGCCGAGGGGCTCCTGCGTCACACCAGGGAGCTCGTGGAGCTCGAGAACGGGGTCGACTTCGACGCGGACCCGGCGCTCGCCATCGTGCTCTCAGACGAGGAGGCGGACGCCTTCTTCTCGGGCGGCATCGCCTCGTGCGAGGTCCTCTACCTCGGCCACGATGTGCTGCTCACGGCAGAGCAGCAGGCCGCGCTCGATGCGCGCGACGTCGAGGTGCGGACCGTTCCCGCCTACTTCTATCGAGAGCTGGGTGAGTGACGTGGAGCTCAAGCCGTTCCAGATCGACGCGGAGTCCCGGCTCCTGGACGCCCTCGAGGGCGACGGGCGGGACGTCGTCTTCAAGAGCTGCACGGGCTCGGGCAAGACCATCGTCCTCACCGACCTCATGCAGCGCTTCTGCGAGACCCATCCCGGCACGGTCTGGATCTGGTTCACCCCGGGTAAGGGGGACCTGGCCGGCCAGAGCAAGGACAAGGCGGACCGCTACGTCCACGGTGCCCAGACCAAGCTCCTCGTCGACGTACTCAACTCCGGCTTTGCCGACGGGGACCTGTGCTTCGTCAACTGGGAGAAGCTCCATGGCAGGCACAACGTGGCCATGGTCGACGCTGAGCGGCTCAACTTCGTGGAGCGGCTCGACGCCGCCCACGAGGAGGGCCTCTCCTTCTACGTGGTCATCGACGAGAGCCACACCAACGACACGGTCAAGACCAAGGAGCTCGTGGGCTACGTCGACCCCGTCAGGGTGATCCGCTCTTCGGCCACGCCCAGGGGCTACAAGGACGCGACCCTCGTGGAGGTCGACGAGGACGACGTCATCGAGCAAGGGCTCATCAAGAAGGCCATCGTAATCAACCAGGATGTGCCCGTCGACGTCACGGTCCCCAACGAGATCGACGCCCTCCTGGAGTACGGCCTCAGGAAGAGGGCCGAGCTCCAGTCGCGCTACGCGGCGCTCGACGTGCCCGTGAACCCCCTCGTCATCGTCCAGCTCGCCGACAACGACCCCCAGCAGAGGGAGCGCGTCGAGCTCGTGCTCGACGACGACTACGGCATCACCTACGACAACGGCCTCTTGGCCTCATGGCTCTCCGACGACCACAGGAACTGCGACGGCATCGACGAGCCCGGCGCCAAGCCCCAGGTCGTCCTCATCAAGCAGGCCGTGGCCACCGGCTGGGACTGTCCCCGCGCCCAGGTGCTCGTGAAGCTCCGCGAGAACATGGGGGAGACCTTCCAGATCCAGACCATCGGGCGCATCCGCCGCATGCCGCAGGCGAGGCACTACGGCGACGACCTGCTCGACATCTGCTACATCTACACGCTCGACTCGAAGTTCATCGACGAGGCGCGTGCCGCAGCCGGGGGAGACCTGCTCGACGCGAGGACGCTCCGCCTCAGGTCGGGCCTGCGGGAGTTCACGCTTGTGTCCGAGCAGCGCGCGGCAGGGGCCTCGGACAGGCTCGACTACCGGGCCCTCGGCAGGACCCTCGCCGCCACGCTCTCGGGAGACCTCGGCCTCTCGGACGACCCGGTCGCCAACCGGAGGCTCTTCGAGCGGGCAGGCTGGGACTTCCGCTCCGACATCCTCGACATGACCCAGGAGGGCGAGGTCGAGCACCTGAGCAGCGACGAGATCGGGGACCTCACGACCATCACCTTCAGGGTGAGGAGGCCCACCAAGAAGCTCCACGTCGAGTACTCGCGCGAGACGTGGAAGATGGCGCAGTCGCTGCGGGTCGAGAGGAGCCAGATGACCCCCATCCTGCAGAGGCTCTTCCTCGCATCGGCGAAGGGGAGGGGCAGGCTGCTCGCCCTCGACCAGGAGGGGTACTACAGCTTCGTCCTCAACAACAAGGGGAGGCTCTCCGAGACGATGACGAGGGCGCTCTCGTCGGTGGGTGCCGTGGGCGTCATCCCGGGCGTGGACGTCGCCGGTGTCACGGAGAGGCCGTTCCATCTGCCGGACACGGTGCTGTTCACCTACGACTCCAGGGCCAAGGACCAGTCCGTCATGGAGAAAAACGTCTACGAGGGCTACCTCGCCTCCGCCCAGAGGCGCTCGACCGGGGAGCGGCTGTTCGAGCGGTTCTGCGAGGAGAGCGCTTGCGTCAAGTGGTTCTACAAGAATGGCGACAAGGGAGTCGAGTACCTCTCCATCCTCTTTGACGACAACTCAGGGCGCTCGCGTGCGTTCTATC
Organism: Thermophilibacter immobilis; assembly: GCF_015277515.1. NCBI lineage: Bacteria > Bacillati > Actinomycetota > Coriobacteriia > Coriobacteriales > Atopobiaceae > Thermophilibacter > Thermophilibacter immobilis. Next base: position 865,468 of record NZ_CP063767.1, on the reverse strand, counting down.
CCGACTATGTGGTGGAGACGGAAGGTGGGCAGGTCTGGGTCATCGAGGTCAAGGGAGGCCAATCGGCCTCCGGGCAGGACCAGAACATCGACGAGTTCGCGCCGATGAAGTTCGAAGCGATGAGACGCTACCTCGACAGGCACTCAGGACTTAGAGGTGGATTCGTACGCTACGACCAGGAGAGCGCGCAGCTCCTCATCGCAACCGAGACGTACTCGGACGAACTCAAGGACGGCTGCTGGGTACCGTTGAAGAAGGCTCTTTGACTGTGATTGGAGCTCTGCCTTGGGAACCACGGATGACTACATCAGACGTTGCGATGATGTGATTGCCAGGGGAGATGCTTCCGAGGCCAATTGTCTTGCCGCGTAGATCGTTTCCGCCTTCACTCCTGCCATCCCGCACATCAGCAGTTACAGGGGGTCCACTCTTAGCGGCCATGGTCCGCATACCGTTGCGAACCTTCAAGCGCTGCGCGGCAAGCTGCGGGTCTACCGTGACCAGAAAGAGGAAACAACCTACGGACGATTCGGCGTGACGGCGCTGACAGAGAACATCCATCGCCTAGAGGAATCTCTTTCGTCCGGACTGCCAAAGGACGAGATGAAGCCAACTGTCGACGAGATCGACAGGACGTACGTCGACGTGGTAAAGGGGTATGTCAACGGTGTTTCCGGATGGGGCCTTGGGCCGAGTGAGCTGACTCAGGAAAACTGCGTGGCCCAGGTCAGCATGCGAGTCAACAAGCTCAAGGCCTATCGAGATTCCGAAATCAGAAAGCAACTGGTTGCCGCTGCACAGGGGACTGCTGTCAGCGTCAGCCAGCAGGTCAGCAACTCCAACGAAGTTAGTATCGCGGTAACGCTTAGCCAGACCGTCGAGCGTATCGATGAAGTCGAAGGGCTAAGCGACAAGGAGAGATACGCCCTGAAAGGCATGTTGGTCGAGGCTGATCAGTCCACCCATAAAGGCAAAGACGAGACCGGGAAGAAGGTTGGGAAAGTGAGCACCCCCGTCCTGCATCAGCGCGTGGGTGACTCGATGCGGCTCGCCTCGGAACTGGAGAAGCCGTCCGTGGTGCACCACCCTGTCGATGACGGCCGCGGCCATCTGGTCGTCGCCGAAGACCGAGCCCCACCGGCTGAACTCGAGGTTTGTCGTGAAGACGACGGACTGCCTCTCGTAGGCGTTCGAGACCACCTGGAAGAGGAGCCTCGCGCCGTCCGTGTCGAGCGGCAGGAACCCAAGCTCGTCGATGACGAGGAGCCCTGCCCTGCCCACCTGGTTGGGCTCACGGTCGAGCCTCCCGTCGTCACGGGCACGGCGGAGCCTCATGACGAGGGACGATGCGGTGAAGAACCTGGCCTCGACGTCGGACTGGCAGCACGCCATGCAGAGCGCCGAGGCCATGCGCGTCTTCCCGTTATGGAAAGTTTTCCATAACGGGAATTATGCGGGCAAACGGATTATGTTGAGGAATGGGCCGTCGCCGCAGGTCGAGCGATCGCGACAGCCCTGTTCCTTTGCATAACCCAGGAATCCCCCTACGTTGTATCCGTCTGCTTTCACGACAACGACAGGAGGATCAACGGCAGATCACACCGAACTGGAGGCTCTGGCCTCCGCCGTCCTCGCGGAGATGGCACGGCTTCGCTATTCCGAGACCACGGTCACCGGGTTCAGGAGGATGTTCAATGCGTACGTCAGGCACGCGAACGGTTGCGGCATCGAGGGGTTCACGGAGATGGATGCGGTCGCCTACCTGAACTCGAGGTTCGGCGTGGCTCTCGAACACCTCTATCAGTCAAATCCCGGCGGCACGTATCTGAAGGCCTGGCTGAGGGCCATGCGCACGCTCATGGAGTACGAGGGGTGCGGCTGCATCTGCAAGCGCATGCCGGGCGACCTCGGGAGGACCGAGCTTCCACCGGGACTCCAGGGGCTGCTGGACTCGTTCGACGAGACGAGCAGACGCAACGGCCTGTCGGAATCGACCGTCTACTCTCGCAACGGTCGCATCAAGCACTTCCTGCTCTTCCTCGCGTCGGGGGGCGGCGTGGATGCCTCCTGCATCAGGGACTCGTCTGCCCATGACTACATCCTCACGAAGGCGTCGAACCACGCCAAGTCGGTCAAGTCCGTACTCACCGCCATCAGGTGCTTCTACCGGCATCTCTGCCTCGAGGGCCTGGTGGCGGGCGATCTGACCGGTACGGTCCCGAGCCCCAGGCCCTGCTACGTACCCGAGCTCCCGGTGGTCCGGGAGAGGGAGGACGTGGAGGCCCTCATGTCGAGCATAGACAGGGGCAACCCCGTCGGGCGCCGGGACTACGCGATGCTGCTCATGGTCGCGAGACTGGGACTTCGCGCATTCGACATCAAGTCGATACGCGTGTCCGGCCTCGACTGGGAGACGCGGACCATGTCGATCGTGCGGCACAAGACGGGAAACCCGCTCGAGCTCCCCCTGCTCGACGACGTCGGACGGGCGGTCATCGACTACCTCAGGCACGGACGGCCGGAGGGTGCGGGATGCCCGGAGCTATTCGTCCGACAGGTCGCGCCGTTCGAGCCGTTCACGGACACGAGCAACCTCACGTACATACTGAGCAAGCGCGCGAGGGCCGCCGGGGTGAAGGTCCCGGGCGACCGCAGAACGCTGCACTCGCTTCGACACGCTCTGGCGAGACGCCTCCTCGAACGGCAGGTCCCGCTGGAGGACATCTCACGGATACTGGGACACGTCAGCAAGCGCACCACCAGCATCTACCTGCGCATGGATGTCGAATCGCTCGCCATGTGCCCTCTCGACCCAGAGGCGGTGGCACGATGACGGCGTTCGCTGACGTCACCGCGTCGTACATGGCCGAGAAACGCGCGGTCGGCTTCAGGCTGGAGAAGGGTGATGCCGCCATGCGCCGCATCGCCGCGCTGCGCTCCGAGTTGGGCTGCAGGCAGGACGAGCTGCCCAGGGAACTCGTCGAAGCGTGGACGGCCCGACGCCCCGGCGAGGCGGAGGCCACGAGGCTCCGCAGGATGGGCCAGATACGCGGTCTGGGCGAGTACATGGCGCGCATGGGTTACGATGCCTGGGTCATGCCGGGCAGACAGGGATACGCGGACCGCGGATCGTACGATCCTTACATCTTCACCGACGGCGAGCTCGCGTCTTTGTTCGAGGAGGCCGACGAGCTCTCAGGATCCGATCCCGCATGTCGACGGGCCCAGATGGCGCCGATCATAAGGCTCCTCTGCTCGTCGGGGCTGCGTTCCGGGGAGGCATGCGCCCTCGGCAAGGCGGACGTCGACCTCGATGCGGGCGCTCTCACCGTCAGGCATGCGAAGAACGACAGGGGCAGGTTCGCTCCCATCCACCGCTCCCTGGCGTCCCGCATGCGGACGTTCTCGAACGCCGCCTCGACAGGGCATCCGCAGTATGGGATGCACGGCCTGTTCTGGTCGCTGCCCGAGGGGGGGCCATGTCCACCAGCTCCGTCTATGGATTCTTCCGCCAGGCCCTCTGGGACGCAGGCATATCGCACGGGGGTCGCGGCAAGGGACCGAGGGTCCACGACCTCCGCTTCACCTTCGCCTGCCACCGGCTCCGCGCATGGGTGAGGGAGGGGGCCGACGCCAACGCCCTCATGCCGGTCCTCGCCACCTACATGGGGCATGCCGACACCCGGTGCACGGAGTATTACCTCCGGCTCACCGCCGAGCTCCATCCCGGCATGGTCGCCCAGGTCGAGCGCGAGTGCGGGTGGGTGGTGCCGTCATGAGCGAGAGAGCGGACTTCGCCCGCTACGTGACCGCCTACCTCGGCCTTCATCTGCCGGGACAGCGAAACCTCAGCACGAACACCATCGCATCCTACAGGGACGCGTTCAGGCTGCTCATATCGTATCTCGGCGAACGGGGGAAGAGGCCGGAGAGGCTGTCCATGGACGATCTCGGGAGGGACACGGTCGAGGGGTTCATGGCCTGGCTCACGGCACGCGGGTGCTCCGACAGCACGGCGAACCAACGACTGTGCGCGATCAAGGCATTCGTGAACTACGTCAAGGCCGAGGATCCGGCGAGACTGCTTCAGCATCAGCAGGTTCTGGCGATAAGACAGCGAAAGAAGGCCCCGGCGCCCATGGTCCTCCCGGGGCGCGGGGGCGTCGCCGCGATCCTCGCCCGTCCCGACGCATCCACGGCGAGGGGTCGCCGGGACATGGTCCTGCTGACGATGCTCTACGACAGCGGGGCCAGGGTCTCAGAACTGTGCGGCATCACGCTCCGCGATGTCCGCCTCGATGACCCCGCCACCGTCACGCTCATGGGGAAGGGTCGCAGGGTCAGGGTCGTTCCCCTGATGAGCGCGACCGCAGGACTTCTGAGACGGTACATCGACGAGACATGCTCTCGTCCCGATGCGTCGGACCTGGACGGGCCGCTGTTCCCGAACTCCCGTGGCGACCGTCTGACCAGGGCCGGCGTCGCCGATATCGTCGCCCGTCACGCAAGGGGCGCCAGGGAGTCGGGAGCGTCCGTCCCCGATGGGATCTCGCCCCACTCCCTCAGGCACCAGAGGGCCGTCGACCTGTTGGAATCCGGTGTCAACCTCGTATATATCAGGGATCTGCTCGGCCACAGGAGCGTGATCACGACGGAGATCTACGCGACCGTCAGCGTCGCGCGAAGGCGGAAGCTGCTCGAAGAGGCCGCAACCGCCCCCAAGACACGGGACTACCCCGACTGGTCGGAGGACAGGGATCTGATGTCGTGGCTGAAGAGCCTGTGCTAAGAAGGTTATGCAAAGGAACAGGGCTGTCGCGATCGCTCGACCTGCGGCGACAGCCCATTCCTCAACATAATCCGTTTGCCCGCATAATTCCCGTTATGGAAAACTTTCCATAACGGGAAGACGCGCATGGCCTCGGCGCTCTGCATGGCGTGCTGCCAGTCCGACGTCGAGGCCAGGTTCTTCACCGCATCGTCCCTCGTCATGAGGCTCCGCCGTGCCCGTGACGACGGGAGGCTCGACCGTGAGCCCAACCAGGTGGGCAGGGCAGGGCTCCTCGTCATCGACGAGCTTGGGTTCCTGCCGCTCGACACGGACGGCGCGAGGCTCCTCTTCCAGGTGGTCTCGAACGCCTACGAGAGGCAGTCCGTCGTCTTCACGACAAACCTCGAGTTCAGCCGGTGGGGCTCGGTCTTCGGCGACGACCAGATGGCCGCGGCCGTCATCGACAGGGTGGTGCACCACGGACGGCTTCTCCGGTTCCGAGGCGAGCCGCATCGAGTCACCCACGCGCTGATGCAGGACGGGGGTGCTCAATAAGCTGCCCGGCACTCTTGCGATATCTGCTCAGAAACTGATGCGATTTCTGCTCAAGTGCTATTGACTCAACACACCCACTGCGGACGGCGGTGCCCTGTCCCGCCTCTCCGACAGGCTGGACTCCCGCGAGGGGCGAGGGGCGGGTCAGCGTCCCGCGCGGGGGCGCGCGGCCGCCCGCAGGGAGACGACGGGCCCCGGTGTCTGACGACGGGGCCGTGACCTATACTCTTTCCCACGCCCGGGGCCCGCGGCGAGAGCGCGGCGGGCCCGTCATCCCCAAGAACCCGGAGGCGCCCATGGACGCACAGCAAGCCGAAGCCGCGCGCACCCCGCCAGACGCGAGCCTTCTTCGGGGGTGGCGCCGCGACCTGCACCGCATCCCCGAGTGCGGCTTCGACCTCCCCGAGACCCTCGCCTACGTCCGCAGCGTCCTGGGGGGCCTCGTACGGGACTCCCCCGCGGGCAGGGAGGGCACCCTCGGCGTTCTCGAGCCCTCGCGGGGCTGCATCTGCGCGTACTTCGACCGCGGCGGCGCGCCGGCCACGGCGTTTCGCGCCGACTTCGACGCCCTCCCCATCACAGAGCGGACCGGGGCGCCCTACGCCTCCACCCACCCCGGCCGCATGCACGCCTGCGGCCACGACGGCCACGCGGCGATGCTCCTGGGCCTCGCCCGGCGCCTCGCGCTCGACCCCCAGAGGCTTCGCCGGGGCGCGCTGCTCGTGTTCCAGCCGGCCGAGGAGGCGCAGGGCGGCTCCCTCAGCGTCTGCGAGAGCGGCGTCCTGGAGCGCTGCGGCGTGGACCGCATGTTCGGCATGCACCTCTGGCCCGGCCTGGCCGCCGGGGCCGTAGCCTCCCGGCCGGGCACGCTCTTCGCGGCCGGCAACGAGGTGGACGTGGGCTTCTCGGGCACGCCCGTCCACATAGCCCGACACGAGGAGGGCGCCGACGCCCTCGCGGCGGCCGCCCGGTTCCTCACGGAGGTCTATCGCGCGGTCGACGGGCTCGCCCGCGAGGAGCCCCTCGTCCTGCGGTTCGGCTGCGGGCGCGCGGGCCAGGTGCGCAACCAGGTAGCCGGCGAGGCGGTCCTCTCGGGGTCGCTCAGGACCCTCTCGTCAGACATGCGCGCTCGCGCGATGGACGAGGTCCGTCGCGTCGCACGCGAGCAGGCCGCGGCGCTGGGCTGCACGGAGCGCGTCGGCTTCTCGGAGGGAAACCCCACCGTGAGCAACGACGCCGGCCTGCTCGAGGTCGCGCGCGGGGCCCTCCCCGCCCTCGCAGACGTCAAGGAGCCCACCTACACGACGGACGACTTCGCCTGGTACCAGCGGCGCATGCCCGGCGCCTACCTGCTGCTGGGCGCGGGGACGCAGACCCCCCTGCACTCGGACCGGTTCGACTTCGACGAGTCGGTGCTCGCGGTGGGGCTCGACGCCCTCGAGAGGCTCGCGCTCCTCCCCTAAGCCCGCCCGCGCGGGGCGCGGGGCCCTACAACGCGCGGAGGGCCTCCACGAGGGCGGTCTTGGAACTGGTGCGGGCGTCCTTGCGCTTAATCACGCGCGCGGGGCACCCGGCGACCACGGTCCCGGCGCCCACGTCCTCCACGACCACGGCGCCCGCGGCGACCACGGCCCCGGCCCCCACGCGGCACCCCTCGATGACCACCGCGTTGGCCCCCACGAGCACGTCGTCCTCCACGATGACGGGCGTGGCGCTCGCCGGCTCGACCACGCCCGCGAGCACGGCGCCCGCCCCCACGTGGCATCGCCTCCCTACGGTCGCGCGGCCGCCCAGGACGGCGCCCATGTCGATCATCGTGCCCTCGCCCACGACCGCCCCGACGTTGATGACGGCCCCCATCATGATGACGGCACCGTCGCCGATGGTGACCCGGTCGCGGATGAGGGCCCCCGGCTCGATGCGGGCGTTCACCCCCCTGAGGTCGAGCAGCGGCACAGCGGAGTTGCGGCGGTCGCAGTCGACGACCACGTCGGCCAGACGGTCCGCGTTGGCCTCGAGCAGGCCCCGGACGAGGTCCCACTCCCCCATGATCACCTTGTCGCCTGCGCCAAAGACATGCAGGTCGGAGGTATCGGCAGAGCCGTCCCCGCCGGCCGAGAGGTCGAGCGGGTCGCCCTCGGGGTCGCGCTCGCGTATCCAGGCGCGCACGGGGGTGCTCTTCTGGGCGTGCGCTATGAAGTCGATGATCTCCCGGGCGTCCATCTGGTGGGCATCAGCGCCCTGGGCGTCGCCGCTCTGTGCGTCGGTTGCGTCAGTGCTCATGGGTTCTCCCGTCAGTCGAGCATGAGGTCTTCGAAGGTGTAGAGGCCCGCCTCACGGGCTAGAAGCGCGCGGGCGGCCGCGACGGCCCCTGCGGCGAAGATGGTCCGGCTCGTCGCGCGGTGCGTGAACTCAACTTCCTCGTCGGTGCCAAAAAAGCAGACCGTGTGCGTACCCGCGACGGTCCCCCCGCGCAGCGAGTGCATACCCACCTCGTGCGCGGGCCGGGGTCCCACGACCCCCTCGCGACCGTAGGCGACCGCGTCCAGGCCCTGGGGGTCGACGGCGTCGAGCAGGGCCTTTGCGGTCCCGGAGGGCGCGTCGACCTTCTGGTTGTGGTGGGTCTCCACGATCTCGACGTCAAATCCCGACAGCGCGCGGGCAGCCTCGGCCACGAGCCTACGCAGGACGGCCACGCCAAGCGAGAAGTTGGACGCGTGGACCACCCGCGCGACCTCGCCGAGCGCGCGCACCTCACCCATCTGCGCAGCATCGAGCCCGGTCGTGCCCGAGACCAGGGCCGCCCCCGTGCGTCGCACGTAGGCCGCGACGTGTGCGAGCGCCTCTGGCGCGGAGAAGTCGATCACCAGGTCCGCGGGCGCAAGTCCCTCGTCCAGCTCGCCCACGTCCGCCGAGGACAGCGTGGCGACCCGCTCGAAGCCGTCTTCCTTGTCAATAAGCTCTCCCACGAGCGCGCCCATGCGCCCCGCGCCCACGACGACGACCCTCGCGGGGGCCGCGGCCCCCGCCGCCCTCTCAGATGCGACGTCGCCCGTCGCCAAGCCGGCGCTAGCCAACGAGACCAGCCCCCTCGAGCGCGGCAGTGAGGCGGGCGTCGCCCGCGTCGGAGAGGGGCCACAGCGGCTGGCGCCAGACGGGCTCCATCATGCCCATCTTGGCAAGGGCGGCCTTCACGGGTATGGGGTTGACCTCGCAGAACAGCGCATGCACGAGCTCGAGGTTTTGGAGCTGCACCGCGCGCGCCCGCGCGACGTCTCCGACCAGAAACGCGGCGCACAGGTCGTGGACGGTCGCAGGCGCCACGTTCGCCCAGACGGAGATGACGCCGCTCGCGCCGAGCGACATCAGCGGCACGACGATGTCGTCGTTGCCGGAGAACATGCGGAAGTCATCCGAGAGGTAGCGCGCCACCGCCGAGGCGTACTCGATGGACCCGGAGGCCTCCTTGAGGGCCCAGGCGTTGGGGTGTTTAGCCAGGCGCTCGACGTTTCTCTCGGAGATGGAGCAGCCCGTGCGTCCCGGGATGTTGTAGAGCACGCAGGGCACGCCGACGCGGTCGAGCACGTACAGGAGGTGCTGGTAGATTCCCTCCTCGTTGGACTTGTTGTAGTACGGCGTGATGAGCAGCAGGCCGTCGCAGCCCGCCTTGACGAGCATCTCGGCCTTGCGCATGGACTCGGCGGTGGAGTTGGAGCCCGCACCGCCGATCACGGGCACGCGGCCGCCCACGCGCTCGACCACGCAGCGCGCCACGGCGACGTCCTCCTCGTCGGTCATCGTGGAGGACTCCCCGGTGGTGCCCAGCACCAAAAGACCGTCGGTGCCGTGGGAGAGCTGGAAGTCGACGAGCCGCTCCAGGGCGGCGAAGTCGACCGAACCGTCCGAGGAGAACGGGGTGACGAGGGCGGTGATGGAGCCGGTGAGATGGGACATGTCCATGGTGGTTCCTCCAGGTGTGACGTGGGTGACGGGTCAAAGGCGGGCTGGGGCAGGAGGCGCGACCGGGCGGCTAGGCGTCGGGCGGGCGCGCCTCCTCGAGCTTTCGTCTGACCCTCTCCCCGAGGGCACCCACCTCGACGGTGACGAAGTAGTCCTCGGGGGTCTCCGCGCGGCGGACGAGCTCGACGTGGCCGTCCTCGTGCAGGAGGAGCTCCGCCGAGCGGAGCCGGCCGTTGTAGTTGTAGCCCATGGAGCGGCCATGGGCTCCCGCGTCGTGAACGAACAGCAGGTCGCCAATGTGAACCTGGGGCAGAGGACGGTCGCGGGCAAACTGGTCGGAGTTCTCGCAGAGCCCGCCGACCACGTTGTAGGTGCGCGTGGGCGCGGCCCCCTCAAAGCCCATGACGCTGATGTGGTGGTAGGCACCGTAGACGGCCGGGCGCATGAGGTCGGCGGCGCAGGCGTCCACCCCCAGGTAGTCTCGGTAGGTGACCTTCTCGTGGATGACCCTGGTCACAAGGGCGCCGCACGGGGCGAGCAGCCAGCGGCCCAGCTCCGAGAAGATCGCGACGTCGCCCATGCCGGCCGGGACGAGGACGCGCTCAAAGGCGCGGCGCACCCCCTCGCCCACGGCGGCGATGTCCACGGGACGCTCCTCGGGGCGGTAGGCCACGCCCACCCCTCCCGAGAGGTCGACGAAGGTGACGTCCACGCCCGTCTCCCGGCTCACCCGCACGGCCAGCTCGAAGAGGATCCGCGCGAGCGCGGGATAGTAGCCGTCCCCCTGGGCGTTGCTGGCGAGAAACGCGTGCAGCCCGAACTCCCTCACGCCGGCGGCGGCGAGCTCCTTGGCCGCGGCCAGGGTCTGCTCGACGGTCATGCCAAACTTGGAGTCCTCGGGCGCGCCGATGATCTGGTTGGCCGCCGCGAACGTACCGCCCGGGTTCACGCGCAGGCAGACGACGTCGGGCAGACGCCCCCCGAGCGCGTCTGCCAGGCAGGCGACCATGTCGTAGGAGTCCAGGTTGATGAGGGCGCCCATGCGATCGGCATGGACGAAGTCCGCGGGAGGCGTGTCGTTCGAGGAGAGCATCACGTTGCGGCCGATGACGCCGCAGGCGTCCGCGAGAAGGAGCTCGGTCGCGCTGGCGCAGTCGCAGCCGCAGCCGAGCTCCGCGAGGAGCGCCACGATGGCCGGGGTGGGCGTCGCCTTGACGGCGAAGTACTCCTTGAAGCCCGGGTTCCAGGCGAAGGCCTCCTGCAGGCGGCGCACGCGCTCGCGAATCAGAGCCTCGTCGTAGAGGTAGAAGGGGGTTGGGTGGCGAAGCGCCACCTTCTCGAGCTGCTCGCGCGAGACGAACGGTCGCTTGGCCCGCTCAGCCCGCGCGCCCGCCGCTTCCGTGGTGCCGTTCTCGATCGCTTCCAAAACATGCCTCCCGAGGACAAAAGACGCTGGCCGGGGCACGTGTCCCGGCCAGCGTCTCACGCGCTCGTGAGTGCCTCGCGGGTAGCGCCCCTGCGGGTGACTCCCGCAGACAGTCCTGCGAGTGTTTATCGCAGGCCCACCCCTCGCGCCGCGCCCGACGCGTGAGGTTCGGCGGAATTCGCCTCCCCGAGGGGTCACTGCCTGCCGGCTCTCCCACGGCTCTTCTTATCCGCACCTCTACCGTTCTGGCAAATCTAGTGCGCCCCATCGCTGCGCGCAAGGGCCGGCCGCCAGACGTAACACTCCGGCAATCGGCAAGGAGCGGGCGCCGCCGTCATCTCCTCCGGCTACTTTCTAGGGCCATGGCTCGAGAAGCTGTAACGCATGGGTAGGCTTCGCTACATATTTTAGATGAGGAAGCTGATTCCTAACGTGAGCTACTCAAAGGGTAAGAGTCTGCGACGCGTGCGAGAGCGCGTGCGAAAAGACGCACAGTGCCCTACCTTGCCGCCAGGTCCTCCAGCGCCGCACGCGCGATCGACGCCAGGAGGCGGGCGGCGGGCGCGAGCTGCGCCGGGTCGGCGCGAAACGTGGGCGTGTGCAGGGGCGTCGACTCCCCCACGCCCGTGTGCAGGAAGACCGTACGGGCAATCCCCTGGTACTCGGAGAAGTCCTCGCCCCCCGTCGAGGGTCCCTCCTCCACGAGGGTGAGCCCGTCCTGGGAGCGCACTACGTCGCGCACCAGCTCGGTGAGCCCGGGGTCGTTCACGACCGACGAGCAGCCGCAATACCAGTCGACGGAGGTCACGTAGCCCTCCGCCTCGAGCGCCTGGGCCCGAGCTCGGACCTCTCCCTCGACGACGGAGCGCACCGCGGTGTCGAAGGTGCGCACGGTGCCCTCGAGCTCGGCCGTCTCCGGCACGATATTCCACGTGGTCCCCGAGGTGAAGCGCGTGACGCTGAGCACCACCGGCGCAAAGGGGCTCACCACGCGGCTCGGGATGTCCTGGAGCGACCCGACGAGCCGCGCCGTCACGGGGATGGGGTCGCGGCCCAACTCGGGATGGGCGGCATGGCACCCCCTGCCGCGCACCCTGATCAGGAAGCGGTCGACCGAGGCGCTTATCGCCCCGTCGTCCACGGAGATGGAGCCGCCAGGCAGCTCAGCTGACACGTGCTCCCCAAAGAGCTCCTGCACCCCCAGCTCCTGGAGCCTCCCGGTCCCCACGACCTCGCGCGCGCCGACGCTCGTCTCCTCGGCCGGCTGGAAGAGTAGGATGACCGTTCCGGGGAGCTCGTCCCTCTGTGCAGAGAGCAGCGAGGCCGCACCGAGCAGCGCCGTGAGGTGAAAGTCATGCCCGCAGGCATGCATCCTCCCCTCGTGGTGCGACGCGTAGGCAAGCCCGCTTTGCTCCCGCAGGGGAAGGGCGTCGATGTCGGCCCTGAGGCCCACGACGGGGCCGGCGGGGTCGCCCACCACCCGGGCGAGCGCACCGGTGGGCAGGCCCAGGTCGAGCGGCTCCACCCCGTCGATGCCCCCCAGGGTCTCCCTGATCCTCTCGGTGGTCCCGACCTCCTCGAGCGCGAGCTCGGGGTTCTCGTGGAACCAGCGAAAGAGGCGCACGAGGTCTTTGGCGGACGCCCCCCTCGCCTCTGCCTTGCGGTTCCCCGCCGCGGCGCTGATGCTCATTGCACATGCTCCTTTCCAGGACGGCGCGGCACCGACCTCGCGGTGGTGCCGACAGCGCCCGTCACACGTTGTTGTTAGGGCTGCAGCAACCGGGAAGTCGGCCCTCTGACGAGGCCGTGCTTTGTCCCCCCGGGTCGTCTGCCACGGACACGGTCTCCGCGCGCGGCGCCTCGATGATCTCTGGGACCCGCCCGCGCGCGGAGAAGAGCCAGGCCCCTCCCGCGAGCGCAGCCGCGAGCGCCGCGATGACCAGGACCACGGTCAGGGCCCTCACGTGCCTGCCCCGCCTCCTGGCACAGCCCTCCGGCCCCTCTGCGGCGAGAGCTTCCCTCTCAGCGTCACTCATGTCCCTTGCTCCCTTCTGCTCGTGTTGGTCATCCTATGTCGTGGCCCCTGCGCGCGTCGCCGGCCCGCCCCGCGCGCGACAAGGTCCGATGCTAGCGTGTCGCGACGAGGCCCGCGTCATCTGCAGGGGCGGCGTCCGAGGCCTCCGCTCCCACGCCGGCCAGATGGAGCTTGTCAAGGATCCTCGTGCGCAGCGCCAGGAACCCGTCGCTCGTGCGGTCGCGGGGCCGCGCGATGTCCACCCGAATCTCCTCGGAGACCCTACCGGGGCGCGGGGTCATGAGCACGATTCGATCGCTCAGGTAGACGGCCTCATCCACGTCGTGCGTGACGAGGATCATCGTCGTGTGATTGCGCTCGCGCAGAGCAAGGAGCTTGTCCTGGAGGTCGGCGCGGGTGAAGGAGTCCAGAGCCCCCATCGGCTCGTCGAGGAGCAGGACGCGCGGGTTGTTGATGAGGCTGCGTGCAATGGCGACGCGTTGGGCCATGCCGCCACTGATCTGGTGCGGGTACGAGTCGCCGAACCCGTCCAGACCAATGAGGCGAAGGTACTCGTCCACATCGGCGCTGCGCGTGTCGTAGGTGCCCCGAGCCTTGAGGCCAAAGGCGATGTTCTGGCTTACGGTCAGCCACGGGAAGAGGCCCCCCTGCTGGAAGACGAAGCCGCGCTCGGGACTCGAGCCCGCGATGGGCTCGCCGTCGAGCAGGAGCCTGCCCTCCTGGGGGTCGTCGAGGCCGGCGATGAGACGCAGGAGCGTTGTCTTGCCGCAGCCGGAGTGGCCGATGAGAGAGACGAACTCCCCCTCCGCGACGCCGAAGGAGACGTCTTCCAGCGCGACGGTCCGTTTGTCCTCCTCGTCGTCGTAGACCCTGCCCACGTGCTCGACGCTCAGAATGCTCGCTTTGGTGCTCATGACCCGATGACCCCCTTCTGCCAGCGCAGCGCTCTGGCCTGGATGAGACCAAGCAGCTTCGTGATGAGCGAGAAGAGGATGGCCATGATGACGATTGCCGCGAACACCTTGTAGTACGTGGACCACATCTTGGCGGCGTTGATGTAGTAGCCCAGGCCGCCGGGCTGGCCCATCATCTCGGAGATGACGAGCATCACGAAGGCGTTAGCGCAGGCCGTGGTGATGCCGGTGAAGATCTGGGGCAGCGCGTGCGGGACCGAGACGTGCCAGATCCGATAGGCCTTGGACGCGCCCAGCGTGCGGGCGGCCTCGAAGTAGGTCGTAGGTGTTGACATGACGCCCGACGCGGTGCCGAAGGCTATGGGGAACCAGGCGCTGATGGAGATCAGGAACACCGCCGCCGAAAAGGGCGTGGGGAACAGCGTCAGGGCGAACGGCATCCACGCGACGGCCGGGATGATGCCGGTCATCTTGAGGACGGGATGGACCCAGTAGTACACGCGGGGGAACACGCCGATCAAGATACCCGTGCCCACGCCGAAGACGACGCCGGCGAGAAATCCCACGCTGAAGAGGCGCAGGGAGTAGAGCAGGTTCGAGAAGATGTAGGCACCCTCTATGAGGAAGGATTCGAGCACCTGCGACGGACCGGGGAAGAACGGCTGCTGGAGAAGCTGGTACTTGGTGCCGAAGACGTCCCACAGGAGCAACGCGATCCCCATCACGAAGCGAAAAGCCGACCTGTTGTCGAAGTGGAGGCGCCGGGTCTCGTTGCGCGTTGAGACGATACCCGACACCAGGTAGATAAAGGCGATGGCGAAAAGCACGATGCGATAGAGGCCGTTGCGGTTGAGCAGGAGGATCCCCACCCGATACGTGTCGAGGGGAACCGAGGAGACCTGCGGTACGAGCACGTTAGCGGCGACCGCCAGCAGGAAGCCGGCAAGTGTGAAGACGATATGACCCACGTGACGCACGAGCACGCCGTCCTTTTCCTCCACGCCCTGCTGGAAGCGGGCTTGTTCGATAGATGCGGTAGAAGCTTGTGACATTACGAGGCCTCCTAGGCAGGCTCGTCGCCGGTGTCAAGGACCGCGGAGGAGCTCTGCGCGAAGCCGTCGGGATCATCGGTCTCAAGGTAGCCGACCTGCTTGAGCTGCTCGGAGAAGTACTTCACATCATCGACGAAGTTGTGGTCACCGGCTGCGCGCTCCTCAAGGGTCGGGTACTCGTAGTGGGTGAGAAGCTCCGTGGCGAGTTCGACGTCGGTGATGGCGGAATACTGCTTGTCGGAGATGATCTGTGCCGCCTCGGCGGGGTTCTTGGCAATCCAGTCCTGCGAGAGGTGGTAGGCGTGCAGGAGGGCTCCGGCACGCTCGGGGTCCTCCTCGACCCAGGTGGCCGAGCCAAAGAGGAAGCAGCAGTACTTGTCCTTGAACGCCGGATCGGTGGCGATGTCACAGATCACCCGCAGGTCGCCGGACTTCTCCTGGATGGAGGCGACGGGGTCCCACAGCGCCGCGACGTCGATCTCACCGTTGTGGAGCGCCTCGACCTCGAGGTTCGCATCACTGTACGGTAGGAAGGTGACCTCTTCGTCAGCAGGATCCGTCGAGATACCATGGTTCTCGAGCCACAGGAGCGCGACCTGGTGCGGGGTGCCTCCGACCTCGTCGATGCCGATCTTCTTACCGCGGACGTCCTCGGCATCCTGAATCGCGGAGTCAGGCAGGACCTCGAGCTTGATGCAGCCGTTGTGCAGGCCGTCGACGACCTTCATGTTCACGCCCTGCTCGATGGAGGGGAAGAACTGGAAGTCCCCGTTGACGATAGGGATGGTGCCGTTGTTCAGGCCGATCTTGCGTGTCTCGGTATCGGCGGTGATCAGATTGACCTCGAAGCCGGCGTCGGCGAAGTATCCGTTCTCGTAGGCGATGTAGCAGGGGGCGTTGCACAACGAGCCTCCCTTGCCGGGAATGTCCACCTTGCCATACTTGTACTGGGAATCGTCGGTTGAGGAAGCGTCGGAAGCCGTGGAGTCAGCGGAGTCCGTACCGTCGTCAGAGGCAACGCTGCAGCCCGCAAGCGCGAGACCGGCACCGATGACGCTGGAGGCTTTAAGGAACTGACGGCGGGAGATCTGCAGGGAAGAGTACATCGGAGGGTTCCTTTCGTGTGGATGGGAGAAACGGATGTTTCCTCGTCTCGCGCTGAGGCGCAAGGGCACTCCGGCAATAAAAAACCGGGAGGCCAAAGAGGTCTCCCGGACAATGAACGCTACAGGCAGGCTGTCTTGAGCTAGTCTTGCCCCCGTTTGACAGTAGAAAGGGGAAGACGCACAGGAAGCCCCTCGCGGCCCAAAGCCCGGGAGCCGAGCATCCGCATCGGACACATTGCCGTACACATAGTGGCGTTGCTGCTCTGCATGGCGTTTCCCTCCCCTATTTCCTATCGCGGCGCTTGGTTTATAACCATAGCAGCGACCGGTGGCCTGTCAAGGACTTTTCTACGAGACCCCCGGAACCGAAAAAGAATGCAGCGTATTCATTCCGATGAGAGGAACTTCGCGCGTCAACGCAGCTCTCGCCACGCCCCCTACTCCGTCTCCGGCACCCACTCGGTGAGGCAGGCGTCGAGGCCGTCCGCGAGGGCCTCGGTGTCCATGTGCCGCCCGATGAAGCAGACGCGGGTCTCGCGGTCGCCGCAGACGTCGTCCCAGTCGCCCATGACCTCGGGATTGTCGGCGATGAGCTGGCGCTTGGTGTCCTCGGGCGCGGAGTCGATGAACAGCCCCCGCTCCGAGAGCGTGGTCTGACGACCGGCCTGCTCGAACAGGAAGCCCATGTCCGGGTCCTGCGCCACCCAGAGCTGGCCCTTGGCGCGAATGACCTCCTGGGGCCACGTGGTCACGAAGTCGCTGAACTTGTCGATGTCAAAGGGGCGACGCCGCTCGTAGACGAACGTTGAGATGCCGTACTCCAGCACCTCGGGGTCCTCGTGCTCCTCGGGGTGGGCCATCGCGTCGAGCCAGGAGGCGGAGTTATACGCCCTCTCGAAGTCGAAGCGATCGGTGTCCAGGAGCTGGTCCATGGGCACGTCGCCCTGGGTGGCCTCGACGATGACGGCATCGGACTGCAGGCTGCGGATGATCTCCCGGAGCTCGTCGACCTGCGCGCGCGTGACGCGGTCGACCTTGTTGAGCACGACGGTGGTGCAGAACTCGATCTGCTGGATGAGCAGGCTCTGCAGGTCGTCCTCGTCGATGTCGTCGGCGAGAAGGTCCTTGCCGCCGTTGAACTCGTCCCACATGCGCGCGCAATCCACCACGGCCACGATGTTGTCCAGATCGAGCGGGGCGCGGCTGGCGTTCTTGGTTTGGTCGCAGTAGCTCGAGATGGTGTAGGCGATGGGGATGGGCTCGCAGATGCCCGAGGCCTCGATGAAAATGTAGTCGCAGGCGCACGCAGCGGCGAACTGGCCCAGCTGGCGAGAAAGGTCATCGGACAGGGTGCAGCACAGGCAGCCGTTGGTCATGGGGATGAGGTCGCCGCCCATCTCGGACAGGCCGCCCCTGGCTATGAGGTCGGCGTCGACGTTGATCTCGCCGATGTCGTTGACGAGAACCGCCGCCCGGATGCCCTGCTCGTTGGAGAGGATGTGGTTGAGCAGCGTCGTCTTGCCGGCGCCGAGGTAGCCCGTGAGCAGGATGATCTTGATGGGCTTAGGGGTGGTCCTAGTGGTTGGTGCGATGGTCATGTGCTGCCTTTCGTTCGTACGCAAGCGTCTCGTAGGTGGTCGTCGTGCGACGCCGTCACGCGAGTAACCCGATGCTTACCGCGGGGTTCGAGTATAGGCCGCCGACACTGCCAGAAAGCGTCTCTAGTATGTGAAGCCTGTAGTTCTCCAAGAAGACAGGCACTCCGCTCGAGAATCGGGTGAATAGTGCTATCGAATGGAGGACTATCGCGTGCTTTGTGAGATTCGGGACGAGACCCTCGTGGTGCCAGCCCTTGAGATAGGCCATAGGAGCAGCGTTTATTAGGATCCGGCTTTACAAGGCCGCATGAGCAAAACACGAGCAAAATGCGAGAGGGAATGAGAACGTCAGATGGGAACGTCAGAGCTGCCACCAGGCAAAGCCGCGACATAGGAGGGGCAAGACACATGAACCCACTCGACGCCCTCCCTCGCCCTCCCGCCCTCACGCCCGGCCAGAAGGTCGCCTGCGATGCCATCATGTCCGGCGAGAACGTCTTTCTCAGCGGCTCGGCGGGCACGGGCAAGAGCTTCGTGATCGCCCGCGTGCTCGAGGAGCTCGCCGCGCGCGACAGGGCCACGATCGCCTGCGCGCCCACCGCCCGCGCCGCGCTCGTCATCGGAGGCACGACCATCCACAGCGCCTTTCACCTGCCCGTGGCTCCCATCGTCAACCCGTCCGCGCTCGAGGTGCCCGACGCCGTCCACGTCTGCGAGACGGTCCTTATCGACGAGGTCTCCATGGTTCGTCGCGACGTGTTCGACGCCGTCTCCACCCTCATCGCTCGCGAGAACACCCTGCGCCGCCTGGGAGCCAACCCCGAGCACCCCGAGCCCATCCAGCTCGTGTGCGTCGGGGACTTCTGTCAGCTGCCACCCGTCGCTGACAGGGGACAGGGCGCCGCGCTCGCGGATCACTTCGGCGTGAACGCCGCAGATCTGGGCCGCAGCCTGTTCGCCTTTCAGTCCGACTCCTGGGCCTCGTGGGACTTCCAGAACCACTACCTCACCCAGGTCGTGCGCCAGCCTGACGCGGACTTCGCCCGCTCGCTCGACCGGGCGCGGGTGGGTGACCCCTCCTGCATCGGCTGGTTCAACGACCGCTCGTGCCCCCAGAGGCCCGAGGGCGCCGTCATCATCGAGGGCAGAAACCGCGACGTGGACGCCCTGAACGACGCGGAGCTCGACCGGCTCCCCGGAGAGGCGCGCACCTACCTGGGCCAGGTCGTCGGTGACGCGTTCCAGCCGCTTCCCGCCCCAACCGAGCTGCGCCTCAAGGTCGGAGCGCGCGTGATGGCGACCTACAACACGGGCTCGCTCGCCAACGGGGAGCTGGGAAGCGTGGTCGAGCTGCGTCCGAGCTCCGTCGTGTTTCGCTCCGACGAGGGCGTGGCCTGCGAGGTCAAGCCGAACACCTGGACCTACTTCACCTACGGCGTCAACCAGCGCGGCGGCACAGACCGGCTCGTGGGCCAGACCGTGGGCGCGTACACGCAGCTGCCCCTGAGGCTGGGCTGGGCCGTCTCCATCCACAAGAGCCGGGGGCAGACCTACGACAGCGTGGAGGTCGACCCCGCCGCCTGGGACGCCGGGATGCTCTACGTGGCCCTCTCACGCGTCCGGCGCGTCGACCGGATGCATCTCACCCGCCCGATCAGCCGCTCCTGGCTCATGACCTCGCAGGAGGTGGTGGACTTCTACGCCACCATCCCCGGGGCGCCGCGCTTCTTCGGGCGCGTCTTCTCAGGCTTCACCAAGGAGCGGCCCGCCAAGGACTTCTCGCCCGCCGACCCGGACCACATCGACCAGGCCAACCCCCTCTGGGGCAAGGGGGTCGTGTTCACGGGGGACTTCTCGGACGGGACCGAGCGCGACTCTCTGCGCCAGCTCGTGTGCGACCTGGGGGGAAAGCCCCAGACGAGCGTCTCGGGCAAGACCGACTACGTGGTGCAGGCAGATGCCGACTATGCCGTCGGCCGCGAGACGGGCAAGACGAGAAGGGCTCGCGAGAACGCGGCGTCCGGCAAGAGGGACACCCAGGTCATCTCCGAGACGCAGTGGCATGCCCTTGTCGATGCGTGGGTCTCCGCCTAGGAGACGCTCCGGGCGCCTGCCGTCGCGACTTTCGCGCACTCGATGCTGAAAGGCCCCCGACGCTCGCTTCTCAACAGGGGTTTTCCTGACGGCGTCTCATCGAGTGCGCGAAAGTCAGCCAAAATCCTCCCACTGGTATCCTCGACGCATCGCGCATGTCATATAGGGGAGAGAAGGCTCTCCAGCGTGCTCTGAGTGGGGCTACCGCGCCACCGCAAGCATCACGGCAGACTCGATCGCCGCGGCGACGAGCGGCACCGTCCCGTCGATAAACGCGGGCAGGGGGTCAAGCCGGTAGTAGAGCACGTAGCAGACGAGGCTCGCGCACGCGAGCAGGGCAATCAGCACGTAGAGGGCCGCGCGCGCACCGCCTCCCACGACGCCCGCCGCGGCAAGGCACGTGACCACGCACGCCTCGAGCGCGACCCAAGCCACGATAAGCACGAGCTCCGTGGTCGCCTGGCGCTCGAGCGCGAGCGTGGTGACGGCGAGCAGCGCAAGATAGGCGAGGGCCCCACCCACGAGGAACCCCGCGAGCGGCACGTCCTCGGCACCCGGAATCCTGCCCAAGGAGCCAGCCACCAGAGGGGCGCCGATGAGCCCGCACGCCGCCGCCCCCACGATGCAGGCGACCCCCAGCGCGTAGCCCACGCCCCTCACCTGCGCACCGGGCCTGAAGAACGTCACCCACCAGGCAAGATAGAGCATCGCGCACGCGAGGAGCAGCACGTGCCCGCGCCACACCGGCACCAGGGCCGCACCCACATGAGCGTCCGTCACCGCGACCATCTCCTCTCCCCAGGACCGTACGCGTCCCTTAGTCTAGCTTCTGGTCAGAAAGGCAACAGAGCGGGCCATCTCCCTTAACGCCGTCTTTACGCCCCGCGCCCATTCTTCACGTCCTCTTTAGGCCACCTGCGGTCTACTCGAGTCGCACGAATGGATTCGTTGAAAGGGGCATCCATGAACGTAGCCCACACCCGGCCAAACGGCTCCGACGCGTCTTGTCTCGACGCTCTCTTCCTCGACAGAGTCACGTCCCGCATCGTGCTTCTCATCTGCGCGGCCCTCCTGGCGCTCTGCGTCTGGGAGTTCGCTCTTGACGTTTTCGCCTCCTAGGACAACGCATTCGAGCTTCCCTGAGAAATCTCGCGGCGAGTTCCTCCACAAACACCGGAAGGGGAACTATCATCAGTCAGTCGCGCTCGAGGAGGCGAGAAATGCAAGAGGCTCCGATCAGGAAGGAAACGGGTGCGAGCAGCCCCCACAGGCAGAGATGGACGCTCTTTCCCAAGGAGAGCCGCACGCTCGCAGATGCGGCCAAGACGCTCGGCATCCTGGCCGCAGTGACGCTCGTCTCGGCCGCCTTCGAGTTCCTCGGCCTCACCGAGGCGACCATCGTCGTGATGTACGTGCTGGGCGTTCTTCTCACAGCCATCGCCACGCCGAAGCGCGCCTACTGCTTCCTAGCGAGCGCGCTCTCAGTCCTGGCGTTCAACTTCTTCTTCGCCACCCCACGCTACTCCCTCGAGGCCTGGGGGACCGAGTACCCCGCCACGTTCGTCGTCATGTTCGTGGTCGCCTTCGTAGCGAGCTGGCTGACCATGCAGTTGCGCGAGCGCGCGAGCGCCGAGGCAATGGCCTCCCGAAGGACGCAGGTGCTCCTGGACTGCGAGAGGCTCCTGCAGAGGTGCCGCACGAGCGATGACATCGCCCGCGTCATGTGCCGCCAGCTCGTGGAGCTTCTCGGCGATGACGTGACGTGGTTTCCCGCCACCCAAGGCGTCCTCGCGAGGGGGCGGACCCTACGCGCCACGGACCCCGAGGAGGCCGTCCCCGTGACCGCTCTCCCCCCCGACGCCGCCCAGCTCCTCCTGTCACAGGACGCGGACGTCACACGAGACGTCTCGGGACACCTTGACAACTACGCCCTCTACCTGCCGGTCCGCTCGGCCGACGCCCTCTTTGGGGTGGTTGCGGTCCACGTGGGCGACGCGGGCGTGAGACCTGAGGAGCGCACCATCGCAAGCTCCGTCGTGGGCGAGGCGGCACTGGCCCTGGAGCGCGCCCGCGCGCTGACCGAGCGCGAGGAGGCGGCGATCCTAGCCAGAAACGAGCAGCTCAGAGCCAACCTCCTGCGCTCTATCTCCCATGACCTGCGCACGCCTCTGACCACCATCTCGGGAAACGCCGACGTCCTGCTGAGCGAGGGCTCCTCTCTGGACCCCGCGAGCGCGCGCCAGCTCCTCTCCGACGTCTACGACGACGCCCAGTGGCTCGAGGCCCTCGTCGAGAACCTTCTGGCCGCCACCAGGCTCGAAGACGGCACCGTGAGGCTTAGCCTTTCCTACGAGACCGTGGACGACCTGGTCGAGGAGGCCCTGCGCCACGTGGGTCGCGCGACCGAGACGCATCACCTGAGCGTGGTCGGCTCCCCGGACGTCCTGCTCGTGCGCGTGGACGCCCAACTCATCGTCCAGGTGATCGTGAACCTCGTGAACAACGCCCTCGCGCACACCCCCGCGGGCTCGCACGTCATCATCTCCTCGGGACGCGACGGAGACCTCGTGCGCGTGAGCGTGGCCGACGACGGCCCGGGCATCCCGGACGCCGACAAAGACCACGTCTTCGAGTCCTTCTCGACCGCCGGACATGCGCGATCGGACGGCCAGCGCAGTGTGGGACTGGGGCTTTCCCTGTGCCGCTCCATCGTGGAGGCCCACGGGGGGGCCATCTCGCTCGTCGACAACCGCCCGCACGGCTGCGTGTTCAGCTTCACCCTTTCCCTCGAGGAGATGCCGCAAGATGCCCAGGACTGACCCGCTCGTGCTCGTCGTCGAGGACGACGCCGCCGTGCGCAACCTCATGCTCACCACGCTCGAGGCGCGCGGCTACGCCCATCAGAGCGCCGCTACCGCCCGGGCCGCGCTGGCGAGCGCGGCCACCTCAAACCCCGACGTGATCCTGCTCGACCTGGGCCTCCCCGACCTCGACGGCGTCGAGGTCATCCGCCAGGTCCGCAGCTGGTCGCAGACGCCCATCATCGTGATCAGCGCGCGCTCCGAGGACTCCGACAAAATCGACGCGCTCGATGCCGGTGCGGACGACTACCTCACCAAGCCCTTCTCGGTGGGAGAGCTGCTCGCGCGCCTGAGGACGGCCCTGCGCCACCTGAGCTACCTCGCGCAGTCCGGCGAAGCCGGGCCGACCTTCACCAACGGCGAGCTCAGCGTGGACTACGTCGCCAAGACCGCCTCGCTCGCCGGCGAGGAGCTCCACCTCACCCCCATCGAATTCAAGCTGCTCTGTCTTCTGTGCAAGAATGTCGACAAGGTCCTCACCCACCAGTACCTGCTGCGCGAGGTGTGGGGGTCCACCCAGGAGAGCTGCCTGGCGTCGCTTCGCGTCTTCATGGGGACCCTGCGCAAGAAAATCGAGACGGACCCCGCGCACCCGTGCTACATACAGACGCACGTGGGAATCGGCTACCGGATGATGCGCGTCTCGTAGAGGCCCGCGAGACGCCGCTCGGGCCACGCACCGCCACGCGACGCCCAGGTGCCCGAGCATCTTTATTCATCTTTATGCCCGAGACGTGGCGTTCCAAAGCCCTCGCGCATCTGTCTGAAAAATGGCTAATCTTATCGACCGCGTTGTCAAAGCGGGCGCGGGCGGCGTCGCACACTGCGGCTAAGGCCGCGCGGCCGTCCCAGAAAGGATGGGCACTCGTTGGACGAGTCAAGGGCTGTGGCGTCAGAGGACGTCAGCGAGCTAATCGGCGACAGGGTCTTCTCGGCACTCGAGACCTCGCCTGCCGGCCTCACGCAGCACGAGGCCGAGAGCCGCCAGGCCACAGGCGGCAAGAACCTGATCGAGGCGGCCAAGAGGAGGTCTCCCGTCCTCGCGTTTCTCTCCAACTTCACGCACCTCATGGCGATTCTTTTGTGGGCGGCCGGCATCATCGCCTTCCTGGCCGGCATGCCCGAGCTGGGAGTGGCCGTGTGGCTCGTGAACGTCATCAACGGCTGCTTCAGCTTCTGGCAGGAGGCGCGCGCGAGCAAGGCCACCGAGGCGCTCAAGAAGATGCTTCCGGCCTATGCCAGCGTCGTGCGCGACGGAACCGAGCAGAAGATCCTTGCAGAAGACCTCGTCGTGGGCGACGTCATGCTGCTCGCCGAGGGCGACAAGATATCCGCGGACGCGCGCGTGGTCCGTGCGAGCGACCTGCAGGTCGACCAGTCCACGCTCACGGGCGAGTCCAGTCCCGCGCGCAAGTCCGCGGACGCCGTGCTCGAGAAGGACCTCACCCGCGCCGAGACGCCCAACCTCGTCTTCGCCGGGACGTCGGTCTCCGAGGGCAACGGCCGCGTCGTGGTCACGAGCATAGGCATGGACACCGAGTTCGGCAAGATCGCCCATCTCACGCAGAGCATGGAGGATGTCCAGAGCCCCCTGCAGAAGCAGCTCGACCGCCTCACCAAGCAGGTCACGCTGTTCGCGCTCGCTATGGGCGCGGTTTTCTTCCTGCTCGACGTGCTGTTCGTGCACAACGGGCTCGCCACGTCGTTCATCTTCGCCCTGGGCATGATCGTCGCCTTCATCCCCGAAGGGCTCCTCCCCACGGTCACGCTCTCCCTGGCCATGGCCGTCCAGCGCATGAGCAGGCGCAACGCCCTGGTCAAGAAGCTCTCCTCCGTCGAGGCACTGGGCTCGACGAGCGTCATCTGCACCGACAAGACCGGCACCCTCACCCAAAACGAGATGACCGTGAACCACCTATGGACCGTGAGCCGCGAGTACGAGGTCACGGGCGTGGGCTACGCGCCCACGGGCGAGCTCACGTCCGAGGGACGCACCTGGTCCGCGTCAGACGACGAGGACCTGCGCCTGCTCGTGGTCGGCGGAGCCCTGTGCTCCAACGCCCGCCTGCTCGTCCCCGAGAAGGAGGGCGGCCGCTACGCCGTCTTGGGCGACCCCACGGAGGCCTGCCTGCTCACCGCCTGCAGGAAGGCCGGGATAGATCCCGCCGCGCAGGAGAAGGAGACGCCACGCGTGCGCGAGCTGCCCTTCGAGAGCCGACGCAAGCGCATGACCACCGTCCACCAGCTTAGCGAGCCGATTGACGGCGCCAGGCGCGTCGCCTACGTCAAGGGCGCCCCCAACGAGGTCGTGCGGCTGTCCGAGCGCATCCGAAGGAACGGCTCGAGCGTCGAGATGAGCGACGAGGAGCGGCAGGCCATCATGGACGCCAACGACCGCTACGCCAGGGAGGGCCTGCGCGTCCTCGCCCTGGCGTACCGCCCCCTCTCCCCCGACGACCCGAGCGTCCCGTCCGCGATAAGCGACTACGCCCCAGATACCATCGAGCGCCACCTCACCTTCGTCGGCCTTCTCATCATGCAGGACCCGCCGCGCCCCGAGGTGGCCGCCGCCGTAGCCGAGTGCCGGCGCGCGTCGATTCGCGTGGTCATGATCACGGGCGACTACGGCCTCACGGCCGTCTCCATCGCGCGCAAGATTGGCATCGTCCAGGGCGCCGACCCGCGCGTCATCTCGGGCCTTGAACTCGAGAAGATGGATGACGCCGAGCTCAGGGAGGCGCTCATGGACGAGGTGGTCTTCGCGCGCATGGCTCCCGAGCAGAAGCTGCGCGTGGTCTCCATGCTCCAGGCGATGGGCGACATCGTGGCCGTCACGGGCGACGGCGTCAACGACGCGCCCGCGCTCAAGAAGGCCGACATCGGCGTGGCCATGGGCATCACGGGGACCGACGTGGCCAAGGAGGCCGCGGACATGATCCTCACCGATGACAACTTCGCCTCGATCGTCCACGCGATCGAGGAGGGGCGCGCCGTCTACGCCAACATCCGCAAGTTCATGATGTACATCCTGAACTCAAACGTCCCCGAGGCCGTCCCCTCGGCGGTCTACCTGCTCTCCGCAGGCGTGGTCCCGCTGCCGCTTACCACCATGCAGATCCTGACCATCGACCTGGGCACCGACATGATGCCCGCGCTGGGCCTGGGCTGCGAGCCTCCCGAGGCCGACGTCATGGGAAGGCCGCCGCGCGATCCGCACGAGTCGCTGCTCAACCGCCGCGTCGTAGCTAGGGCCTTTCTGTGGTACGGACTTCTCGGCGCGGCGGCGAGCCTCGCGGCCTACTTCTTCGCGCAGCTCCAGGGCGGCTGGAGGCCGGGGATGACCCTGTTCGGGGTGGGAGCCGACCTCGACCCCGCCTACGTGCGCGCTACGACCATGGCGCTCGCGGCCATCGTGTTCTCCCAGATAGGCGAGGTGTGGAACTGCCGCACCGAGACCGACTCGGTCTTCTCGGTGGGCCTCTTCTCCAACCGCCAGATCAATCTGGGCATTGTCTTCGAGGTCTTCCTCGTCGTGCTTCTCAGCGTGGTTCCCCCGCTCCGGGAGATCTTCCACACGTCGCCCCTGGCTCCTTTGGACTACGCGTTTCTGTGCCTTCTGCCACCCGTCATCCTCCTTATGGAGGAGCTGCGCAAGGCGATCGTCCGCAAGCGTCACAATCAGATGAGGAGGCCCGCGACGTCGCGGGCCGAGGGGAGGTAGGGCCAAGATGAACGTCATCGTCGTCGGGCTCGGGCGCATGGGCACGGGACTGGCCACCAAGCTCAGCAGGCAGGGGGCGCACGTCGTCGCCATCGACACCAACCCGGAGACCTTCGAGGGCCTGGGGGCAGACTTCGCTGGGGACACCGTCCGGGGCGTGGGCTTCGACCACGACGTCCTCGAGGAGGCAAAGGTCGAGCGCGCGGACGCCGTGGTCGCCTGCACGACCTCCGACGAGGCCAACATAGTCGTCGCGCACGTGGCCAGAAGCGTCTTTCGGGTCCCGCGCGTCATTGCGCGCCTGTACGACACCAACAAGGCCGACACCTACCGCCGCCTCGGGATACAGACCGTCTCCACCACAGACTGGGGCATCCGGCGCGCGAGTGAGCTGCTCACCTACCATCAGCTGGACACCGTCTTCGGCATGGGCCACGACGGGGTGCGCGTCGTGCGCGCCGATGTTCCGGCCCTGCTCGAGGGTCGGACGGTCAGGGAGCTCACGGCGCTCAGCGAGATCTCGGTCGTGGCCGTGAGCCGCAGCAACGACACGTTCATCCCCCTCATGGGGACCGTGTTCGAGCACGGCGACATCGTCTACGCGGCCGTGGCGTCGGGAGCCTCTGAGAAGTTCGCCTACATGCTCGGCCTGTCCGAGTAGGGAGGAACGCAACATGAACATCATCATCGTGGGCGGCGGCCAGACCGGCTCCTACCTCGCCTCGCTTCTGGGGGGAGACGGCCATGTCGTACACGTGGTCGAGCAGCGCCGCGGCCAGGTCACGCGGCTCGAGGGCGCGCTCGGCGCGGGAGTTGTCGTGTGCGGCAACGGCTCGGACGCCGCCACGCTCGAGGCCGCGGGCATCCTCACGGCGGACGTCGTGGTTGCGGTCACGGGTGCTGACGAGGTCAACCTCGTGGTCTCCATGCTAGCCAAGATGGAGTACGGCGTGCAACGCGTAATCGCGCGCGTGAACAACCCCCGAAACTCCTGGATGTTCACCCCGGGCATGGGCGTCGACGTGGGCGTCAACCAGGCCGACATCCTCGCGCGCTTCGTGCGGGAGGGGCTCGACCTCAAGGACGTCTACACCCTCATGAGGCTGGGGCTGGGCTCGCAGGAGCACGCCATCGTGCAGGTCGAGGTACGCCCCGGCTCGCGGGCCTGCGGGCACATGATCAAAGACGTCGAGCTCCCGGACCAGACGGTCCTAGTGGCCGTCGAGCGCGGCGACGAGATTCTCATCCCCAACGGAGATACGGTGCTCGCCGAGAGCGACAGCGTCATCGCCTTCACGGACGGCGCCGGTCGCGAGAAGATTCACCGCGCCTTCTCGTAGGGCGGGTTCGAGACAATGCTCACAGACCGCCCCCTTCCGCAGCTGCCGTTTGTGCGGCCGCACATGACAGAACTTCTCGACTGACAAAAACCAACGACTCCTCTACCTGCATAAACGCAGAGGGGATGTCGCGCAGCAGCCCGTCTCCGAGTTTTGCGGCCGCACAAGCGGGAGAAGGGGACCGGGACGGGACGAGAAACGCCGCCACGGCCCGCCGCGCCGCGCGCCCTAGTCCCCCACCGTGAGAGAGAACTCCTTGCCGCGATTGACCACGCGACCCTTCTTGTCGACCTGGAAGTGGTAGGTCACGCGGTCGCCACGGACGATGGACTTGGAGTAGTGCAGGGGGATCCCATCCGCGCGCTCCATGCACTTCTTCAGGATGAAGAGGGACGACCCGCCGGGGCACTGTAGGAGCTCGCCCTCGTCGCCGCGGGCCATGGACACGTCGAGCGTGAGGTCCTCCATGCCGAACTCGTAGCCGTAGTGCTCGTCGACGAGCCCGTAGAACGAGACCTCGTCGGCCATCAGGTCCAGGAGCCCCGGGAAGAGCTCCGCGGAGACGAAGAGGTTGTCAATCGCCATGGGGAAGTCCTCCTCGCAGATGAGCCGGCGTACGAAGTAGACCTCCGCTCCCTCGTCGATGCCCAGGAGCCGGGCCAGCTCCGCATCGGCGTGCTCGGCGCCCTTCTCGAGCACCTGCCGGTGAGCGATCCCGTCGAGGCCATGCTCGCTGCCAAAGCCGCGACTCTCGGGCTCGTGCATGCCCAGGACGTGCTTGGGAATGGCCACAAAGGTCCCGCGTCCCTGCACCTTGCGCAGGAGGCCCTCCTCGACCAGGTCCTGCACGGCGCGGCGCACGGTGATGCGGCTCATGCCCGACGAGCGACATAGCTCGGGCTCCGTGGGGATGCGCTCCCCCACCGCGTAGTGACCATCAAGGATGCGCTGTTTGAGCTCAGTCTCGAGCTGAAGGTAGAGCAGACCGTTGGTGGTGGAGTCGAGGGCGAACTCGCGACGCTTCCTGAGGATGCTCCCCTGCCCTGCCATGGCTTCCCCCAACGATAAGAGTCCTAACGAGTCCACTCCTCAAACTGCTCGTCGGTAGCCAGGACGCTGTGACTTGAGGTCATGGGATGGTACGTTCCCTCATCATAGCGGATGCCCGCGGCGCCGACGTCGTAGACGAGCGGCTTGCGCGTCCGCTCGGTCTCGGGGTTGAAGCGCGGGATGGCCGAGATGAGCGACTTGGTGTACGGATGGACGGGGGCCGAGAAGATCTCGTCCGTGAAGCCCGTCTCGACGATGTGGCCCAGGTGCATGACCGCAATCCTGTGCGAGATGTAACGCACCATGGAGAGGTCATGCGCGATGAACAGATACGCCGTGCCCATCTCCTCCTGAATGTCTTTCATGAGGTTCACGACCTGCGCCTGAATGGAGACGTCGAGGGCGGAGATGGCCTCGTCGGCCACGACGAGCCGGGGGTCCATGATGAGGGCCCGGGCAAGCCCCACGCGCTGGCGCTGACCGCCGGAGAACTGACTGGGATAGCGGTTGGCCTGCGAGCGGGAGAGCCCTACGCGGTCCATCATCTGGTACACGCGCTCGGCGCGCTCGCTGCGGTCCATCTTGGGAAAGTGCGCGTCCAAGCCCGTGGCGATGGTGTCGATGACCTTGTGGTGGGGGTTGAGCGAGGCCATGGGGTCCTGAAAGACCATGGACATGTCGGAGCGCAGCATCGTCTCAACCTCGGGGGCAAGCCTGCCCGAGATGTCATGCCCCTCGAAGGTAATCGAGCCCGAAGTTATGTCGTCCAGGCGAATCACGGCTCGGCCCGTGGTGGACTTCCCGGAGCCCGACTCCCCCACGAGGCCGAAGGTCTCCCCGGGATAGATGTCGAAGGAGATGCCGTCGACGGCCCTCACCACGTTGCCGCCCGGAATCTTGAAGTGCTGCTTGAGGTCCCTGACGCTCAGCAGGGGCTTCTCGCCTGTCAGGGTCTCTGCCTGGTCGACCGTCGTGGCGTCCGTCATCACGCGACGCTCCCTTCATCCCTCATCTGGGCGATGCGCTCCGCGAGCTGCGGGGGCATCTCGACCTTGGGCGCGCGCGGGTCGAGCAGCCAGGTGGCCGCCCAGTGATGCTCGCTGATCTTGAACCGGGGAGGCTCCTTGACGAAGTCGATGTCGAGCGCATAGGGGTTGCGCGGGGCAAAGGCGTCTCCCACCACCTCGTTCAGGAGGTTCGGGGGGTTGCCCTTGATCGTGAAGAGGCGCTCCTCGCGCCGGGCGCTCACCGAGGGCATGCTGGAGAGCAGCCCCCAAGTGTAGGGGTGGCGCGGGTCAAAGAACACGTCGGCGGTGGTCCCGGCCTCCACGAGCTTGCCGGCGTACATGACGTTGACGTAGTCGGCGACCTTGGCCACCACGCCCAGGTTGTGCGTGATGAAGATCACGGCGATGTCGAGCTTTCTCTGGAGCTCGAGGATGAGCTCCAAGATCCTGGCCTGGATCGTCACGTCGAGGGCCGTGGTGGGCTCGTCGCAGATGAGCAGGTCGGGATCGCACGACAGCGCGATGGCAATGACCACGCGCTGGCGCATGCCTCCCGAGAGCTGGTGCGGGTAGCTCGCGAGGCGCGCCTCGACGTCGGTGATGCCCACTAGGTCGAGAAGCTCGACGCAGCGCCGGTGCAGGGCGTCCCCCCTCAGGCCCGTGTGATGGACGATGCCCTCGGCGAGCTGTCGCTCGATGGTCATCGTGGGGTCGAGCGAGGTGAGCGGGTCCTGGAAGACCATGGCAATGTGGTCTCCCTTGAGGGCGACCATCTCCTTGTCCGAGAGGGCCATGAGGTCCACGGTCCTCTCGGCGCCGGAGTCGTCCGTGTAGGTGAACTCGGCGGTCCCGGAGTCGACGACCTCGTTGTGGGCGCGGATGCCCATGACCTGCTTGACGGTCACGGACTTGCCCGAGCCCGACTCGCCCACGATGGCCACGGTCTCCCCGCGAAAGACATCCAGGTCGACCCCCCGGACCGCCTGGACGATGCCGTTGGCGGTCTTGAACGAGACCCTCAGGTCACGCATGCGCAGTATCTGGCGACGTTTCTTGGACATGGGACCTACGACCTTTCCGGATCGATCGCGTCGCGCAGGCCGTCACCGAAGAGGTTGAACCCGAGCATGAGCAGGGCGAGCACGACGACGGGGATGAGCACCTGATACGGGAAGATGGTGGCCGCCTTGTAGCCGTCGTTGATGAGGACGCCCAGAGACGCCGTGGGAGCCGGGATGCCCAGACCCACGAAGGCGAGAAAGGCCTCGAGGAAGATGGCATTGGGGACCGAGAACATAAAGGTCACGATGATCTGCGCGAGCGAGTTCGGGAGGATCTCGTGGAAGATGATGTCACGCGACCCCACACCGAGCGTGCGCGCCGCCAGCACGAACTCCTGGTTCTTGAGCTTGAGCACCTGGGCGCGCACGATACGGCTCATGTCGATCCACCCAGTGATGAACAGGGCGATCACGATGTTGCCCAACCCCGGCTTCAGGACCACGATCATGAGCGTGACTATGACGAGCTGGGGAATCGAGCTCAGGACCTCCGTGATGCGCTGCATCACCAGGTCCACCTTGCCCCCGAAGTAGCCGGACACGAGGCCGTAGACCACCCCGACGATCACGTCCACGACCACGGCCACCAAGGCGATGGCCAAAGAGATGCGCGTGCCGCTCCAGACCCTGGTCCAGATGTCGCGACCGAGGTTGTCAGTGCCAAAGAGGTGATAGTCGTCCTTGGCCCCGGCCATCGCGTACGCGTCCTGCCCGCCGCGGTAGCCCGTGCAGATGCCGATCTGCTCCAGGCCGGGAACACGGGGCGGCAGGTTGGCTTGAGCCGAGTTGGTGTCGTAGTAGGTGTAGGGGCTCACGGCCGGGGCGATGAGGGCCACGACCACCACCAGAGCGATGATCACGATGGAGACGGTGGCGCCCCTGTTGGCGAGGAAGCGGTTGAGTATCTCGCGGCCATAGGAGTAGTCCGCGTACTCGCGCTCGGCCGCCTCGGCGTGCTCGGAGCGGCTCAGCTGGAACAGGCCGTCGTCGGTCGCGTCCGCCGCATATGTCTGGGCCTCCATTTACTTGTCCCCCGTTATGCGGATGCGCGGATCGATCACCACGTAGAGGACGTCCACCATGAGCATGGCAAAGATGAACATCACGCTGTAGATGAAGCTGATCGCGAGCACCACGTTGTAGTCGTTGGATTGGATGGCGGTGATGTAGAGGCTCCCCAGCCCCGGTATCGAGAAGATCTTCTCGATGACCAGGCTTCCGGTCATGAGCCCCACGAGCAGGGGAACGAGCACCGTGATGACGCTGATGAGCATGTTCCTGAGCGCGTGGTGGATGACGAGCTTGGCCCTGGGAAGCCCCTTTGACTTGGCGAGCATCATGAAGTCGGAGTCCATGATGCTCACCATCTCGGAGCGGGTGTAGCGCTCGACGCTCGCGAGCGTGAACATGGAGAGCGCTATCACGGGCAGGACCGACGAGGCCAGGGGCTGCGCCGTATTGTAGATGAGCGGGAAGAGCTTGAGCTTGAAGCCCAGAAAGTACGAGAGCGCCAGGGCGAAGACGAAGGACGGCAGGCTCACGCCGAGAACCGCGATGATGGTAGCCGCCGTGTCCCACCCCGAGCGCTGCTTGAGGGCCGCCACGATGCCGAGGACGATCCCGATGAGCGCACCGATGACGCCCGCCTCCAGTCCGATCCCCACCGATACCGCGATGCGCGGGCCCACCATCTGCGCGATGGGCATGTTCGTCTGGATGTTGTAGGAGACGCCGAAGTCGCCGTGCAGCATGTTGCCCACGTAGATGAAGAATCTCTCCATGAGCGGCTTGTCCAGGCCGTAGTAGGCCCTGAGCTGGGCAATCTGATCAGGGGACAGCTTCTCCTCATTGTTGAACGGGGAGCCCGGCATGAATGAGAGAAGCAGGAAGAGCATGAGCAGGATGACGAACAGGGTGACGAGCGCCATGATCAGGCGCTTGGCCACGTAGCGACCCATCTCGCCACCCCTCTGCCCCTCCCTCTTCTTCTCGGTTGTTTCCTGGTCCATGACCGACCTCCCCGTCCTCGGTTTTCAAGTGCGCGCGCCCCTGAGCTACTTCTTCTCGACGTACTTGTAGAAGCAGTCGATGCCCGTGATGTGGGCCGTGACGCCCGTGACGTTCTCCTTGGTGAGAGACGCGAGCCCCGTCTGGAAGATGGGGGTGCACACGGCCTGCTCGGTGCAGACCTCATTGCAGCGCATGAGCTCATCCCAGCGCACGTCGGGGTCGC
This sequence comes from Thermophilibacter immobilis, assembly GCF_015277515.1. NCBI lineage: Bacteria > Bacillati > Actinomycetota > Coriobacteriia > Coriobacteriales > Atopobiaceae > Thermophilibacter > Thermophilibacter immobilis. The sequence continues at coordinate 832,684 of NZ_CP063767.1, read as the reverse complement.
CGGAGTCGACCGTGTTGGCCTTCTCGTAGTTCTCGTCGAACTCCTCGTTCACCCAGTCAGAGTAGTTGGATGGGTGCGTGGACTCGTACATGGCCAAGATGGCTGTCGGGTCGGCGTAGTCCGGGCCCCAGGCGTGGAAGATGACCTCGTAGTCGCGCTTGCCCTCGAGATCGAGGCGGTTCTTCTTGGGCGTGGACTCCAGGTTGATGGTCAGGCCGTCGAGGGTCTTCTGGACGGTGTCCTGGATGTAGGCGCAGGTGGTCTGCGCGAAGTCCTTCTCCTGGTCGTAGAGGATGGTGAACTCGCGGACGTCCGTCTCGGCCTTGGCCTTCTCCCAGTACTCCTTGGCCTTGGCCTCGTCGTAGGCGTAGAGCTGCGGGCTCGCGGTGGCGAAGTCGGTGCCGTCCTCGCGGGTGTACAGGCCCACCATGCACATCTGGTTCGCGGGCGTGGAGCCGTCCTTGAGCACGTTGTCGCAGATGTCCTGGCGGTTGAGCGCGTAGGCCAGGGCGATGCGGAAGTTCTCGTTGTCGAGGCCGGCCTTGGTGGTGTTGGTCATGAGGTAGTAGATGTAGCTGCCGGCGACCTTCTTGAAGCCGTCCTCGCCGGAGTACTGGTTGACCAGCTCGCCCGTGAGCTCGACGTAGTCGACGGTGCCGCTCTCGTAGGACATGACGGCCTGCTGCGTGTCAGAGATGATCTGCAGGTTGACGCCGGCGAGCTCCACGTTGGCAGCGTCCCAGTAGCCCGGGTTCCTGGTGAGGCCGATGGTGTTGCCCGAGGTCTCGTACTCGGTGAGCGTGAAGGGACCGCAGTAGAGCATGTCGTCCTTGGTCAGGCCGAAGTTGGTGCCCTTCTCCTCGCGGAACTTCTGCTGGACGGGGACCCAGGGCGTGAAGGCGAGGAGGTCCAGGAGGAAGGGTACGGGGTGCTCGAGCTCGACCTCGATGGTCTTGTCGTCGGTCGCCTTGGCCCCCAGGGTGGAGATGTCGGCGTTGCCGGCGATGACGTCGGCGTAGTTCTTGAGGGCGGCCATCTCGATCTGGTACTGGAAGTCGGCCGCGCCGTTGTCCGCGAGGGCGTTTCTCTGCCAGGCGTAGACGAAGTCGGCGGCGACCAGGGGATCGCCGTTGCTCCAGGTGATGCCGTCGCGCAGGTGGAAGGTGTACGTCAGCTGGTCGTCGGAGACCTCGTAGGTCTCGCAGAGGCCGTTTTGGATCTGGCTGTCGGCGTCCTTGACGAAGAGGCCCTCGACGCAGTTGCTGATGACGGCCATGGAGATCGCGTCGCCGGCGACGATGGGGTCGAGCGAGACGACGGCGGTGACGACGGCGATGTTGGCGACCTGTCCCTCGCTCCCCCCGGTCGTGCTCGTGCTGCCGGAGTCCGAGCCCGAGCCGCCGCAGCCGGCGAGGCCCGCGCCCATGAAGGCCAGGCCTGCGCTCGCGCCCGCCTTCATGAAGTCCCGACGTGACATCGTGGGGATACCATACTTGAGGTTCATGATGCTCCCTTTCCCTTGGGAGGGCCCGTCTGGGCCCTCGGTCCGACTACCGCTCGATGGGGTGCGGATAGCCAAAAGCCCCGTGCTTGGTGCAGGTCTCAGACGCTCGCGCGGCGGCGAAGGCCAGCGATCGGGCGACGTCTCTGGTGTCGAAGTAGCTCACGAGGAAGGCGGCGGCGAAGGAGTCGCCGGCGCCCATGGGGTCAATCGCGTCGCAGGCAACGATACCCTGCTCGTAGATGGTGCCGTCAGCGCTGCAGACGCTGCCCCTCTCGCCCCTGGTGACCACCACCACCGAGGGCCCCAGGCTACCGACAAACCCCATCAGCTCGATGATCCGGTCGTCTGAGAGGTCCGCGCCCGAGAGAAACGCGACGTCGACGCTCGGGCATATCTGGCGGAGCCATCCCTCGTCGCGATCGATCGAGAAGTCGTACGAGAGGGGGACCCTCGCGTGAATCCGAGCCAGGTCCGCGTCGACATTGGCCTCGTTGGTGGTGTGACACACGTCGAAGCCGGCAAGAAACGCGAGGTCCTCCTCGGCGACCCTCATCTGGAGCAGGTGGGCGACCGTGTCGCGCGCGCCGTGGAAGAACACCCGGTCACCATCGATGATGCGCACGCCCGGCATGGCGGTGCGCAGGTAGGCCCGACGGCAGCGCTCGGTTCCCACCCCCTCTGCGGCCAGGGAGGCCCGCACGTGATCCGCGGCGCAGTCGTCGCCGAAGACGCCCACGAAGCTGGACTCCTGGGCCCCCGACTGGCGGGCGTTGACCGCCACGTTCACGGCCTGGCCTCCCGGGTAGAAGACGCCATCGTCGAGGTAGCAGTCGCAGACGCAGTCTCCCAGGGCAACGAGCCTCATGCGGGCCTCCCTTCTTCGCTTTTGCGAGCCCTTTTGCCTAGTACTCCATCTGCCACATGTAGCGGCGGACGGAGAGGCTGTGGCCGGTGTCGTGGGCGTGGGCCTCCACGAACACGCGGATGACGGCGCCCAGGATCTCGGGCGCGAAATACTCCTGGACCTCTGCGGGCACGCCACCGAAGTCGAAGTCGTTCTCGTCGATGACGAAGAGCTTGTCGGAGAACTTCCTGGCAAAGGCGAGGGCGCGCTCGTCGAGGTGACGCGTGGCGCCATTGCCCACGGAGATGATGAAGGGAACGTCGAAGTCCGTGATCTCGAAAGGACCGTGGAAGTACTCACCCGAATGGATGCAGCTGGAGTTGACCCACTGCATCTCCATGAGCCAGCAGACGGCCAGCGAATACATCTCGCCGTAGTTGGCACCGGAGCCCATGGTATAGATGAGCTTCTCGCGCTTGGTGTCGGAGGCGTACGTGGTGCACGCGTCCTTGTACTGCGCGACGGCCTTCTCCTTGAGGGCGGGGATCTCGTCCACGGACTTCGAGGCGGCCTGCCACGTGGCGGCCTTACCCGCGTCGAGGACCTTCAGGAATTCGAACCAGGCGCGCAGCTCCACGCAGCCGCCCTTGTCGGCCTCGTCGGCCTCGGAGCCGTGGTCGTAGTGAATCTGATAGCCGGCGGCCTTCCAGAGCGGCGAGTCGACCTCGTTCGAGAAGCAGATCGAAAGGGCTCCCGCGTCGGTGGCGCGCCGGGCGGCGGCGACCGTCTCGGGCGTGTTCCCGGAGTGCGAGATGGTGAAGACGATGGAGTCCTTACCAAAGGCCTTGGGGGTGCCGTAGTTGAACTCGTTCGAGGTGTAGATGGCGGAAGGAATCATGAGCTCGCGATCGAACAGGTACTGCGCCGGCATCATGGACGCCTGCGACCCGCCGCAGGCGACGAAGTAGATGTTGGACACCGCACCCTTCTCGACGCGCTCCTCGACGGCCCTGGCTGCCGCAAGAATCTGATCTTCGTGCTCTTTTTTCATTGCTTTTCCTCCTAGGTTGGACTACCTGAATATAAATATAACGTTGTAAGACGATTTAGAGGTAACTCTTCGGGTGAAGAAACAGATTGCTTACGTGAACGGCGCAAAAGTTACCAGTGCGTAACGCAGGGGACACAAAGGGGCCGCTTGTGATAAGTCCCCGCGACCCTGTGGCCCTGCAGGCGCCACGCGCCGGAGCAAGGACGCTCCGCCTGCGCACCCGCGTGAAAGCGACCGGGCGTGTTGGGTACATCAATAGAATGTGGCCGTAGGTGCCACCCATAGAGAGGAGAGGTTCTATGCCAGCATTTGCGAATCCGTTTCAGGGCAACGTCGACAGAAAGCTCAACGAGGATGAGCTCATCCAGGCGGTCCGCCTGGACCTCGCGGGAGAGCTCGAGGCGATCTACCTCTACGACGCCCACGTCCAGGCGACCGACAACGTGGCCGCCAAGGCGGTCCTGTCCGACATTCGCGACGAGGAGCGCGCGCACGTCGGAGAGCTTCTGACGCTTCTCAAGACCCTTGACCCCAAGGAGGTCGAGCACCTGGCCTCGGGCGAGGGGGAGGTTCAGGAGATGCTGGCCGACCTCGGTATCACGGGACCGAGCGACGACGCGACCTCCGAGGCGCCCGACGCCCCCTCCCCCACCGTAGGCAGCCTGCTCGACCAGTAACTTCCATAAAAGGAGAGAGAAAATCCATGAGCTATCTATCAAGGGAAGCCGTCTCGCTGCCGGCGGAGCTGTGGTCGCGCATCGATGACACCGTCACGCAGACCGCTCGTCAGGCACTCGTGAGCAGACGCTTCCTGCATCTGTTCGGGCCTCTGGGCGTGGGTCAGACCCATGTTGCCATCGATGACGCCGGAGCGCTCGACGAGAAGGCCGACGATGGCCTTCTCACCACCGGAGGACGCACGGTCGCAGAGATTCCCACGATCTACAGTGACTTCACCCTGCTCGCCAGGGACCTGGAGGCCGCCGCTCGCGCGGGGGTTCCCGTCGACGTCTCCAAGGCCGCCGCGGCAGCCGAGAAGTGCGCGCTCAAGGAGGACGAGCTGGTGCTCCTGGGCAACGCGGCGCACGGCTACGACGGCCTGCTCACGGCAGCCGGCGTCAACAAGGTCGCGCTGGATGCCTGGGACGAGGGCGAGAACGCCTTCACCGACATCGCCGACGCGCTGGCGCTTCTCGCCAAGAAGGGCGTCTACGGCCCGTACGCGCTGGTTGTGAGCCCGGAGCTCTTCGCGGGGCTCCATCGCATCCAGCCGGGCACGGGCTCGCTCGAGATCGACCGCGTGCGCGCGCTGGTGGGCGGACACGTCTACCAGACCCCGGTCCTGGGCCAGAAGACGGTCCAGGCAGCGCTTCTGGCCACCTCCGAGCGCAACATGGACCTCGCGGTGGGACTGGACCTGACCACAGCCTACCTCGAGCAGGTCAGCCTCAACCACTCCTTCCGCGTGCTCGAGACCGTGCTCGCGCGCGTCAAGCGCCCGGAGTCCGTGGTGGTGTTCGAATAGTCCCGAAGCTCGCAAGGGCAAAAGAGTCACAAGGAGCGGCCCTGGTGGGCCGCTTTTTTGTTCAGTGATTTTATCTTCTCGTGCGTTTTAAAGAGTTTGTGAAATTCATCCTACAAACTTAGAATATCAGCGAGTTCATGCAAATCACTAAGAGGAGCTCCCGTCACAGCGGGACATCACAAGAACTCATCGCAGCGGGTGGAACATCTCCACGGCCACTAGAGGCATATATGCGCTTTCGCCCTCGTCACCTAGTCCTTGGAAGAATCTATGAGAACGCGGGCCCAGGCCGCCGCCTGCCGTAGGTCCTCGGCATCGGGATGGCCCCTGTGCATAAAGGTGAAGGCACCGCGGCAGTAGAAGTCACCGTCCAGGACCTTGATGTGCCGCTCCTCCAGGCGCTCGCGCATCTGAGCGGCGCCGGACTTCACCAGGGCCGAGGTCCCGAACAGGGCCACCTTTTTCACGCCCTGCGGGTCCAGCTGCTCGATGTAGGCGCGCATCTTCTCGTCCAGGCGCGCGCCATAGACGGCTCCACCCAGGAACAGCAGGCCAGCAGCCTCGTCAAGAGGCACCGAGCAGTCCTGGGCCTCCACGCCCACGGCCTTGCCAATGGCCTCGGCGACCCCTCGAGTGTTGCCCGAGCGAGACTGATACCTCACGGCAATGTTCATAAGCTCCCTTTTTCTCCGTCGACCCGACTCCGTCGCACACGTGCTACACGTCGATCCCGAGCAACGCCTTGGCCAGGATGCCGATCACGTACGAGATGCCCGCCACGCCCAGACTGATGGCCGCCATCTGAAGGAACCGGCTCATCAGGGGCTTGCCCTGCGCCACCGAGACATAGAAGTTGAAGAGGAAGATGACGAGCACGACCACCGCCAGCATGATGCCAAAGGCGGCGACATAGAGCTCGTTGGGAACGAGCAGGTAGGGCAGGACCATCAGGGCGACCGTGATGAGGTAGGCCATGCCCGTGTACAGGCTCGACTTGAGGGCATGCTCGTTGCCCTCCGCCCGCTCGGCCAGATAGTTCGACGCCGCCATGGACAGGGTCGCCGACGCTCCCGTGACGATCGCGGAGAGGGCCACCAGCCGGGTGTTCGCCAGGGCGAAGGTCAGGCCCGCAATGGTGCCCGTGAGCTCTACCAGCGCGTCATTGAGACCCAAGACGATGGCCCCCACGTAGTGCAGCCGCTCCTCGTCGACCATCTCCATGAGGCTGCTCTCATGGTCCTCCTCCTGGTCGATGATATGGCGCGCCTCGGGAATCTCCTTCTCGATGCCCTCCAGCTCGCGGATGCCGAACTCCTCGCCGCTCTCCATGAACTTGATGGTGAAGGTGTCTCCCAGAAGGCGGCCGCACGCCTTTCCGCACCACACGCGCCAGCGGTTGGGCTTTACCTCCTGGCCGGTGTAGCCCCTCCATATCTCGTAGTGGTCGTGCTCGGCGTCGGAGATCTCAAGCAGAGCGGCCTTGTTCTTCTCGTCCTTCTGGCGCTCCGCGATTGCCCGGTAGAGCACGTGTCCCGTGATCTCGTCCTGCTGAAACTTCAAGATCCGCCTGCGAACGGCCGGGTTCAGTTCGTATTCCATGATTGCCTCCTCTGCCTTAGGTACCCATTATGGTGAGGCGCGCGGCCCCACGGTGAAATAGGGCCTCTTTTCCACGCTCGGAGGCCCTGGGGGGACTTGTCAATAGATTTTCGATGGAACCCCGAGTAGCGACACCTCTAACGCCAAGAGAGTCGCAGGTAGAGAGTTTGTCCTTGAAAGGGATACTTTGCCTTCCCTCTAGAATCTATTGACAAGTCCCCATGCGGGCTCCAGGCGATGAGAATTCGCTGATTTTAGGACGGAGGCACGAGAAGACCCTACTTCTTCGAGCCCTTCCCCCGCTCGGCGGCCGCCTTCTTGCCGGCCGCGATGCGCTCCTCGACGCTCGAGGGAGCTGTGGGCGCTCGCCTGACCGCCTTGGGATTGACCGTGATGCCGCCACCCCGAGTCGACCCGCGACCGCGCTTCTCGCCATGCACGAACGCCTTCGCGCGGCCCCAGAAACGATTCCAGCGCCGATTGAGGGACGCCCCGCCCGCAACGGAGCGCATGCCCATGCAGGGCACCGCGATGATAACCGGTAGCAGGTACTCGATCGCGCGCCAGATCACGAGACCGGCCGGCAGGTACGCGCCGAACATGCCCCCGAAGAGATAGGAGAAGCCCACCTCGGCGCCGCCCGTACCCCCTGGCAGGGGGACGGCGTTGATGAGGAGCTCGACCATGGAGCCCGAGGCCAGGCATACCAAGAAGTCGGCGGGCTCTCCGAACGAGCGCAGCACGAAGTACGGCAGCGCGTACATGCAGCCCAGCTGCAGAAGGCTCACCACCATCGTTGCGCACATCTCGGCCACGTTGCTCGCCGAAGACTTGAAGGCGCGAGAGAACTCCATGACCTGCGTGTTCACGAATGCATAGGCCTTCTCGTACTTCTCGTCCTTGAGCCAGCCCCGGCGGTTCGCAAACCGCAGCGCCCAGTTGCCAAGGACCATCACCGGGCGGGGGAACAGGCACAGAAAGAGGATTCCCCCCACCTGGAGAACCTTGAATCCAAAGAGCAAGATACCGATCAGGGTCACGTCACCGAAGGTCTCGTAGAAGTACGACCCGCAGAAGACGAGCATAATCGCGGAGAAGATGCCCTCACCCGCCTCGTAGAGCAGGGTGCGCGTGAAGTTGAGCGCGCTCGCGGCCCCCACCGAGAGGCCCGCGCGCGTGAGGCGGTAGATCTGGGCGGGCGGGGCGCCCGCGCTGTTGGGCGTCATGCGCATGAAGAAGACACCCGAGGCCTCGACGCTCATGAGGTCGCGCAGGCCCACGGGGCAGTCCGGGTCTCCGATGATGGAGAGCGCGTAGGCGAGGACGCCAAAGACGTAGTAGAACAGAAAGCACACCACGCCCGCGACGATCCAGCCCGCGTCCACGCCGGAAAGCGATGACACGAACTCGTCGACCTGTCCGGTGAAGACGAGGTAGAGCGCATAGGCAATCACGACGACGGCCAGAAAGACGATGGTCGTCCGCACCTGCCCCATGCTCTTCTTGTCGGCGGCGCGGTCCTCGGCGGTAACGCCGCGCACTGCGGAGACCTTGAGCGGGACCTTCTTGGCGCCCTTGTGGCCCTGGGGCCTGTTTTGCTCTGATGCCACTCAAACGCTCCCGACGTCATGCCGACAGACCAACGGTTGGACTAGTGTAGCGCGCCTAGGACTCCCTCGTTCAGACCGCGCATAGGTAGCGGCGTTTCTCCTCTCAGAGCCCTCAGACGCGGGAGGGCCGTCCGTCGCGCTGGACGATGCCGCCCCCGAGGCAGCGCGGCCCGTCGTAGACCACGGCGGACTGACCGGGCGCCACCGTGCGCACGGGCTCGGAGAAGCGCAGGGAGAGGCCGCGGGGGGCCTCCTCGAGCACGGCCTTTCTCAACGCTCCCGTGTGACGGGTGCGCACGAGGTAGACACCCTCCTCGGGCGGCTCGCCCGAGATCCAACGGGCGTCGGAGAGCGTGAGCGCGCGCGTCCACAGGCCGGGGCAGGCGGGGTCGGCCGTCACGTAGACGACATTGGCGTCCGTGTCCGTGCAAACCACGTAGCGCGCGGGGCCTCCCCCCAGGTCGAGGCCACGCCTCTGGCCCACCGTGAAGAGGAAGGCCCCGTCGTGACGGCCGAGCACCCTTCCCGTCTCCCACTCCACGATGTCCCCCGCGCGCCGCTCGAGGGAGTCGAGCAGAAACGTACGGATGCCCACCGGACCCACGAAGCAGATCCCGTCGGAGTCGGGCTTGTCCTCGACCCCCAGGCCACGTTTAGCGCACAAGCGTCTGACCTCGGTCTTGTTCGCAATCTCGCCCACGGGCAGAAGCGTGCGCGCGAGCACGTCCTCGCCCACGCGCCACATGAAGTAGGTCTGGTCCTTGTGCTCGTCGACCGCCCGCAGAAGGCGCGCGCGGCCGTCCGCGTCCCGCTCGACGCGCCCGTAGTGGCCCGTGGCCACGAAGTCCGCCCCACGCGCGAACGCGCGGTCGGCGAAGGTCCCGAACTTGATGGTCTGGTTGCACATGACGTCCGGGTTGGGGGTGTAGCCTCGCGCGTAGGCGTCCACGAGGTAGTCCACGACCGTCTCCTGGTAGTCCTTCTCGCAGTCCCAGACCTCCAGGTCGATCCCGAGCGTCACGGCCACGCGCTCGGCGTCGGCCAGGTCGTCTGCCCACGGGCACCTGAAGCCCGGCAGGTCGCGCGACCAGTTGCGCAGGTAGACGGCCGTGACCTCGTGGCCGGCCTCCACGAGCAGCGCGCAGGCCAGGGCGGAGTCGACCCCGCCCGAAAGGCCGCAGAAGACGCGCGTCATCAGCGCGCACCTCCCGCGATCCGGGCACAGGCAGCGTCGTCGAGCCCGCGGCGCCCCATCTCGGCGCGCACGACCCGCACGAGGGCGGCCACCGCGTAGTCCACGTCCGCCTCGGTCGTGGGACGCCCGAGCGTGAGGCGCAGGCTCCCCTCGGCCAGCGCTCGCGGCAGACCGATCGCCTCGAGCACGTGGCTCACGCGCATCCGGCTCGCCGCGCAGGCCGACCCGGTCCCCGCCGAGACCCCCTCGCGCTCCAGGCCGATCACGAGGCGACGCGCCTCCAGGCCCGCGAAGGAGACGTGGAGCAGCCCGGGGAGGCGGCGCTTGGGGTTGTTGGGCCCCGACACCACCATCCACGGCAGTTCGGCGAGAAGGCCCGCGCGCAGGCGGGCGCGCAGGCGGGCGAGGCCGCGCGCCTCCTCGTCGCGGCGGGCGCAGGCGAGCTCGAGGGCGCGGGCGAGGCCCACGATGCCCGCGACGTTCTCGGTGCCGGAGCGCACGCCGCCCTCCTGCCCGCCGCCAAAGACGAGCGGACGCAGACGCACGTCGTCGGAGGCCCAGAGAAGCCCCACCTGTTTGGGGCCGTAGATCTTGGCCGCGGAGAGCGTGAGCAGGTCGACCCCGAGCGAGGACACGTTGACCGAGAGGGCACCGGCCGCCTGCGAGGCGTCCGTGTGCAGGTAGAGAGGGTGGCGCTCCCCCGCCTCGAGGCGTCGCGCGCGCTCGGCGGCCACCACGTGCGAGAGTGCGCGCACGGGCTGGACGCAGCCCAGCTCGCCGTTGGCCAGCTCGACCGAGACGAGCTCGGTGTCCGGCCGGATGGCGGCCGCCACGACGCCCGGGTCCACGATCCCGTCGGGGCCCACGCGCACGCAGCGGTGCTCGTGGGTCGACGCGCAGGCCAGTACGCTCTCGTGCTCCGCCGCGTCCACGACCACGTGTCCGTCCACACAGGCGAAGGCGAGGTTGTTAGCCTCGGTCGCGCCGGCCGTGAAGACCACGTTGTCGGGGCGCGCGCCCAGGAGGCGCGCCGCCGTGTCCCGCGCTCGCTCCATGTCGTCGCGGACGCCCCGCGCGCACTCGTACGGCGCCGAGGGGTTCCAGAAGCGCTCCGAGAAGTACGGAAGCATGGCCTCGAGCACCTCGGGGTCCACGGGCGTCGACGCCGCGTAGTCGAGGTAGACCTCGCGAGCGGCTCCCCTTCCAGCGGGCGTCACGCCCGGGTCCCTTCGTCGGCGATCGTGAGGTTCTGGAAGCGCGACGAGATGAACTCGTCGTCGTAGTTGGTGTCCACCCATCGCTCGAAGGCGTTTGCCGCGGGCACACCCGCGTCGCGGTTGGTCTTGCGGTCGAAGCAGACGAGGGTCATCGCGATGTCGGCCACGAGGTAGACGGCCACGAGGGTCACGAACACGGCCTGACGCCGCGAGGTGGGCATGCCGATCGTGTAGAGCAGCCGCGGCATGACCGCGCGGCACCACGCAAGCCCCAAAAGGCCCCAGAAGACCAGGAAGCGCCAGGCCACCCACTTGGTGATGTGGTCGGGCAGATACTCGTAGGTCCACGACTCGGCGTTGAAGAGGGCCTCCATGCCCCAGCCGGTCATCTGCTCGAGAAGGCCGCCCACGGCGGCGGCGAGCAGGAAGATCTGCCAGTTGCGCGCGGCGTGGGCACGCAGCTCGAAGCACAGGACCGTGAGCAGGACCGCCCCGAACCCGTAGAGGGGCGAGAACGGCCCCCAGACGAGGCCCACGCGGTTCTCGGTGAGGCCGGCGGTGACGAGCATCCAGACCTCCTCGATGAGGAGGCCCCCCATGCTGCCGACGAAGAAGAGGATGATGATCTGATACCAGCTCAGGCGCAGGTGGTCGAGGTACTCGTCGACCGCCTCGCTCGAGGCCTGCCAGCGCGCGAACACCCGAGCGAGGCCGCGACGGCCGTTGGCGCGGGAGAGCTCGCGCGCGAGGACGTCCTCGGACTCCTCGAGGGCCGCCTGGGCGCGCTCGACGTCATTCTCGTCGAGGCGGTCCCCGTGGGAGAGCCAGTTCCAGAAGTAGACGATCGTTCGCACGAAGCCCTGCATCACGGCGAACAGGAAAAGAAGGAGGACGAGTGAGTACAGCATGGCGGTTGCGGCTCCCGAAGGCAGATTGACCTATTCCCAAACGCCCTTAGGATAGCAAAAGGACCGGTCCTGGGACCGGTCCCTCGAGTCACATGGAGCGGGCTACGGGGTTCGAACCCGCGACCTCCACCTTGGCAAGGTGGCGCGCTACCAACTGCGCTAAGCCCGCGACGCGAGGAGCAATACTAGCCCAGACTCCCCCACGAGCGCAAGCCTGATTTCGAAAAAGGTGCGCGGAGGGGCATCCGACGACCGTCCAGGATCTGGGGTCGGTGCCGAGCCCGCATCCACGATTAGGGCGGGTCGCTTTGCGCGACTGGGGCGCTTCTTTGATATTTAGGCGGACTTTTGAGCGCAAGGTTCTTCTCGTCAGGACCTTTACCTGCGCAAACGCAAAACCGAGAAGAGCCTCGAGCTCCAAAACCCGCTCCCCATATCAAAAAAAGGCGCCCCAATCCTCACGGTCCTCACGGGTGGCGCACGGCGGACGGGGGTGGCGCACGGGCCGAAGCGGCGTCTACCGAAAGGCACGCCGTGCCTTCTCGACAAAAAAGGGCACCCCGTGGGGTGCCCAGATTCTGCTGGAGGCGAAGCCCGGATTCGAACCGGGGGTGAAGGCTTTGCAGGCCTCTGCCTTACCACTTGGCCACTTCGCCGTATGAAAAAGGCCGATCGCGACCGGCCCGGCGCTCACATGGAGCGGGCTACGGGGTTCGAACCCGCGACCTCCACCTTGGCAAGGTGGCGCGCTACCAACTGCGCTAAGCCCGCACGTGCACGGAATACTATACGGGTCCTGCCTCCTCGAGGCAAGCACGAATTGCTCCGGACGTGAAATTTCTATGGGTCCCTACGGGCGCGTGGCGGGGGTGACCTGCTCGGGAACCGTGACGGCACCTGGTCCGTCGAAGAGCTTGACGAGACGCACGACCGTCCCCTGTCCTGCGCTCTTGGACGAGATGATGACGGAGTCGGCGAGAAGGCGCATGAGGCGAATTCCCCGCCCGCGCTCGGCCCAGGGGCTCGGCTCGACGGGGTCGCCCCCCTCCTGGGCGGGCGCAAAGCCGCACCCGCAGTCGGCCACGTCGACGACCGCGCGGTCGGCATAGGCGGACACCGTCACCAGAACGCCTCCCTCGCAGGTGTGGTCGACGGCGTTGCCCACGGCCTCGCCGGAGGCCAGCGTCATGTCGAACACCTCGTCGGGCGTGAGGGGCAGCCCCCCCAGAAGCTCGGACACCCGGTCGCGCGCCCCGCCCAGGGCCGTGGCGTCCACGCGAAACGTGGTGCGCCAGCAAGGCAGGACGGAGGGGTCGAGCTCATCGACCTCAAGGCGCGCGCCCGCGCGAGAGACGAGCAGGTAGTCGACCATGCGCATGCGGCACAGAGCCAGGTACACCGAAGGCGAGACGTTGGAGAGCGACAGAAGCCCGCCCAGGCGGCGCATGCGGCGCAGTTCGGAGAGGATGAGCCCCATCCCCGCCGAGTCGACGCGGGTGGATCCGGCCATGTTGAGGAAGATACGGCGGCAGCCCTGGGCGACAAGCGCATCGATGCGTCGACGCACGGAGCCGACCGTGGTGACGTCGAGGTCCCCGTTGACGTTAACGAGCGCTATGTTGACGATGTCATGCATGAGACTGGTTATTCCCCAAAGGGGCGCAGCCTAACGCCGTGCCGAGCGCTGGGAGGGACGCCTCATCTCAGGCGCCGTGGCCCTCCGCGACTCCCAGCTCATCGAAGCGCAGGGCGACCATGGCCACGTCATCCTCCAGGTTCTGGCCCGTGAAGGTGTCAAGCGCCTCAAGGAGGCGCTCCACGAAGCCGTCGAAGGTCTTCCCGCCCGCAGACTCGCGCATCACCAGGTCGCGCAGGCCCTGCTCGCCAAAGAACGCGCCCGAGGGGTCGCGGGCCTCCGTGGTCCCGTCCGTGTAGAGCAGCAGGACGTCACCGGCGCAAAGGCGCACCGAGCCGTCCTGGTAGCCAATGTCGTGAAAGGCGCCGACGACGCCGGACTGCACGTCCAGGATGGAGATCTCGTCGGCCCCGGCGCGCATGAGGATCGCGGGCGGATGGCCCGCCGAGCAGTACGTGAGCGTGGCGGACGCCAGGTCGGCGATGCCCACGAAGAGCGTGGCGAAGGTCTCCACGCGCGAGAAGCCCAGGAGGAAGTCGTTGAGCGAGCGCACCATGCGCGCCGGGTCCAACCCCTCCCACGCGTAGGCCCCCAGCGCCGTCTTGACGGCCGCCGAGACGGACGCGGCCTCCACGCCCTTGCCGGAGACGTCGCCCATGATGACGCAGGCGCGCCGGCCGGGCAGCCGGATGAGGTCGTAGAAGTCCCCGCCCACGAAGGCGGCCTTGGTCGCGGAGGAGTAGACGGCCTGGGCCGTGATGCCCTCGACCTTCTGGAGCTCGTTTCTCATCCCCGTCTGGAGGGCCTGCGAGATGCGCTTGTCCTGGGCCCGCGCCTCCTCGCCCAGGGCGATGCCGCGCACGTCCTCGGCCAGCCGGGAGAGAAACTCGAGCTCGAGGTCATCGAAGGGCTCCGCCCCGTTGGGGCGCAGCACGAGGTTGCAGAAGCGCTCGCCGGCCAGCTCCCCGAGGTCGACCAGCACGCCCACGCAGGGCTCCCCGAGCTCGCGCAGAAACGAGGAGAGCTCGGAGCCGGAGCCCACGCTCACCACGGCGGCTCCGTCGCGTACGGAGCCCCGCTCGAGCTCGTCCAGGTCGACGGGAAGCGCGCGCATGCCCGTGAGGGGCAGGTCGACCATGACGAGGCGCTGGTAGTCGTTCTCCCGGACGCGCACGAGGGTGGCCTCCAGCTCGTCGGCGGCCTCGGAGAGGACCTCGGGCAGGCGACCCCACACGTCGTGACTCGCGTCGTCCCCTGCGGAGAGGAGCTCCTCGCGCAGATCGGTCCCCAGGGCGAGGAGATGGTCGGCACGCTGGGCGCGCATGGCCGAGAAGGCCCCCGCGAGCTGGATCGAGAGGTAGTGGGCCACGGAGTCGAGCAGGCGCGCGTCCTCCTTGACGAGGGGGTGCATCCGCCTCCAGCCCACCTCGATGATCGAGATGACGTGCCCGCCGAACCACACCGGAACCAGCACGAAGCTCGTGAACGGGGGCAGGACGTCGCTCTTGAGGCGCATGATCTCGTGCGTCTCCTCGTTCACGACCTCGCGCGTGACCAGCCGCCCCTGCCTGAGCACGTCGCTCGACGGGGGACAGACCCTCAAGCGCACCGCATGGCCCTCGCGCAGGGCGAGCTTCTCCACGCTGCGGTCGAACGCCATGAAGCGCACGACCTTCTCGTCTGCGAGGCCGCTCGAGAGGCCGCGCAGGTGAAAGCCGTCCGCCTCGGCGAGGTAGACGATCGTGCCGTCGGACTCCATCGTGTCCGTGATCTCCTCGAGCACGCGCCCGAAGAGGGTGTCCACGTCATTGGAGTCCAGGGTGTCGAGCACGATGTTCAGGGCCCCGGACAGCCGATGGTTGGCTCGGCGCAGGTCGTCGAGGGTGCGGTCGTACTCGCGTCCCGCGCGCTCCTCTCCGTTGGCGGGCAGGGCGACGAGGAGGTAGGTCTCCCCCGGGGCCTGGACGACGTCGCAGCGCACGCGGACCGGCATGAGGCGACCGTCCGCGCCCACGCACGAGCAGAGCGTCATCGAGCCGTCGACGGCAAAGGGAAGGTCCGACGCGTCGAACATGCCGTCCGGGTCGGAGCCGTCGGCGGCCGGAAAGAGCCGGCGCACGTCAGTGCCCACGAGCGCTTCTTTGCTCGAGAGGAGCTTGGTGGCCTCGTCGTTCACAAGAAGCACCCGCCCCAGACCGTCGAAGACGAGAACCGCCTCGCTCGTGAGCTGCAGGAGCCTCGAGAGGGTCCCCGCAAGGCTCCCCTCGCCTATTCCCTCGACCCGTCTGGTGCTGAGCGCCGTCCTTGGCATGTGTCACCTCTCGTCGACCTGCGAGGCCCCTGGAAACCCGTGACCTCGCAGGCATTGTACCAAGGGGTGACGTCAAAGGGGCTCCGTGCTGGACGCCGCGGCGCGGCATGAAAAAAGCGGACCACAGGGGCCCGCGTTCTTTCGTGGTGTCGGAGGCGGGACTTGAACCCGCACGACCTTTTAGTCGGTCACTAGCACCTCAAGCTAGCGCGTCTGCCAATTCCGCCACTCCGACAAGCTGCGCTTGCGCGCATGGGATATTATGCACGCTCCCCCATCCCCGCGCAACCCACAACCCAAAAAAGTCTCCCACGGGGCGTGTGCGGTGTTCTAGCTGCGAAAGGTGCCGCAACTGCCCCGCCCAAAGCTGCCAAGGCCGGTCCCGCGGGGCACATGCGGCGTTTCCGGCGCTAAGATCTCTCCCCCGAGCAGGCCCGCTCGAGCTCCCCCACGGGAAGACCTCCGGGAAGGCCTTGGCCCCTTCCTGATCCGACGACTTTTGCGCAGGCAATGAGCCGAACAGGAAGGGGCCAAGACCTCACGAAGCACGTACTTCCAGCACCTAAAGCTCGATCGAGCTCCCCTTGATCGGGTTGGGAGCCGCGTAGTGACAGGCACAGAGGTGACCGGGCTCAATCTCGCGCAGCTCGGGATGCTCGGCGGAACAGCGCTCGGTCGCGATCGGGCAGCGCGTGTGGAAGCGGCAGCCGGAAGGTGGGTCGATTGGCGAGGGCGGGTCGCCCGCGAGGATGATGCGCTTGCGGGTCGCCTGAAGATCGGGGTCGGGCACGGGCACCGCCGAGAGCAGAGACTGCGTGTAGGGGTGCATCGGCCGGTCGTAGAGCGTCTTCCAGTCGGAGTGCTCCATGAGGTTTCCCAGGTACATGACCGCGATGTGGTTGGAGATGTGCTGGACCACCGAGAGGTCATGCGCGATGAACAGGTACGCGGTGCCGTACTGCTGCTGGAGGTCGTTCAGGAGGTTGAGCACCTGGGCCTGGATGGAGACGTCCAGGGCCGAGACCGGCTCGTCGCAGATGATGAGCTTGGGCTTGAGCGCGAAGGCTCGGGCGATGCCGACGCGCTGGCGCTGACCTCCCGAGAACTCGTGCGGATAGCGGTTGATGTGTTCGGGGTTGAGGCCCACAGTGTCCAGGAGCTCCTGAACGTAGAGAGTGCGCTCGGTCGCATCGGTCATGACGCCGTGGATGATGAGCGGCTCGGAGACGATCTCTCCGATGGTCATGCGCGGGTTGAGCGAGGCGTAGGGGTCCTGGAAGATGAACTGCATGTTGCGGCGCATCCCCTTGAGCTCCCTCTTGCTCATCTCAGCGACGTCCTTGCCGTCAAAGATGACCTTGCCTGACGTCGGGCGCGAGAGGCGCATGATGCAGCGACCCGTGGTGGACTTGCCGCAGCCGGACTCGCCCACGAGGCCCAGGGTCTCGCCAGGGTAGATGTCAAAGCTCACGTCCTTGACCGCCGAGACGGAGCTCTTGGAGAAGCGCCTGCCCAGGAGACCGGAGTCCACCGGGAACTCCTTGCACAGGTGCTGCACGGAGAGCAGGGGCCTTCTCTCGTCTGCCATCAGCGCTCGCCCCCTTCCTGCGCAACTGGGCTCGCGGCCGCGGCGGCCGTACGCGAGTTGGCAGGCGCGTGCGCGTGCGCGAACTCGGGATCCATCGAATAGTGGCAGCGCGTGTAGTGGCCCGACGCGAAGGTGTAAATCTCGGGCACCTCGGTGCGGCAGCGCTCGGTCGCGTACGGGCACCTCGGCGAGAAGGAGCAGCCGCTCGGCACGTTGACGAGCGAGGGAGGGTTGCCCTCGATGGGCGTGAGCGGGCGCTTCTCGTCGCCCTCGGGCTTGGGAATGGAGCGCATGAGCCCCCAGGTGTAGGGGTGCGTGGGATGGTAGAAGATCTCCTCGGCGGACCCGAACTCCACGGGATGACCGGCATACATGACCATGATCTTGTCGGCGACGTCGGCCACCACGCCGAGGTCGTGGGTGATCATGATGATCGCGTTGCCGTTCTTCTGCTGCATCTCCTTCATGAGCTCGATGATCTGCGCCTGGATCGTGACGTCGAGGGCCGTGGTGGGCTCGTCGGCAATCAGGATGTCGGGGTCGCAGGCCAGGGCCATGGCGATCATGACGCGCTGGCGCATGCCTCCCGAGAACTGGTGCGGGTAGTCCTTGACGCGCTGGTCCGGGTTGGGAATGCCCACGAGGTCGAGCAGCTCGACCGCTCGGGCGAGTGCCTGCGCCTTGGTGTAGCCGCGATGGAGCCTGAGGCCCTCGCCCAGCTGCCGGCCGATCGTGTAGACCGGGTTGAGCGAGGTCATCGGGTCCTGGAAGATCATGGCGATGTCGTTGCCGCGGATGTGCTGCATCTCGGCGTCGCTCATGGAGAGAAGGGAGCGGCCGCGGTAGCGCACGTCGCCTCCCTCGATCCTTCCCGGGGGCATGTCGACGAGGCCCATGACGGTGAGGGAGGTCACGGACTTGCCGGAGCCGGACTCGCCCACGACACCCAGCGTCTCCCCGCGATCGAGCGTGTAACTCACCCCGTCAACCGCCTTGACCACGCCGTCCTGGGTGTGGAAGTACATCTTGAGGTCATCGACCTCGAGCAGGTGCGAGCCCTCGGGAACGGGCTGGCTCTTGAGCTCTAGCGCGGGCTCGGGGCCCTTGTTCTTCTTCCTGAACATGGCTTAAGCGTCCTTCATCTTGACGTCGAGGGCATCGCGCAGACCGTCGCCGAGCAGGGTGAAGGCAAGCACGGTCATGAGAATGGCAAGGCCGGGCAGGATCATGAGCCACGGCTGCGTGGCCAGGTAGGTCTGGCCGTCCTGGATCAGGTTGCCCCACGAGGGATCCGGGGGGACGACGCCCATGCCCAGAAACGAGAGGGCGCTCTCGGTCAGGATGGCGCCGCCGACGTTCATCGTGGCGTAGACCACGATCGAGGCGACCGAGTTGGGGAAGATGTGGCGCACGATGATGCGGGCGTCGGAGGCACCCATGGCGCGCGCCGCGTCGACGTAGTCGTTCTCCTTGACCGTGAGGATCGCCGAGCGAAAAACGCGCGCGATCGAGGGCCAGCCCAGGATGCCGATGGCGATGAACACGTTTTGGATCCCGTTGCCCAAGACCGCGATCATGGCGATCACGAACAGCGTGTAGGGAAAGGCCATGAAAACGTCCGCGCAGCGCATGATGATCGTGTCCCAGACGCCCCCGTAGAACGCGGCGAGCGCGCCCAGGACCAGCCCGATGGCCGTGGAGATGAGCGTGGCGAGCACGCCGACGGAGAGCGACACCCGAGCGCCGTAGATGACGCGCGAGAGCACGTCGCGACCCAGGGTGTCGGTGCCGAAGGGGTGCTCGGCCGAGGGCGGAAGACGCGAGCTGTCCGTCATGGTCTCTGACTGGGTCTCGGTGGGGCTGCCCAGCGTCTGGGGCACCCAGAGGTCGGCGCTGAGCGCCACGACGACGATGAAGGCGATCCAGATCGCGCCGAACACGGCGAGCCTGTTCTTCTTGAGACGCCTCCAGGCGTCGCTCCAGAGCGTGCGGCTCTGGGCAGGTACCGCCGCGGCGGCGGTGTTCTCTGCTGTCATGCCCTTCCCCCTAGCCCTGGTCCTTGGGAGCGCCGTACCTGATGCGAGGATCAAGGAAGGCATAGCTCACGTCGACGATGAGATTGATGACCATGACGAGCACCACGATGACCGTCACGGAGCCAAGCACGATGGGCCAGTCGCGCGACGAGATCGCGCGGTAGGTCTCGTAGCCCACACCCGGCCAGTTGAACACCGTCTCTGTCAGGATGGCACCGGCCATCATCGCGCCAAAGTCGTTGCCGATGTAGGTGACGACGGGGATGAGGGCGTTCTTGAGCGCATGGTGCCAGATGACGTCGCGACGAGACAGGCCCTTGGCGCGCGCCGTGCGGATGTAGTCCTGGTTCATGACCTCGAGCAGCTGGGAGCGCATGATGCGCGCCGCATAGGCCGTGGAGACCGACGCCAGCGTGATGGCCGGCAGAATGTAGTAGGCCCAGCCCTGAAACTCCGCGTAGGGGGAGAAGTCCGCCGAGATGGGCAGATAGAAGCCCCCGCCCGTGGCATCCTTGAGGAAGATGCCGAAGAAGAGCTGCAGGAGCATGCCGAGCCAGAAGGCGGGCATCGCCACGAGAACCGACGTCACCAACGTGACGAGCACGTCCCAGAACGAGTAGCGCTTTATCGCCGAGATCATGCCGGCCCCTATGCCCACGACCGTCTCTATGATGATGGCCACGATGGAGAGCTTGATCGTATAGGGATACTTGGACATCAGGATATCCGAGACGGACTGCCCCGCCCTCTGATAGGAGACGCCGAGGTCGCCCTGAAGAAGACCTCCGACGTAGAGCACGTAGCGCTTCCACATCGGGGTTGCTATCGGATTGCCGGCCTCGTCGTAGAGGGCGTTTCCGTTCTCGTCGGTCTCGACGAGGTGGTGGGCCACGCGCAGGTTGAGCTCGGTCTGGGCGTCGAGCTTCTTCTCACCCGCCATGAGCTTGATGGGATCACCCGGAACGACGTTCTCCATCACGAAGAGGATGAGCGTCACGCCCAAAAAAACGGGGATGAACTGAATCACTCTTTTGAGGATGTACTTTCCCATGTGCTTTCCTTGTTCGTCCTCGGGGACTGCGCCCTCGTCCTCTCTTCGATGCCCGCGCTTCCGGCGGGTGGAAGAGACGAAGATGACGTAGTGCCCGCATAACCCGGCGGGGCATCGCCTTGCGATGCCCCGCGCGGGAAGCCTACAGATAGGAAACTAACAAGAAGCCGCCCCTATACCTTGAGGGAGGCGGAGGCAAGGCCGGCCAGTCCCTGCGGGCTGTAGTAGAGCGACTCGACCTTCTCGGAGCCCACGTGGTTGTGCGCGTAGAACATAATCGGGATAATCGGCAAGTCGTCGGCGATCTGCTGGTTGATGGCGCGGAAGGCAGCCTTGCGCTCGTCCTCATCGACGATGGCGCGCGCCTTGTTGATGGCGGCGTCCACCTCGGGGCTGTTATAGCGCGAGTAGTTGTTGTCTGCCGTGGAGTAGAAGTTGGGGTAGATGAAGTTGTCCATGGTGGGGTAGTCGGCAATCCAGCCCAGGCGCGCAATCTGGAAGTTGCCGTCAGTCAGACCAGACAGGTAGGCCGCCCACTCCTGGGAGTTCTGCGTGACCGTCAGGCCCACGGCCTCCAGGTCGCCCTGAACGATGGACATGATGTCCTCGTGGCCGCCACCGGAGTTGTAGGACAGCGTGACCTCGGTGCCCTCTAGACCGTTGTCGGCCAGAATCTGCTTGGCCTTGTCCACGTCGTAGGCGCAGTACTCCCACACGTTGGAGGAGTCCTCGTCGATGATCGGCGGGAACACGCAGTCGGCGGGCTTACGCACGCCCTCGAAGAGGGTGTCGACGATGTTCTGGCGATTAATGGCCAAAGAGATCGCATGACGCAGGTTGATGTCAGACATAACGGGGTCATCGACATTGACACAGAGATAGTAGATGGAGCTCTCGGCGCCGATGAGGCCCTGCTTGCCCGGGGTCACGGTGTAGCCGTCCTCGGACTCGCCATACTTCTCGAGTCCCTCCTTGATGCGCCCGGTGAGCAGCTGGCAGAAGTCGATGTTGCCGGCCTCAAACTCGCGAAATGCCGTGTCCGGATCCTTCTGGATGGAGAAGTTGACGGCATCGAGCTTGGGGGCATCGCCGTAGTAGTCGTCGAAGCGCTTGACGTTGATGTACTGGCCGGACTCCCACTTGCCGTCCATCTGGAAGGGACCGTTGCCGATCGGGGCCAAAAGGAAAGCGTCGGCGTCATCGAGGGCGGCCTGCGGAACGGGTGCCAGACCCGGGTGCGCGCAGACGGCCAGGAAGTCGGCCATGGGATAGGAGAGCTTCACCACGAAGGTCTTGTCGTCCGGGCAGGTGAGGCCGGAAATCTCGGTGGCGGCACCGGAGACCATGTCGTCATAGCCAGCCACCGGAGAGATGTGGTAGCCGATCTCGCCGGGCGTGGTCATCTTGGGGTCCGCCAGACGCTCCCAGCCACGCTTGAAGGATGCAGAGTCGACCTTGTCGCCGTTGTGGAACGTGGCGTCCTTGAGCGTGAAGGTGAACTCGGTGCCGTCGTCGGAGACCTCCCACTTCTCGCAGGCCTTGGCGACATAGTCCTCCTTGTCCCAGTCGTAGTTGACCAAGGAGTCAAACAGGATGTGCTCGACCTGCGTGCCCTCGGACTCCTGCACGTTGTAGGGGTCGATGGCGACCGGGTCGTTGATGTAGAACTTGAGGGTGCCGCCCGACGCGGCCTGATCGGTGCCGCCGGTCGTGGTAGAGCTGTCCGTCGAGGTGCTGGCGTTCTTGCACGCAGCAAGCGCGGCGAGTGCGCTGGCGGCGAGCCCTCCCTTGACGAAGGTGCGGCGAGACACTCCGCCCGTCTTGTCCAGAGCCATTGTTTCCTCCTCCTGACGTCTCGAGGCGGGCAGCCCTGTGCCCCATCCCTCGATCCTACCCGGGGCGAGCGCGCTCGCCCCCCTCCTAAAAGCATCTATCCACTTTACCCTAAAAGAGTCAGCGAGAAAAGCTACGGGCTTTGGAAACTCTGAAAGCATCGTCGATAAAAGAGAGAGGGCATCGCTGCCCCCTCCCCGTCTCTGCTGGTAGACCCTAGCCCAGCGTGCCCGTGGGGAACGAAATGGCCATGACCACGATGCACGCGATGAAAACCGTTGCCGTGATAACCGTGAGACGATCGAGGTTCTTCTCCCACACGCCCGATCCCGCCGCCGAGTTGTACAAAGACGAGGCGATCATGTCGGAGACACCCGTGCCCTTGCCGGAGTGCATGAGCACCAAGACGACGGTGAGCGCGCCGGACAAGAACAGGAGCACGAGCAGGATGATGTTGAGCGCGTTCACGAAGCTCTCCTTCTGGGGCAGGGAAACTGCCACGCGGTCGTTCTTCAGAATAACCCTTTTAGGTTAGCACAAAGGGGCCCGGACACGAAGCCCGGACCCCTTGCCTTCTGTACCACGAGATCGTGCTATGCCATGGCTGCCTTGACCATGGCCGCAAAGGAGTCGGCGGCCAGGGAGGCGCCACCGACGAGCGCGCCATCGACGTCTTGCTTCTCCAGGAAGCCCGCCACGTTGCCCGGCTTGGCGGAGCCGCCATACAGGATGCGAATGCCGTCGGCCGCCTCGGCCCCGAAGACCTCGACGAGGGTCTGGCGGATGGCGCCGCAGACCTCCTGGGCGTCATCGGCCGTGGCGGTCTTGCCGGTGCCGATCGCCCAGATGGGCTCGTAGGCAATCACGTAGGCAGACGGGTCGTCGACCTCGAGGCCCTCGGTGTCCCTCTTGATCTGGTCGACCACGTAGGCCACGTGCGTGCCCGCCTCGCGGACCTCGAGGGGCTCGCCGCAGCAGCTGATGGGCACGATGCCGTGGGCCATGAGGGCGCGGGTCTTCTTGTTGACGTCCTCGTCGGTCTCGCCGAAGTAGCCGCGACGCTCGGAGTGACCGATGATGCAGTGGGTCGCGCCCACGGCCTCGAGCATGTCCGGGGCGGTCTCACCGGTGTAGGCTCCCGACTCCTCCCAGTACACGTTCTGCGCGCCGAGCGCGAAGGGGGCGCTCGCCTGCGCGATGACCTCGGAGACGCCCTTGAGGTCGACCGTGGGCGGGCAGACCACCACGTCAACGTCACCGGTGCCGCCGGAGAGCTCGTCGGCCAGGCCCTGGGCCAGGACGATGCCCTCGCCGTAGGTCTTGTTCATCTTCCAGTTCCCCGCGATCATCCTCTTACGCATCGAGAAGCGCCTCCACTCCCGGAAGGGTCTTGCCCTCGACGAGCTCCATGGAGGCGCCGCCGCCGGTGGAGATCCAGCTCATCTTGGAGGCCAGGCCAAACTTGTTGATGGCCGCGACGGAGTCGCCGCCGCCTATGATCGACGTGCAGTCGGAGTCGGCCACGGCGCGCGCGACGGCCTCGGTGCCGTGGGAGAACTGGTCCATCTCGAAGACGCCCATGGGACCGTTCCAGAACACGGTCTTGGCGCCCTCGATGGCCTCGTCGAACAGGGCGACGGTCTTGGGACCGATGTCCATGCCCATACGGCCGCCCGGGATGTTGTCTGAGTCCACGACCTCGCCCGTGGCGTCCTCGCCAAAGTGGTCGGCGACCACGTTGTCGATCGGCAGGAGGATCTTGACGCCCTTGGCCTCGGCCTTCTTGAGCATCTCGCCCGCACGCTCGACCCAGTCCTCCTCCTTGAGGGAGGTCCCCACGCTGTGGCCCTGGGCAAGGAAGAAGGTGTAGGCCATGCCGCCGCCGATGATCAGCGTGTCGGCGGAGTCGATGAGGTGGTCCAGGACGCCGATCTTGCTCGAGACCTTGGAGCCGCCCACGATAGCCACGAAGGGCCGCGTGGGGTCGGCGAAGATGGAGGTCAGGGTGTCGACTTCCTTCTCCAGCAAAAAACCGGCGTAGGCGGGCAGGTAGGCGGCCGGGCCCACGACGGAGCCCTGGGCGCGGTGCGCGGTGCCGAAGGCGTCGAGCACGAAGAGGTCGCCGTAGGACGCGAGCGTCTTGGCGATCTGGGGGTCGTTCTTCTTCTCGCGCTTGTCGAAGCGAACGTTCTCGAGGACGAGGATGTCCCCGGGCGCAAGCGCCGCCACGGCGTCGGCGGCCTTCTGGCCGTAGGTGTCGTCGACGAACTTCACGTCATAGCCCGTGAGCTCGGCGAGCTTATCGGCCGCGGGCTTGAGGGAGAGCTCGGGCTCGGGGCCGTCGCCCTTGGGGCGGCCGAGATGGCTCATGAGGATGGTCTTGGCGTTGTGCTCCTTGAGGTACTGGATGGTGGGGATGGCCGCGCGCACGCGCGTGTCGTCGGTCACCACGCCGTCCTTCAGGGGGACGTTGAAGTCGACGCGCATGAGGACGCGCTTGCCGTCCACGTCCGCGTCACGGACGGTCTTCTTGGTGAATGCCATGCTCGCTCCTTGGAGAGAGAGGTTGCCAGAGGGGAAGGGGCGCGGCCGCGGCCCTGTAAGCTGCGACCGCGCCCCTCGTGAAAAGCCTGCGAAGCGAGAGCTACGCGACGAACTTCTCGAAGTACTTGATGGTGCGGACCATCTGGGAGGCGTAGGAGTTCTCGTTGTCGTACCATGCGGTGACTTGGACGAGGGTCTTGCCGCCGGCGAGGGGCTGGGCCACCGTCTGGGTGGCGTCGAAGATGGAGCCATGGGTCTCTCCGACAATGTCGCGCGAGACGATCTGATCCTCGTTGTAGGAGAACGTGTCGGGGATGGTCGCGGCGTAGGCCTTCATGGCCGCGTTGATCTCGTCGGCCGTGACGGCCTTGTCGACCACGGCGTAGAGGTTCGTGAGCGAGCCGGTGGGGGTGGGGACACGCTGGGCGGCACCGGTCAGCTTGCCGTTGAGCTCGGGGAGCACGAGACCGATGGCCTTGGCGGCACCTGAGCTGTTGGGGACGATGTTCTCGGCCGCCGCGCGGGAGCGACGGAAGTTGCCCTTGCGCTGCGGGCCGTCGAGCGTCATCTGGTCGCCGGTGTAGGCGTGGATGGTCGTCATGATGCCGGACTCGATGCCCGCGAAGTCGTTCAGGCCCTTGGCCATGGGAGCGAGGCAGTTGGTGGTGCAGGAGGCGGCGGAGATGATGTTGTCATCTGCGGTCAGCGTCTCGTGGTTGACGTTGAAGACAACCGTGGGCAAGTCGTTGCCTGCGGGAGCGGAGATGACGACCTTCTTGGCGCCGGCGTTGACATGGGCCTGCGCCTTGGCCTTGGAGGTGTAGAAGCCGGTGCACTCGAGGACGACGTCGACGCCGAGCTTGCCCCAGGGCAGGTTGTTGGCGTCGGCCTCCTTGTAGATGGTGATCTTCTTGCCGTCGACGGTGATGGAGTCCTCGTCGGCGACGACCTCGTGGTCGCGGGCGTAGTTGCCCTGGGTAGAGTCGTACTTAAGCAGGTAGGCGAGCATCTCGGGAGAGGTGAGGTCGTTGATGGCGACGATCTCGGAGCCCTCGTGACCGAACATCTGGCGAAACGCCAGACGACCGATACGACCAAAGCCGTTAATTGCAACCTTTACTGCCATGCTTTCTCCTTTCACGTGGCCGCCGGGGCTTGTCCCAGGCATGCCAAGTTGTCACAGAGCGCAAAACGTACTTTGGGTAGTGTACCCCACACGAGATTCACTAGGCACGTGATTGGGGGGGCACCGAGTCTTTGGCCCCCACCTGCGAGAAGCGTGTGAGCGCTAGAGGTCCGCCCCGGGGCTCCTCTCGGCGCGCTCCGCCTCCTCGACGAGGCCCTGCAGGCGCAGCACCCTATGGTATATGGCGGACTTGGACGCCGGCGGGTCGAGCTCGGCACCGAGCGCCACCAAGGAGAGCTCCGGGTGGGCGCGGCGCGCCTCGCAAAACGACGCGAGCGCAGGCGGCAGGGACGCCAGGCCGAGGGTGCGCTCGGCGCGGTCGATGAGATCGAGCTGGGACAGGGCAGCCCCGCTCGAGCGCACTTGATTGGCCATCTCGGCGTTGACGCGGCGGTTGACGTCGTTCTTGACCGACTTCTGCGCGCGGGCCGCCTCCACGACGCGCGCCATGCGGCGGGCGCCCATGGCGCGCAGGAGCACGATGATGTCGTCGAAGCTCTTGAGGTAGATCGCAAAGGCGCCACGCCGGCGATTGAGACGAGCCGAAACGCCCAGGGAGCCGATGAGCTCGGCCAAGCCACGGGCGAAGTCCTCCCTCGTCACCGCGATCTCCAGGTGAAAGTCACCCCGGGGATCGGCGATGAAGCCGCCGGCCATGAAGGCCCCGCGCACGAACGCCGAAAGGCCCTGAGGCGAGCGGACGAGCGAGGCAGGCACCCCCGTCGTTAGGCCGCGACCGGTCGCGAGGATCCCCAGGCGCACGAGGTCTTCAGCGAGCGCGTCCTGCTCGGGTATCTCGATCAGGTAGTTCCTCGTCTTGTGCAGGACCGAGCGACGCACCGTAAGCGACGTCTCGAGGTCGAAGATCTTGTGCGTGAGCTTGATGAGGGTGCGCGCAACCGCGCCGGTCTCGGTGGTGATCTTGATCGAATAGCGCTCCGGCCCCCTGAAGGAGAGCGTCCCGCAGACCCTGATCAAGGCCGAGAGCTGCGCGAGCTCGGAGGTGACGTCCGGAGCCTCGACGCGGGAGAGCTCGTCTTTGACCTCTGCGGTAAACGACATGCTAGCTCGTCCTCGCGCCGGCGAGCGGCAGGTCGCGGTGGGACAGGCTCACGTGGTAGCCGCCCTTCTCGAGGTAGGAGGCCGTGGCGCTGGCGATGGCCACGCTGCGATGCTGGCCGCCCGTGCAGCCCACGCCAATCGAGAGGTGGGCCTTGCCCTCGGCCACGTAGCCGGGCATGACCACGTCGAGGAGGCCCCACCATGCGTCGAGGAACTTCTCGGTGGTGGGGTTGTTGAGGACGAAGTCCGCCACGAGCTGGTCGTTGCCCGTGAGGGGCCGCATCTCGGGGTCGTAGAACGGGTTGGGCAGAAAGCGCACGTCGACCATGAGGTCAGCCTCGGCGGGCATGCCGTGCTTGAAGCCGAAGGAGAAGACGCTGACCTCCATGAGCTGCTGGTCGCCAAGCTCCGAGAAGGCGCGCCTCAGGCGGGCGCGCAGGTCCTTGATGCGCAGGTGGGAGGTGTCAATCACAAGGTCCGAGGCTGTGCGCACGGCCGCGAGGAGGGTGCGCTCGCGCGCGATGGTGTGGGCGAGGGACTCCCCCGGGGCGGCCAGGGGGTGGCGGCGGCGGTTCTCGTCGTAGCGACGCATGAGGACCTCGTCGGAGGTGTCGAGAAACACCACCGTGCAGGTGAACTCGTGGGCGCGGAGCTGGTCGATCGATTCGGCGAACTCGGTGAAGAGGCCCTGGCTGCGCAGGTCGCAGGTCACGGCGAGGTGGCGGCCCACGCCGGTGTTGATGCCCACGAGGTCGGCGAGGGTGAGGATCAGGCGCGGGGGCAGGTTGTCGATGCAGAAGTAGCCCATGTCCTCGAAGACGTGCAGGGCCTGCGTGCGGCCCGAGCCGCTCATGCCCGTGATCACGACGACGTCGGGCACGCGCTCGCGGTCCTCGGCGGCGCGCATCCGCTGGGTGTTCTGCGTGTTCTGGGTATTCGTCTGCATGGCCCCCCTCTCGTCCGCCTCTTATCAGGATAGCGCGAGACGGAGGCGGCGTAGGGCCGCACCCCGCGCTCACAACCAGATTTTTGAGTGCGCGAAAGTCGGGCACCCCTGCCGAGCAGCCCGTACTTCTCCGCAGCGTCTACGCAGGTCGCGAGAGGTCTCTTAAGGATGTCTCGAGAGGTCTCTTAAGGATGTCTCCCGTGACTTTCGCGCACCCGACGCACGTGACGCATGCAGAGGGTGCCTTGGACTACGCCCGCACGACCGAGATGCGCTTGCCCACGTGTGACCCGTCGGTGCGCTCGGCCTCGTCGACCATCGCAATCGCGAAGTCGGCATAGCTGATGACGGACTCGCCGCGCTCGTTGTTGGCGAGCTCCTCGCCGGCGAGCACGTACGAACCCGTGCGCTCCCCCTCTGCCTGGAAGTCGGCGGCCGGAGAAAGGTAGGTCCAGCGAACGTCAGAGCGCTTGCGCAGCTCGTCCAGG
Source organism: Thermophilibacter immobilis (assembly GCF_015277515.1). Taxonomy (NCBI): domain Bacteria; kingdom Bacillati; phylum Actinomycetota; class Coriobacteriia; order Coriobacteriales; family Atopobiaceae; genus Thermophilibacter; species Thermophilibacter immobilis. Next base: position 804,550 of record NZ_CP063767.1, on the reverse strand, counting down.
GACTTGCCCATGGCAGACGCAAGCGGCAGGAAGGACGCCGGGAAGTCCGCATTGTCCATCAGATGCCGGGTGTGCGCACGGTCGGTGTAGAGGCTCCCTGCGCCACCGACCACGAGCAGGCGGACGGGGGTGCCGGAGAGCACGTCGCACAGGTGCGCGAGCGAGGCGGAGTGCTGGGACAGCGTCTCCTCCTGCCAAGCGCCGAACGCGTCTACGACCACGTCGAAGTCGGCAAGGTCGGACGCCTCGAGATCAAAGAGGTCTTTTTGGATGACGGCGGTCGCCTCGGTCTTGCTCTCGGCTCGCACAACGGCGGTGACCTCGTGGCCGCGCGCCACCGCCTCGTGGACAACGAGCCGGCCGACCCTTCCGTTGGCGCTTACGACTGCAATCCTCATGTGCTTCTCCCCTCGCCGGGGGCTCCGAGCGGAGAGCCCCTTGCGTACTTGTCACGCTCATTCTCGTGCGTTAGCATTCCTTTTGAAAGTAAGCACTTTTAAGTACTGTAGATACTGTTTTGAAACCAAGGAGGTCACATGGCTGACAAGACCGAGCTGCCCGCCTGTCCCGTCGAGGTGACTCTCGCCTTGATATCGAATCGCTGGAAGGTCCTCATCCTGCGCGAGCTGCTCGGGGGAACCCTAAGGTTCAGCGAGCTCAAGCGCGGCGTGGGGAGCATCTCGCAGAAGGTGCTCACCCAGAACCTACGCTCCATGGAGTCCGACGGCCTGCTCACCCGCACCGTCTATCCGGAGGTTCCCCCACACGTGGAGTACGCGCTCACCGAGCGAGGACGCAGCCTCAAAGGCGTCCTCGACGCGCTGAGAGCGTGGGGCGAGAGCTACCAGCACGAGGTTGCGGGGGTATAGGGGCCAAGCACACACCGGGCGCAAAGATCCGAGAGTCGCGCCGCGGCGCCTTCCCTCTCCGCTTGCACGAGAGCGGGGCGCGGCGGCGCGCGCACGGCCCGCCGTCAGCCCTCGATCGCCGCCTTGAACCAGCTCGTGATGCTTGTCGGATGCGTGATGCCCGTGCCGGCGACCACGGCCCAGGCGCGCGCGTCAATCGCGAGCCGGGCGTCGACCGGAGTGTGGACGTGACCCTCGCAGACGATCGGGAAGTCGGGGAACTCCGACGCGGCGGCGCGCAGAATTGCCAGGTCGGGACCATCGTCAAGAGTGGTGTCAATCGCAGCTTTGTTGTGAGAGAGCGTCGTGGAGACCACATCGCAGCCGGCGGACACGCCGCGACGGATATCTTCGATCGTCATGCAGTCTGCCATGAGGAGGGCATCGGTCGAAGAGCGAAAGTCCACGACGGTCTCCTCGAAGGTACGGCCGTCGGGGCGGGCCCGGTCGGTGGCGTCAAGTGCCACCACATCGGCACCGGCGCTCGCACACGCGAGCGCATGGCGCAGGGTCGGCGTGATGTAGACGCCCTCATGCCCCTCCTTCCATAGCCCGATGACGGGGACCTCGACGCACCCCTTGATGGCCGCGATGTCGGCGAGGCCCTGACAGCGAATCGCCGCAGCGCCCCCCAACTCGCAGGCCCGCGCCATCTGGGCCATAGTCTCGGGGTGGCGCAGGGGCTCGCCCGGATACGCCTGGACGCTGACGATGAGCTTGCCCCTAAGAGACTCTACAAGCGGGCTGACGCGCATGTGATCACTCCTTCGACAACAGGGAGATCCCTGCTACAGGACATAGGCCGAGCGTGCGAAGTTCTCGGCAGCGCCGATAAGGGGCGCGGCGCCCGCAAGGGTGCCGCCCATAAGGGGGGTTTTGGCGACGGGGGGCATGGCCTGATCGACGAAGGAGGCGTGCAGGGCGTCCGACCAGTCCGATCCGCATTGGGCCACGGAGCCCGAGAGAATCACGCACGCCGGATCGAGCATGTTGCACATGCTGCCAAGAACCTCGCCGAGGGCATGGCCCGCGCGGGCCTGTGCGGCACGGGCGGCCTCGTCACCAGCGGCGGCGCGGCGATCGATCTCAGCCCCGTCTACTGGCGTGCCGTCCGGCAAGGTCTTCGTCCCGCCCCGTCGCACGTATTCGGAGACGATCCCGGGACCCGCGGCAACGGGTTCGAGATGACCCACGGCTCCGCAGGAGCACGGCACGCCAGACGCGGCCGGACAGCAGACGTGGCCGATGTGTCCGGCCTCGTCGTGCGCGCCAAGCATGACGTGGCCTCTCTCGACGAAGGCCCCGCCGACGCCGGTGCCCACGGCGACCACCAGGCAGCTCTGCGCATCTCGGCCCGCGCCCCAGCGCGCCTCGCCGAGCGCGTGGGCGTGAACGTCGTTGAGCACGCGACAGGGAAAGCCCGTCGCTGTCGTGACCTCGGAGGAGAGCGACGTGCCTCCCCAGCCGGGCATGAGGTCGTTCGCGAAGGTGATGTCTCCCGTGCGCGGGTTCACCACGCCGGCTGACGAGATGCCCACGCCCACGGGCCTCGCGCCCGCGTGACGGATGGCCGAGGCGACCCGCTCGATGACGACGGAGAGGACGTGCGCCCCTCCCCTCTCGGCCTCGGTCGGGACCTTCTCGACGCTCGAGATTCGAGGGGTGCCGTCTCCCAGGGTCACGATGCCGCAGGCGACCTTGGTACCGCCGATGTCGACGGCGACGATGGTCTGGCTCATGGCTTCCTCCTCACTCTTCCATGAGACCGCGGCCGTTGAAGTCCGCCAAGTCAACGTCTGACGAGAGGGCTCGCGCGCAGGCGCGGCCTGCGGAGTCACCCATATCAATGACGGTCTGCTGGATGCGCACGCTGGCCTGGACGAGAAAACTCGTGGAGATGCAGCGGCCCACCGTCAAAATATTGCGTATAACCTTATTGGTAAGGCAGCGATACGGGATTTCATAGTATTCACCTCGAGCGTACTTCTCCATATGAACAAGGCCCTTGGTCGCAGAGTGGACATCAATGTACCAAGTTCCTCGCGCCACCGCATCATCAAAACGAGCGCGGCCCACGTAATCGCTAACGTCGAGTATGTAGCTGCCTTGGATGCGCCAGCTCTCACGCACTCCTAGCATATTAGCCTCGCGTACCAAAAATGCGTGCTCAAAGCCCGGCATATAATGAACGAGAAACGCGGTCAGCCTGCGTATGCGACGTCGGCCCTCGGTGAGCGCCTCAGAGCGGGCGAGCGCAGACGTATTACGGTGCAGTTCCGGCAAATGGGGGCAATTGAACGCCATCACTCCCGGCTCTCCTGGCAGGGAGAAGCACTGATAGTAGACCAGGTCAGATTCTTCCAGCATCCCGTCGGCGACCCCCCTTCTGAACAGAGGCTCGAGTACAAAGCCCCTGCCCGCCACCATGGCAGACTCCCAGAAGTGACCATCCACGAGCGGAGAAAAGTCATCTCCTAGGGAGAGACAGTACGCACGGTAGGCATCAACGTCAATTCCCCCCATTTCGAAGCGCAGAGAGCAGATTTGGTTGTTGCCGGCATCGTCACCAGCCACGCAGGGAACTCCGGACATGCGAGAGAGAACTGCATCCCCGGTAGCATCTACAAACTGATGCGCCAGAATCGCACAGGGGCCCTCCACGGTCATGACCTCGACGGCCCTGATGCGACCTTCGCTTACATCGGCCCTAACAAGTGTGGCGTCGTAGAGAACCCGGCCACCGGCGTCGAGCAGCATGTCTTCCAGCGAGTCCGAGAGCGCTTCGGGCGTAAACCAAACATAACCCATGCGGTCTTTGCCTTCGCGCGTGATAAGACCATGCGTCTGAAGATGGCGTTCTAGCTCATCCAGATTGCGTAGATGCGGGCAACGCGAATCCATCATCGGAGAGACGAGGGCATGAGCAGGTGTACCGCCTAAGGAGCCGTAGCGTTCCACCACAAGCGTTTTGTTGCCTTCGCGCGCAGCACTGATGGCGACCGAAGAACCCGCCGTACCACCCCCTACAACCACGGTGTCCCAGGTCCCCAAAATCCGTACGCTGTTATGCGCAAATGTGTAGGTCTCCATACATCCCCTCTTCCTTCCTCGACACGTCACATGCCCAGAATTTCCCAGGCCCTTCTGACGCGGCCTTCGAAGTCATCGCGCATTGGTCTACTCCAGGTCATCTGGACTATGACATCCAAAAGAATCGGATGCAGCGCGCTACCCGTCCATTCCTTGGCGAATGCATGAGCCCCCACCTCACCCGCATGCTTCAGTCGGTGATGGCGCGCGGCCCATCGACCACGCATACGCACCTCAGGCACCATCTCTTCGGTTCTTCGATTGTGGGAGAACTCCACGAAGTGATAGAACTCATGCGCTAGATGAATCTCTACGAGTTCATCCAAGCTCATCTCAATCCCACAGGTAGCGAGAGCCTCCTGCTTGCGGGCTATCTCATCCAAGAAGAGATCCACATAACGCTCTTTTCCAGGACTTTTGCCAAAGACTGTAAGAGCTGCCAGGCGGACAGGAGAGCCCCCTCCGCTTGGCGATGATTTCACGTGTCGTACCTCCATGCCCGCACGTTGAAGCTCCACCGTAAGATTAAAGCCCCTCCAACGCATGGCCTCATTGCGACCAAGTGACAAGGCAGCACGAGCTACTGTCGCTATGTCAGACGGCTCGGCAGACGTCGTCGAGCGATCATTCAGCAGCTCGAGTACGCTGAGTGTTTCGTCAGTCGCATACGGAATACTGCGTATGTCAACGTTGCGCATGACTAGTCTCTAGCTGCAACGGCCACGATAGGCTGATTTTCTCCGGCAAATTCGAGCTCTAGCTCAGCAAGGCTCATGAGCTGCTCCTTATTAAGCACCCCTGAGAGATCGGAAAGTTTCTGCCCAAAGAAGAGGTATGTCTTGGGAAGCGTGGCCCCCGCATCGCTGTAGCGCGTCATGGAGTCTACGAATGACGAGAAGCCCTCAGAGAGCTCTTCCCTTGTGAAGACGCACACGCGAGCATCGTCCTTTTGCAGTCGGATAACACCCTCCTCGTCCACCACGCGAATGAGCTTCTTCTTGGATCGGACCAGACCAAAGAGGGCCTTTTTTTGAGCGGTGACCTGAAAAACGTGCCAGCGGCCCTCGGAAGCTACGCAGCTCACGGCCGAAACGTCCACTTCAGCCGCCTCGGCCACCAGGGCTGCAAGCTCAGTCTCAGAGCGTTTCTCTCCCACACGATCCTTGGTGCGCAACTCCGTGGCTCCCGTTGCTGTAGCGCGCAAAATACTTCTCTGCGCATCGATTTCCACGGTAATGTCTACGGTCTCAGCAGCAGCACCGGCACGTACTATAACCTCCGTGACGTCATGGCGAATCTTGCGAATGTCCGCGTCGGTGGGGTTGGAAACGTTTCGCTCGATTTGCTCACGCACTAGAGCCAGAGAGACGCCGATCGTGGATATATAAGGAGCATTGGCAGCAATACGATGCCGGATACCCATTTTGTCTCCGAGCGCCGGGGCCACCACGGAAGCCGACCCGCCACCGCCTATGAGATAGATGAGATTGGGATTGAGGTCGTAGTCGATAGTGAGGCTCCGTACGACCTCTGCCACCTTGCCCATGGCAATGTCCATAGCCTGCCGACAGAGGTCCTCGACAGAGCTGCCCAGAGACGAGGCTAAGGCCTGCCATGCCAACCGTGCCGCCTCTATATTTCCAGATGCATAGTCTCCTGACGGCACATAGCCCAAGATATTGGCAGCTCCCGCCAGCGTGAGGGCGTAAGACTCGCCGTTTCTGCAGGCTATCGCAGCATAGCTGGGTCTGTCCTCCTTGCGTGGAGCGATAAGCTTCACCCGAGGATCCACGATTTTCTCGACGGGGGTGAATACCTCATAATCCAGGTCGGCGATATGGGCTGAACGTGGCCCCACATCGCTCAGATGACCACCCTCAACCACGATCATGGATCCGCCCGCAACACCCAGCGTACGTACGTCAAGCGAAGTAAGGTAGAGCTTATGTCCACCTACCTCGGCGTTCTTAATCATGACCTTACCGTCCTTGATGGCCGAGATATCGGTGGATGTACCACCTGCCTCGAGGAAGATGCCGTCAGTTATCTTTTCGTACATGAGCGCGCCCGCCACGCCAGCGGCAAGACCTGAGAGCATGGTGAGAATGGGGCGTTTGCGAACTTCATCGATGGACATGACCCCGCCGTCGCAGCGCATAATCATGAGCGGCTTAGAGATGCCTGAGCCGCGCACAGCCGCCTCGGTCATGTCGGCCGTTTCCATCATCTTAGGGATGAGTGCCGCGTTAACGGCGGCCGTACGCGTACGGGAAGATAGCCCATAAAGTTGCGAAATCTCGTAACCGCCTGTGGCAATCATCCCACAGTCGTTGGCAACCTTGATAACCCGCAGTTCGTTGGTAGGATCGTCCACCGAGTAGCTCTCCGAGGCCACAATGACCTCGCAGCCGCGGGAGCGCAAGGTCTCGACCGCATGGTGAATGGCAGCGTCACTCATAGACGAGCTGTCAAGAAACTCGTGTTCTGTAGCAAGGTACTTCCCAGGCGCAAGCTCAATATTCCCCACCGTAGTTTCCCTACGGGAGCGTCCGGCCTCGGCGCCATGCCCCATGCCGATGATACCAACCTTGGCTACATCACCCTCAAGCAGGGCATTGGTGGCCTGAGTCGTGCCATGCGCAATGAAGATGACGTCATCGGGAGAGATACGATTTTTGGTGAGCACCTTCTCGATAGCTGTCACGATACCTGCGGCCACACCTTGCTCGGCATGGTGGGTAGTGGGTACCTTCTCTTTGGCAATGACCTCATAAGTCTCGTTGTCGACCACGACGGCGTCGGTGAAAGTTCCTCCAACATCTATACCAATTCTGACAGTTCTCTTACTCATGAATTGCCTTTCTGGGTTCTGAGCAAATGGGAACGGGGCACTAAAGCGCCCCGTTCCTCAACCGTTGACAACAAGACCTAGAACAGGGTGACGGCAGTGTATGCGAGGATACAAAACGCCATGACCATGGTATACGGCAGCGTGGACTTCAGGATGTCGTTTACGTCCACATTGGCATAGTCGGCCACAATAACGTTTTGTGTGTTAGTTGGATCAGCGACGCACTGGACAACGCTCGTGGAGCGCAGCGCCATGCCCACCGCAGCCGGAGACAACGTACCAGCAGCCACAAAGATGTTAGCAAGACCAGACCCTAGACCATACATGTTGAGGGGGCCACGATAGAGTGCCAAAGGCGAGAGAATCGTAAACAGCGCCACATAAACAAGGGGATTAGACGGAAGGATCAGAGAAATGATGGGCTGCATGAGCGCAGAGGTCTGCGGGGCGGCCACGCCGTTGAGTAGAATTCCTATGCCGACCATGAGACCTACGACTCCAGCGACGTCCTTGATGCCCTCAACCACCGAGCTCGAGAGTACCTGCATAGCCTGCTTCGGTTTTGTGATGAGAGCGGTAATCACGATGGTTGCGATGAGGGCGGTTTCAGCGTTCCACTTAAGGAAGAAGACGAGCACGATAGGGATAATGGGCATGATGAGCGCCACGGGGTTAACGCCTTTTGTGGTGGTGTCGTCAGATTTCATGGCCCAAGCGGCCGAGGTCGACTTGCCGCGCGTGTGGACCACAACGTAGACGACGGTCACCACGGCACAGACAATGCCCATGATTACCGATGTCGAGGTGATGACCCCCATGTCCATACCGATAGTATCAACATAAAGCTGATACTGCGACACGTTGAAGAGCAAGCCGATGTTGAGGCCAAACAAGATTAGACTTGCAGCGACTACAGGAGAGATGCCGGCGGAAAGAAACAGGGGTATAGCAATCTGGGAAACCATAATCACAGGGCCAGCCCCGCTCATGGCCGTGAAGATAAGTGCGATGGCCGCCGTGAGCACAAGCGCGATTGCCAAGGGTTTATCACCAGCAAGCTCTGCTGCCTTTCGAATGATGGCGTCTGAAATTCCCTCTTTCTGAACCACTTTGGCAAAGATGGCCCCGAAAATCGTGACCGTAATGGTGGTCGCAAGCTTGGCTGCGCCGGCGCTGATCACAAAGCCCATGATGGTTTTGGCGTCAGCGTCACTTGACGTGAACGGGACTCCGGCTACGACCGCAATCAGAATACCCATGACGGGCAACGCGAGAATTGCGGGCATCTTCTTGGTCATCATGAGCGCAACGCCCGCAATGAACACAGCGAGAATCAGGGCTACCTGCACAGTGGCCATGTCCCCTCCTTTACTGACAGGGTCCAATAGACTGCGGGACCCACCTAAACGACGCGGCCCAATCTAGCACCCATTCACCACTCTCCCTGTCCGCTTTGTCGTAAGCGGCATGGGGTGATACGGGATGACAATGAGCTACGCCACCCAGTGGCTTTTGCGTACCACTTGGTTGAATCTGCACAAAGCATGCCTTAGTATCTCTGTAGAGATAGTCCCTTTCTGAGAGATTGACTCTGCTATTTATCTGCATACTCTCTGAGTTAACGTGAGGATATACTCCGGTGAACGGTAGGAGAAGTGGTTATTAATACACAATTTATCCATATAATTACACGGTGGTGAAGAATTGCACCCATACGACGAACAGTATCTAAAAACAGCCGCAAACACGCTTGGGAAGGCTTTTGACTTTGCTGAAAAGCATCTTCCCGGGGGCGTGGCTCACTTCTACGACCTCTTCTGCACCTCAACCATCTCACGGACCTTTGATGGGCCCGATGCTTGCCCGCAGGTAAGCGACTCGGGCATCGAACTCGTACTTGCAGTCTGCGAGGGAGACGGCATCGAATCGCTTGAAACCATGCTCTCCTCGGAGAAACGCCTTCCCAAGGGCGTACGCGACCGAGCTCGATGGTGCGGGGAGGTTCTCGCTTTTCACCAGTGGATGACAGGAGCAAGCTTTCGAGCCATCTCGCTGTACCTGTCCGCAGACGATTTAATCAATCTATACACTCAAAATCAAACGGCTACTCCACGTGCGGCGTCACTTGCCCTAGAGGAGATCTATCTACACACGGTGGTGCCTACGCGCCTGAGCACTTTTCGTTCAGTGTCCGGACTCACCCAGGCGGCGCTTTCAGAGGCCTCGGGCGTCTCGCTACGCGCAATCCAGCAGTATGAGCAGCGCAAAAAAGACATCAACCGCGCCCATGCCCTCTCCGTCTGGCACTTGGCTCAAACGCTCGACTGCAAGGTCGAGGATCTGCTTGAGCCCTAGAGCCCATCACGCTCAGGCCTACTCCTGCGCACGGGAAGGCTACCAGGTATACTTTGATAAATTTGGCACTCACGAATGCGGGGCCGGGGCAGGCCCCGGCGACAGACGCTCATGAGCTCGGGGGCAGGGCACGGGCGAGGCGGCCGGAGCCCGCCACGGGGACCGGATTCGCGAGCGCCTCGCGCACCCACACGCCTACGACGCGCTCGGCTCTCCCGTCTCGGCCTCGCCCACGCGCAGCGCCTGCCAGACGGTGCTGGCCACCTCGGCGGGAATGCCGGGGGTGGCCGCGATCTGCTCCTCGCTCGCGGCGCGCAGGCGCTTGAGCGAGCCGAAGCGCCGCATGAGGGCGCGCTTGCGCTTGGGTCCCACGCCCTCCACCTCGTCGAGCACCGAGACCGTCATGGCCTTGTCGCGCAGCTCGCGGTGGAAGGTGATCGCGAAGCGGTGGGACTCGTCGCGGACCTGCTTGATGAGGTAGAGCGAGGGCGAGCCGGAGGGCAGCACGACCGGGGTCTCGTCCCAGGGAACGAAGACCTCCTCGTCTGCCTTGGCCAGGCCGCAGACGGGGATGTCCAGCCCCAGGGCGTCGAGCTGCTCGATCGCGGCCGTGAGCTGGGGCTTGCCGCCGTCCACGACGAGAAGGTCGGGCCTCGAGCCAAAGCGCTCGTCGGCCATGCGCTCGGGGGCGTAGCGCCGGCCCAGCACCTCGGACATGGAGACGAAGTCGTTGGCCTCGTCGAGCTCGGCGCGGATCTTGAAGCGGCGGTACTGGGACTTGTCCGGCCGCCCGTTGGTGAAGACGACCATGGAGGCCACCGTGAAGTGACCGTGCAAAGTCGAGATGTCGAAGCACTCGATGCGCATCGGGGGCGCGTCCAGGGCCAGCGCGCTCTCGAGCTGGAGCAGGGCCTTGTTGGTGCGCTCGTCCGCGTAGCCGGTGCGCACCATGTAGCGCATGAGGGCGTGGCGCGCATTGGTGGCGGCCATGTCGAGCAGGTGGCGCTTCTCGCCGCGCTGAGGTCGGTGCAGGCGCACGTTGTGGCCGCGCTTCTCGGCGAGCCAGGCGGCGATGACGTCGGCGTCGGCGAGCTCGACGTCCAGGTCCACCTCGGCCGGGACGTCGGCGGTCTCGTCGTAGTAGCGCTTGACGAAGCCGCCCGCGAGCTCCTCGGCCGAGACGTCGAGGCCCTTGTCGAGGATGAACTCAACGGAGCGCACCGTGCGGCCCTCGCGCACCACGAAGACGCAAGCCGCGCTGATGGTCTCCTCTCGGTAGAAGCCCACGAGGTCCAGGCTCACGTCCGAGGAGAACATGACCTCCTGCCTGTCGTCGAGGGCGGAGAGGCTGTCGAGGCGCGCCTTGAGCCGTCCCGCGCGCTCGAAGTCAAGCTCGGAGGCGGCGTCGTGCATCTGGTCGGCGAGCTCGCCCACAATGTCCGCGCGCTGCCCCTGGAGGAACCGCTCGACCTGGCGGACATGGCTCGCGTACTCGACCGTGTCGATCATGCCCGCGCAGACGCCAGGCCCGCGCCCCACGTGGTAGTCGAAGCACGGCCGGCAGCGCTCGGCGAGCACGATGTTGGCCACGGAGGCCTCACCGGGGTCCTTCTCGAGGATGCGGCGGGCGCGCTTCCACTCCGCGCAGGTGGAGATGCAGACGGGCACGACCTTGCGCAGGGTGTCGATGGTCTCGCGGGCGGCCTTGGCGTCGGTGTAGGGCCCGAAGTAGCGCGTGCCCTTGCGATGGCGCTCGCGCGTGTACTTGATGGCCGGGAAGACGTCGGACTCCGTGATGGCGATGTAGGGGTAGCTCTTGTCGTCCTTGAAGTCGACGTTGAAGTAGGGGTGGTACTGGGCGATGAGGTTGCGCTCCAGGACGAGCGCCTCGTGCTCGGAGCCCACGACCACGTAGTCGAAGGACGTGATCACCTGCATCATGAGCGGAATCTTCTCGCGGTCGTCCTGCAGGGTCACGTACTGGCGCATGCGGGAGCGCAGGTTCTTGGCCTTGCCCACGTAGACGACCTCGCCCTTGGCATCCTTCCAGAGGTAGCAGCCGGGGCTGGTGGGGACGAGGGCGACCTGGTCGGAGAGGGAGGGCTCCCCGCCTTGGGGCGCGGGGCCCTGGGGCACCTCGCTCACGGGCGATCGCCCTCGGGCAGGTAGCGCTTGAACTTGGAGACCTGGTGCAGGTAGTTCACGCGCGCCCAGAGGCGCTGGGAGATCGAGTCGGCATCCCAGCCCAGGGCGAAGCGCGCCGACCCGTTGGCGTAGGCGGCCAGGATGCGGTCCCTGAGCGCGCCGGCGGGCATGCAGCGGGCGATGACGCGCCGAGGGACCGCCACGTAGACCCAGTCGTCAGCGGGACGGGCGGGGGCGGGCCGGCGGCCGAGCACGACCTCCTCCACCTGCATGCGCGCGTAGTTGATCCCCGCGAGCAGCACGAGCCACGAGCTCCGACCGGGCCTCGTGTTCATCTCCAGGAAGCGAAAGCTCCCGTCGCGCTCGTCGTATTTGGCGTCGAAGCAGCCCATGCCGTGGTAGCCGACCTTCTTCATGAAGCGCGCCACGGCGGCGCAGACCTCGTCGTTGTGCTCGGGGACGATGGCCACGGCGTTTCCGATCGCCTCGGGGTGGTGGTCCTCCAGGCCCACGTGGCCGCAGACCATGAACACGGGGTCGGAGTCCCCGTCCGCGTAGGCGTAGACGGCGTACATGTGGGAGTCGCCGCCGGGGACGAACTCCTGGACGATGAGGCTCTCGTCGTAGCATGAGGCCCTGAGGGCGGCGTAGATGCGGCGGAGCTCCTCGGGCGTCCGAACGATGAAGACCTTCTTCTTGCCGGGAAACTCCGCGTAGTGGTAGGCCGCCGAGTTGGAGGGCTTGGCCACGAGCGGGTAGCGAAACCCCTCGTCGTCGACCTGAGCGGCAAGATCCGCGCAGTCCAGGTAGCGCGTCTTGGGGTAGGGCATGTCGATCTGGTCGCAGACGCGGTAGAAGTTCTCCTTCTGGGTGACGAAGTCGAGGACATCGAAGTCCACGACGGGCGTGTAGAACCACCGCTCGAGCTCGGGCTTGTGCTGCGAGACGATGCGGGCGTAGAAGTCTCCGCAGGTCACGAGGAAGCAGACGCGCCCGGAGGCGCAGAGCTCCTCGCCCAGCGCCTCGAGCGTGGCGAGAAGGACCTCCTCGCGGTCGATGCCGTCCACCACGCGGTACTCGGCGAAGCGGGTGCGCGAGATGGACTTGACGTCGAAGCTCGCGTAGATGAGGGAGCGGGCCTCGTAGGCCTCCCAGAAGGCGCGCACGTAGGCGTAGGCGGAGTAGTCCGCGCCCAGGATGACGGGCTGGAGCAGCCGGGGAAGCTGCTCGGGGGTGACGTTGTCTGGCCTCGTAGCCATGCTCGTGGGGACCTCTTTCATGACGAATCGCGGGGCCGCCCGCGCGGCGGCTCCTGCGTGCCTACTATAGCGTTTGGCGACGGGAGGGCGTCAGCGGCGGCGGGCCTCGAGCTCGCCGGCGAGCTCGGCGAGCGTGACGCCGTAGCGCTCGAGCGTGACCAGCAGATGGTAGGCCAGGTCGCCCGCCTCGTAGCGGATGTGGTCGTGGTCGTCGTCCTTGCAGGCCATGATGACCTCGCTGGCCTCCTCGGCGAGCTTCTTGAGCAGCTCGTCCTCGTTGCCTGCGAGCAGGCGCGCCGTGTAGGAGGCGTCCACGGGCGCCGTCCGACGGTCGTGGATGGTAGCGGCCAGCCCCTCCAGGGTCTCCCCTATCCTCGCGTCCTTCACGTCTGCGGTGCGCTCGCCCATGGGGCCTCCTCTATCGTGGGTCTACCTTGAAGCCGGACATATCGACGTTCTCGGTGTCCAGCGCGCGGAAGAAGCAGCTGCGATGCCCGGTGTGGCACGCCGGGCCCGGCGAGTCCACCTCCACGAGCAGCGTGTCCGCGTCGCAGTCCACGAGGACGCGGTGCACGTGCTGGACGTTTCCACTCGTGGCCCCCTTGTTCCACAGCTCCCGGCGGCTGCGGCTCCAGAACCACGTGGTTTTTGTGGAGAGGGTGAGCGCGAGAGACTCCTCGCTCATCCACGCGACCATGAGGACCTCGCCGGTCATTGCCTGCTGGACCACGGCGGGGACGAGGCCGCGCTCGTCGAAGCGTATGCGCGCGCCGTCCGGGGTGACGCTCTCGAGCCTCTCGCCCGCATAGGCGCGCGGCGCGTTGGTCTGGGCCATGTGATCCTCCTTGTCCGAGGTCTAGTACTTTACTACACTACAGTGCAACGGGAGCCGAGACGAGCCAACGTGCCGAGAAGGACACCGCGCGGCCGCCGGGAGCCCGGCCGGATGAGACCCACACGTGAGGAGAGCCATGACACCGATCGTCGACTGCCACACGCACACCCATTTCTCGGACGGGACGTCCACCTTCGAGGAGAACGTCCGCGCGGCTGCGGCCGCCGGCTGCGCGGTTCTCGTCTCGACCGACCACCTCACGCTGCCGGCAAGCATGGACCCCACCGGCGAGGCGCAGGTGGTCGAGAGCGACCTGGCCGCGCACCGGGCCGCGTTCGAGGAGGCCCGCGCGCTCGCCGGGCGGCTCGACGACGGCCCGGAGCTCGTCTACGGCTTCGAGTGCGACTGGTACGTCGGCTGCGAGCCCCTCGTCGAGCGCTGGAGCGCGGGAGCCGTCGTGCGCCTGGGGAGCGTCCACTGGATCGGCGACCCCGCGCGCGCCGGCGACGACGTCGGCTGGATCGACTATACGGCCGACCTCCACGTCTGGCGCGCCCTGGGCCCCGACGAGGTCTGGCGGCGCTACGCGGATGCGTGGTGCGCCGCCTGCGAGAGCCCCCTCGCCTTCGACAGCATGGCCCACCCCGATCTCGCGATGCGCTTCGCGCGCGAGGGTCTCACGCCCATGATCGACCTGGCGCCGCTCTGGGACCGGATGGTCTCGTGCGCGCGCGACACGGGCCGGCGCGTGGAGCTCTCCACGGCTGGCCTGCGCAAGAGCGTGGCCGACTACTACCCCACGCGCGGCCTTCTCGAGCGCTTCGCCGCCGCCGGTGTGCCGCTGACCGTAGGCTCCGACGCCCATTGCGCGCCCGACGTCTGCTGGGGCGTCGGCGAGGCCTACGCCCACGCCGCGCGCTGCGGCTATCGCTGCGTCGAGGTCCCCCACGCCGACGGCGACTGGGAGACGGTCGCACTCGCGTAGGGCGGGCGCTGGCGACGGCGGGACCCGTGCGGGGCGCTCGCGGCGCCTCTCGGTGATGCAAGGCCGCAGGGGGCCCGCACAGGATGGGCGACCGCGGCAAGCGGGACGCTCGCGGCGCTCTGACGGCGAGAATCGCGTGAAGCGCCCCGCGGAGGAGACGCGCCAGTACCCGACGGGGCACATGCGGCGCTTCTCGACACCAGAATGCCGCAAGCGCCTCGCGCAAGACACCTGGTCACGGCAGCGCGGGACACATGCGGCGACTCACGGGGGCAGGGGCCCGGGCAAACTGGGGACGAGACGCCGCGCTTACGAATCGGGAGCTGGGGCAGCCGCGAGGGCCCCCTCAGAAGTCCAGGCGCACGGGGATGCCCTGGCTCGCCAGGTACTCCTTGACCTGGCGAATCGTGAAGGTGCCAAAGTGAAAGACGCTCGCGGCCAGCACGGCGTCGGCCTCCCCCTCGCAGATGCCCTCGGCGAAGTGCTCGAGCGTGCCCACGCCGCCCGACGCGATCACGGGAATTGGCACGGCGCGCGCCACCGCGCGGGTGAGCGCGAGGTCGAAGCCGTCCTTGGTGCCGTCGCGGTCCATGCTCGTGAGCAGGATCTCGCCGGCGCCGCGCCGCGCGGCCTTCTGGGCCCAAGCCACGGCGTCCGCGCCCGTGGCCTCTCTTCCCCCTGCGAGATAGACCTCCCAGCGGTCCTGCCGGCCCACGCGCTTGGCGTCGATCGCGCAGACCACGGCCTGCGATCCGAAGGCCGCCGAGGCGCGCGCGAGGATCGAGGGGTCGCGCACGGCCGCCGAGTTGAGGCAGACCTTGTCGGCGCCGGCCGCGATCATCCGGCGGCAGGAAACCACGTCGCGGAAGCCTCCCCCGACCGCGTAGGGGATCCGCAGCTCCTCGGCCGCGTGCGAGGCCAGCCCGATCGTGGTGGCCCGCTCGTCGGAGGTGGCGGTGATGTCGAGAAACACCACCTCGTCGGCTCCCTCGGCATCGTAGCGGCGCGCGAGCTCGACCGGGTCGCCCGCGTCGACGAGGCCCACGAAGTTCACCCCCTTGACCACGCGCCCGTTCTTGACGTCGAGGCAGGGTATGACGCGCTTGGTCAGCATGACGGCTCCTCTCGTGAGCTCCGCGCGGCCGCGAGGGCGTCCCCCAGCGAGAGGGACCCCTCGTAGAGGGCCCGCCCGCAGATGACGCCCTCGATCACGCCCGGGCCGGCCGCGGCGAGGGCGCGGACGTCGCCCGCGTCCGTGACGCCGCCCGAGGCCACCACGGGAAAGCCCGCGACCTCGGCCACGTGGCGGTAGGCGTCGACGTCGACGCCGCAGCGCATGCCGTCGCGGGCGACGTCGGTGAAGACGAGGTGGCGGTAGCCCAGCCCGGCGAGGCGCGCCACGAGCTCGTCGGCGGCGAGGGACGCGTCCTCGCGCCATCCGTTG
Organism: Thermophilibacter immobilis; assembly: GCF_015277515.1. Lineage (NCBI taxonomy): Bacteria > Bacillati > Actinomycetota > Coriobacteriia > Coriobacteriales > Atopobiaceae > Thermophilibacter > Thermophilibacter immobilis. The sequence goes on along the minus strand of NZ_CP063767.1, from coordinate 788,678 downwards.
ACCCACACCCGGCCGCCACGGGCGGCCACGTCGGCGACCACGAGGTCGCCGAAGCTGCGGGCCGCCTCAGCCGCGAAGGTCTCGCCGCGCACGAGCGCCGTTCCGATGGCCACGCGCCGCACGCCCAGGTCTGCCAGGCGCTCCACGGCGGCGAGGTCGCGCACCCCGCCTCCTGCGTCCACGGAGAGGCCGCGCACCGCGCAGACGTTGCGGATCGCGGCGGCGTTGGCCGCGCGCGCGGGCCCGTCCTCCTCGAGCGCGGCGGAGAGGTCCACCACGTGCACCCAGGTGGCGCCGCGCCGCGCGAAGTCGGCCGCCACGGCGGCCGGGTCGTCGGAGTAGACGTCCATCCTCGAGCGGTCGCCGCGCGCGAGGCGCACCACGCGGCCGCCCACGAGGTCTATGGCCGGGAAGACGATCATGGCCGCACCTCCCGCTCGCGCACGATGCCCGCGAAGTTGGAGAGGATCTTGAGACCCGCCGCCGAGGACTTCTCGGGGTGGAACTGGACGCCGTAGACGTTGTCTTCCCACACGGCCGAGGCAAAGCTCCGCGCGTAGTGGGTGCGCGCGGTCACGACGGCCGCACCCACGTCTCCCGCGAGCGCGAAGGAGTGGGTGAAGTAGACGTTGGCGCCCTCGGGCACGCCTTCGAAGAGCGGGCAGGCGCGCCCGTGCTCGGTGAGGTGAATCTGGTCCCAGCCCACGTGAGGGACCTTGAGGCGACCCGCGTCCAGGCGCGTGACGCTGCCCGGGAGGAGCCCCAGGCCACGGACCCACTCGGTGCCGGGGGAGCACTCGCTCCCCCGCTCGAAGATGAGGTGCAGCCCCAGGCAGATGCCCAGGAAGGGGACGCCCGCCCGCATGACGTCGAGAAGGGCCTCGTCCTGCCCCGAGGCGCGCACGTAGCCCATGGCGTCCTCGAAGCTGCCCACCCCCGGTAGGACCACGCCCGCGGCGGCGCGAATCCGTGCCGTGTCGTCCGTGACCTCGGCGGTGGCGCCGGCCTCGGCGAGGCCTCGGGCGACCGACAGGAGGTTGCCCTTGTGGTAGTCGACGACGACGATGCGACCGCCGTCCGCCATCACAGGCTCCCCTTGGTCGAGGGGACGTCGTCGACGCGCGGGTCGCTCTCGACGGCGACGCGCAGCGCACGGGCCGCGGCCTTGAAGGTGGCCTCGAGGATGTGATGTGCGTTCTTGCCGCAGACGAGCCGCAGGTGCAAGGTGATGCCAGCGTCACGTGCGAGCCCCACAAAGAACTCGTGGCCGAGCTCGGTGTCAAAGGTGCCGACCTTGGCGGGGCCTATCGGCACGTCCCAGAAGAGCTCCCCCCTTCCGGAGACGTCCACCGCCGCCAGGACGAGCGCCTCGTCGAGGGGGACCGCGGCGCTGCCAAAGCGGCGGATGCCGCGCTTGTCGCCCAGGGCCTGGGCGAGCGCCTGACCGCAGGCGATGCCCACGTCCTCCACGGTGTGGTGGTCGTCCACCCAGGTGTCGCCCTTCGCGCGCACCGTCAGGTCCACGAGCGAGTGGCGCGCCAGGGCGCTCAGCATGTGGTCGAAGAAGCCGACCCCGGTCGCCACGTCGGCGGTGCCCGTCCCGTCGAGATCAACCTGGACCCCGATGTCGGTCTCCGCGGTCGCGCGGACCACCTGTGCCGTCCTTGTCATGATTCCCCCCTCGTCAGTTCCGCGAGCGCGCCGAGAAGGGCGTCGTCCTCCTCGCGCGCGCCCACGGTCAGTCTCAGACAGTCGTTAAGCCCCGGCGCGTAGCTGAAGTCGCGCACCAGGATCGAGCGCTCGTCGCGCAGACGGCGGCGGATGACGCCCGCGCGGGCCATGCGCACGAGCACGAAGTTTCCCGCGCTCGGCCAGACCTTCACGCCCACCATGCGCGCGAGGCCCGCGGCCAGGCGCGCGCGCTCGGCCACGATGTCGGCGACCAGGCCACGAATCTGGTCGCGGCAGGCGAGGGAGGCCGCGGCCACGGCCTGGGCGAGGACGTCGACCGAGTAGATCTGGCGGATGGACGTGAGCACGTCGACCACGGCCGGGTCGGCCACGAGATAGCCGCAGCGCAGCCCGGCGAGCGCAAACGCCTTGGAGAGCGTGCGCAGAACCATGAGGCGGGGGTCGCCCGCGACCCAGGAGGCGAGGCTCGAGCCCTCGGGCGCAAACTCCACGTAGGCCTCGTCCACGAGCACGAGAGCGCCCGTCTCGTCGAGCAGGCGCCGCACGAGCGCGGGGTCAAAGAGGTCGCCCGTGGGGTTGTTGGGCGAGGTCACGATCACGAGGTCGGCCGCGCGCGCGGCGTCCACGAGCGAGTCCGCGTCCACCGAGAAGTCCTCGGCGTCACGCCAGACGTCCACGCAGGCCGTCTCGGTGATCGCGGCGAAGTTCTCGTACTCGGCGAAGTCCGGCGGGCAGTGGACGAGCGTGCGCCCCGGCCCGCCAAAGGCCAGAAGCAGGTTGTAGAGGATCTCGTCGCCGCCGTTGCCCACGATGAGCGAGGAGCGGCCCACGCCGTGCCAGGCCGCGAGGGCGTCCCTCAGGTCGTTGGCCAGGGGGTCCGGGTAGCGGTTGAGCGGCGTGGCGAGAAGCGCCTCGCGCACGGCGTCGCGCACGGGGGCGGGCACCTCGTGGGTGTTCTCGTTAGCCGAGAGGTTCACGCGGCAGGCCGAGAAGGCCGGGTCGTAGGGCGCCAGGCCCCTGAGCGCGGGGCGCACGCGGCCGCCGACGTCGGAGCGAGGGGCCATCAGGCCCTCCCCTCGCAGCCGGGCAGAGAGGCCTTCCCCGGCGCGTCGAGGTCGTGGGGCCAGGCCACGCGGTAAGCGTCCACGCAGGCGGCCGCGGGGTCGTCGTAGGAGTCCAGGCCCTGCTCGGCAAGCCTGCGGCGCAGCCCGACCGAGAGGGCGTGGGCCCACAGGCCCTCGGACTGGGCGAGCACCTGGACCGCGGGGGCGTCGGCGAGCAGGGCCTCGGGCGTGTAGCTGATCACGCTCGAGCGCTTCTGGAAGTCGGAGACGCCAAGGGGGCTCGAGAAGCGAGCCGTGCCGCCCGTGGGCAGCGTGTGGTTGGGGCCGGCCACGTAGTCGCCCAGGGGCTCGGAGCTCCAGGCGCCCACGAAGATGGCGCCGGCGTTTCTGACCTTGCCGAGGAGCGAGAAGGCGTCTGCGCAGTGGAGCTCGAGGTGCTCGGGGGCGATCTCGTTGACGGCCTCGACGGCGCGGGCGAGGTCGGGCGCGACCACGACGGCGCCGCAGTCCTCCAGGGAGGCGCGGGTGATCCTCTCGCGCGGGCTCTGGGAGACGAGCCAGCTCACGGCCTCCTCCACCAGGTCGCGCAGGTCGGGTGCGCAGGTCACGAGGAAGCAGTGGGCGAGCGGGTCGTGCTCGGCCTGGGCCATGAGGTCGGCGGCCACGACCACGGGGTCGGCCGTGGCGTCGGCGAGCACGCAGACCTCGGAGGGGCCGGCCACCATGTCGATGCCCACGTCGCCCGAGACGCGGCGCTTGGCGGCCGCCACGAAGGCGTTGCCGGGCCCCACGATCTTGTCGACGGGCGCGATCGACTCGGTGCCGTACGCGGCGGCGGCGATGGCCTGCGCGCCCCCCACGGCGTAGACCTCGTCGACGCCCGCGAGGGCCGCGGCGGCGAGCGTGTAGGCCGAGAGGGACCCGTCGGCCTGGGGCGGGGTGAGCATGACCACGCGCCCCACGCCCGCGACCTTGGCGGGCACCGTGTCCATGAGGACCGTCGAGGGGTACTGGGCCCGCCCGCCGGGCACGTAGACGGCCACCGAGGCCACCGGCGTGACCTGCATGCCGAGGATCGTGCCATCCGGTCGTGTGGTGAACCAGGACTGCGTGCGCTCCCGCTCGTGGAAGTCCAGGATCTGGTCGTAGGCGCGGTCGAGCGCGGACAGGAACTCGGGGTCCACCAGGTCCGCCGCGCCGGCGACAAGCTCGTCGGGCACGCGGAAGCTCTTGGGGCAGACACCGTCGAAGCGCAGGCAGAGCTCGCGCACGGCGGCGTCTCCCCGCGCGCGGACGTCGTCCACGATCTTCTCGGCGGCCTGGACGGCCTCGGCGGGCAGGGGCCCCGAGCGATTGAGGTCGGCCGCCGTGAGGCGACGGCCCCCCTCGAGCACGATCTCTCTCATGGTCTCACGCCTTTCTCCCTGACCTCGGCGAGACGCTCCGCGAGGTCGCGAATCCTCCTGTCGCAGCGATATGCCGCGGGCCCGGCGAAGAAGCGCGCCGTGCACTCCATGACGTCGTCCACGACCACGAGGTCGTTCTCGGCGAGCGTCGTGCCCGTGGCCGTGATGTCCACGATGCGGTCGGTCATGCCCACGATGGGGCCGAGCTCGATGTTGCCGTGGAGGTGCACGATGTCGACCTGCTGGCCGATGCCGTCATAGTAGCGCTGGGTGATGCGGGGGTACTTGGTGGCCACGCGCACGGTCCCCCGCCAGCGGTAGGCGTCCTCGGCGGCGCCCGCGCGGCCCGCAGGCTCTGCGACCACGAAGCGACAGCCGCCGTAGCCCAGGTCAACGAGCTGCAGGAGGTCAAGGCCGGCCTCTATGAGCGAGTCGCTCCCGCAGATGCCGCAGTCCGCGCCGCCGTGGCCCACGAAGGCCGGGGCGTCCTGGGCGCGCACGATGACGTACTCGACGTCGCCCGACGCCACGATCAGCTTGCGCCCGGGATGGGCGAGCTCCGCGGCGGGCAGGCCGGTGGCCGCCAGGACCCGCAGGGTGTCCTCGAACAGGGACCCCTTGGGGACCGCGATGCGCAGGGGCCGCTCGGCCAGGCGCACGCCCGGGGTGACCACGCCGGACTCTCCCGGCTCGCCGAGGACCTCCTGGAGCCGCTCGAGCGACAGGGCGAAGCCGCAGGCCGCCAGGCCGGGGCGGCCGAAGTTGCGCAGGACCACGTCGTAGCGGCCGCCCGAGGCGAGGCTCGCGGCGATGCCCTCCGCGTAGCCCTTGAAGATGATGCCCGTGTAGTAGTCGAACGAGTTGATGATCGAGAAGTCAAAGGACACGCGCCCGGCCTCGAAGAGGCCCGCGAGCTTTCCCACGAGGGCGGAGAGCTCGGCGGTGCCGCGGCCGTCCTCGGGGACGCCGGCCGCGGCGAGGAGCTCGTCCACTCGTCCGATGACGTCGACGCCGCCGGCCATGCGGCAGACCTCGGTGAGGGCCCGCGCCACGGCGGGCGCAAGGTCGGGCGTGGCGGCGGCGAGCTCGTCGAGGCCCACGAGGTCCGAGTCGTGCACGAGCGCGAGCGCGGCGTCCAGGAACTCGGACGTGGGGGCGCAGCAGTCGAGCAGCGCGGTCAGCGGCGTGACGGAGCCAAAGACGATCTTCCAGCCCGGCACCGCCAGGGTCTCCAGGACCTCGGCGAGCAGGAGCACGACCTCGACCTCCGAGGCGGTGCCGTCCGTGCCCACGAGCTCGACGCCGAGCTGCGTGAACTGACGGGGCTGGCCGCGCAGCGAGGGCTCCTCCCGCACGACCGGGGCGCTGTAGCGAAAGCGCGCGGGCAGTTCGTTCTCGCCGACGCGGCCGGCCACGAGGCGCGCGACGGGGAGCGTGAGGTCGGGGCGCAGGACGAGCAGACTGTCATCGGCGTCGAAAAGCTGGAACGGAGAGTCCCTGAGGGAGCTCCCGCGCTCCAGCGCCGCGCGGTCCTCGAGCAGCGGCGTCTCCACGGGCAGGTAGCCATGGGACGAGAAGCACGAGCGAACGGCGTCCGAGATGCGCTCGCGCGCGAGCGCCTCCTCGGGAAGGATGTCACGAAAGCCACGGGGCGTCTCTCCACTCACGTCTGGTCCTCTCCGGCCCGAGGGCCGAGCCGTCCTTCTCATGCGAGGTACTTTATCACAGTAAAGTTTATCACAGTAAAGTGCCCGGGGGCGGACAGGGGGCGCGCGTAAAGGAATCGTAACGAAGCGCGGCGGGAAGCGAGGCCGCACAGGTCAGGACTTCTCGACTGACAAAAACCCTCGACCCCTCTACCTGCGAGAATGCGGGACGCAGTTTGTCTGGGGGCGTTCCCGCGACTTTTGCGGCCGCACAAAGGCCGGCAGCGACGAGCGGGGGGCCGTCGACGCGCGGCAGGTGCCCAAAAGAAGCCGAACCGGCGGATGCCCGCGCGGCAGAGCCGTCCGACGCCTCTGGGCGACCGCTCGCCGAAGTCCTCATAAAATCAGAGTTCGAATCATAGGGCTCAAGCTGCCCCGTAAGGGGGTGGTCAGGGCGCGGTAAGAGGGACGTCGGGACCCACCTGCTATGCTCGGCCCCCAACCGACCCCAAGAAGGGAGCACGACATGGCACTGTACTGGCCGCAGGCACGCATGGCGCTCGAGTACGCCGAGTTCGAGAGGAGGGAGCAGGACTACCCCGCCCAGACGCTCGTCATCACGATGCGCGAGGACCAGGCTGACGACCCCGCGTTCGCCGAGGCGATGCGCTGCCTCGTGACGATGCGGGCCCTCTCCGAGACGAATCGCTCTTCCGAGCGCGCGGAGGGGCCAGAGGCAGGCGCGGGTGATAAAGGCTACTACGACCGCGCGGCCGAGGCCGAGTCTCTCTTCGAGAAGCTCTTCTGCGAGCGACAGGAGGACTCACCTCTCGAGGAGGGCATGCTCGAGGACGCTCTTCTGGAGCGGCTCGACTCCTGTGGGCGCATGAGAGCGGAGGGGACGTCGGAAGCGCCACTCGTCGTCAACAGCTTCGGGGAGGTGGTCATCTACCCATAGGGGCGGCAGCAGGAGAAGTGGCGACGGGAGGGGCGGCAATGGGATAGGGCACGCTCGCGAATCCGGGGCCGTGGCACATTTGACCCCCGTGCCAGGTGCCCCACCCCTGGATTCGTGAGCGAAACCGGTCGATACGTGCCATAGCCCCGGATTCGTGAGCACCGTGGGACGCGCCCCGCTCACTTCGGGCATCAGGCGACGCACATGCCGACGCACATGCCCCAAACCACGTGCTAGCGACGGGCAAGCCGGCGTCCCAGGCTGCGAATGAGAGACGCCTCGGGCATCTTGAGCAGCAGGGCTCCCCCGTAGGTCACGACCGCCGCCGGGACCCCCGCCAGACCGCAGTAGAGAATCGAGCGGACGGTGAGGCCCGTGCAGTCGCCCGCGAACGTGTTGAGCGCAAAGAGCGCCGCCGCGCCCACGAGCGCCCCCGCAACGCCCAGCGCCGCGATCTTGGCGACTGAGACGAGCATGGGGCCAAGCCCGAGGCTGCCCAGGTGCGCGCGGAGGCTCACGAACATGACCACGTCGAGGGTCAGGAAGAACAACGTCGACGAGAAGGCCACGAAGTTAAGACCGAAGGTCGTGGTGAGCGTCAGCAGGGCCGCCACCTGCACCACGGCGGCGATGGCGTTGGCCCAGGCGCACAGGGCCATCCGACGCATCGATGAGGCGACCTTCTGCAGGTACATGTAGACGGCGTAGAACGGCAGCGAAAGCGCGTAGACGGCGAGGTAGGACGCCGTCATGGTGAGGGCCTCGGGAGTGAACTTGCCCGCCGCCAGAACCGAGATCAGAGGCGTCGAGAAGACCGCGAGGTACAGCATGAACGGGATCATGAAGAAGAGGATCTGGCTCACGCCCGAGGAGACCCCGCGCCTGAACGCCGGGAGGTCCTCGCGCGCCCAGCTGTCCGAGAGCTCGGTGAACATGGCCGTGGTGATGGGCACCGTGAGGATCGAGTACGGCAGCGTGTACCACAGGCGCGCGTAGTAGGTAATCGAGGCTCCGGTGGCCACGACCGACAAAGACGCCGTGGACTGGACCGACTGGGTCACGAAGGAGGCGACCACGACCGCGAGCGAGGGGATGCCGATCTTGAGGGTCTCCTTGAGCAGAGGGTCGCGCAGGTCGATGTGGAGGCGCAGGCGGATCCCGTGCCGACGCATGGGCCCGATCTGCAGGAGGACCTGGATGGCCACGCCAAGCGGGTTGCCCAGAGCGAGGATGACCAGGGCGAGCTCGGGGCTCGAGGGCGCCAGAAAGGCATAGGCGAAGAAGGAGGCCGTGGTCACGAAGTTGTTGAAGATCGGGGCCGCCTGTCCCCAGAAGTAGTCGCGCTCGGCGTTGAGCACGCCCGAGAAGATCGAGGAGAGGGCGTAGAGCACGACCTCAATCACGAAGAAGCGAAAGAAGTAGACCGTGAGGTCGAAGTCGAAGTCGGAGGTGGCCGTGAACGACTGCGTGTAGACCACCTGGGCCGCGAACACGAAGCCCAGGACCGTCACCGCGCCCATGAACACGAGCACGATCGAGACGAGGTTGGAGGTGTAGGCGCTCGCCCCCTTGGTGCCCGCGCGCTTCCTGACGGACATGTAGACCGGCAGGAAGGCCGTGGTGAGCATGCCGGCCGCGACGAGCTCGTAAAGCTGGTTGGGCAGGTTGTTGGCAATGGAGTAGCAGCTCGCCATGACCGTGACGCCAATGGCGTATGCCTGGCCCCAGGTCCTGAAGAAGCCCGTGAGACGGCTCACGACCACCAGGACGCTCATGAGCGCCGCGCTGCGACCCACCTGCGCCTGGCGCAGGTCGGGGGTGTCCTCGTGAGGCTCGCTCTTCTCGCGCTCGGCCAGGGCGGCGTCGCCGGCAGAACCGGCCTTGCCGCGCATGTGCTTGGGCTGGTAGCTCACCTCGTGGTCTTCCTCTCACTCACAACACAGAGATTGTAATTTTGTCACCGAGGAGACAGAAGGCGCGTGCGCGAGCGCATTCCCCGCCTTTCCTTCACAGGCGGGCGCGCCGCCAGCCCGGATACCGCAACCTTCTCAGCGCCCGTCGCGCACGAGGTCGGAGAAGGAGGCACCGCAGAAGGCAGCGAGGTCGGCGGGGTCGAGCGCGAGCGAGAGCCCCCGTCGGCCCCCCGAGACGTGAATCAAGTCGAAGAGCTGGGCCGTCTCGTCTATGAGCGTGGGAAAGCGCTTCCTCATGCCCACCGGCGAGCAGCCCCCACGCACGTAGCCCGTCGTGGGCTCGAGGTCGCGCACGTGCATGAGCGAGAGGGACTTCTCGCCCGCCGCCACAGCCGCCTTCTTGAGGTCGAGCTCGTCGGCCACCGGGATGCAGCAGACCACGTGGCCCGCTTCCGGCGCCACGCAGACGAGCGTCTTGAACGAGGACGCGGGGTCCTCGCCGAGCGCCTGGGCCACGCGCAGGCCGAGCTCGCTCGAGTCGTCGCCCTCGTCGGCCTCGTAGGTCTCGAACGAGAAGTCCACCCCGGCGGCCTCGAGCTCGCGCATGGCGTTGGTCTTCTGCAGCTTCTCTCGGCGCGCCATCGGACTAGCTCGCCTGCCGCGCCCGGTCGCGCTCGAGGATCTGCGCCAGGAACTGGCCCGTGTAGCTCTGCGGCACCTGGGCGACCTTCTCGGGCGTCCCGTAGGCCACCACCGTGCCGCCGCCGTCGCCGCCCTCCGGGCCCATGTCCAAGATGCGGTCGGCCATCTTGATGACGTCGAGGTTGTGCTCGATCACCAGGACCGTGTTGCCCGCGTCCACGAGCTTCTCGAGAACGTCCACGAGCTGGCGGACGTCCTCGAAGTGCAGGCCCGTCGTGGGCTCGTCCAGGATGTAGAAGGTCTTGCCCGTCTGCTGGCGGTGCAGCTCCTTGGCGAGCTTCACGCGCTGGGCCTCGCCGCCGGACAGCGTGGTGGCCGGCTGGCCCAGGTGGATGTAGCCCAGGCCCACGTCGTAGAGGGTCTGCAGCTTGTTCTTGATGCGCGGGATGTTGGTGAAGAAGGCCAGCGCCTCGCGCACCGTCATGTCGAGCACATCCGAGATGGACTTGCCGTGGTAGAGCACCTCGAGCGTCTCTCGGTTGTAGCGCTTGCCGTGGCAGACCTCGCACGGGACGTAGACGTCCGGCAGGAAGTTCATCTCGATCTTAATCTGGCCGTCGCCCTTGCACGCCTCGCAGCGCCCGCCGGCCACGTTGAAGGAGAAGCGCCCCGGCGAGTAGCCGCGCGCACGGCTCTCGGGAAGTGAGGCGAACAGGGCCCGCAGGTCGTCCCACAGGCCGATGTAGGTGGCCGGGTTGGAGCGCGGCGTGCGGCCGATCGGGGACTGGTCGATGTCTATGACCTTGTCGATGAGGTCAACGCCCTCCAGCTTCTTGTACGGGCCCACGAGGCGCTTGGAGCGGTGCACCGCGTTGGTGAGCGCCGGGGCCAGTGTGTCCGTGACGAGCGAGCTCTTGCCCGATCCCGAGACGCCCGTGACCACCGTGAGGGTCCCCAGCTCGACCTTGGCCGTCACGCCCTTGAGGTTGTTGGCCGTGGCGCCCGTGACCTTGACGCACCCGCGCCGGGGGCGACGCCTTTTGGCGGGCAGCGCAATCTGGCGGCGGCCCGTGAGGTAGGCACCCGTGAGAGAGTCCGGGTCGGCGGCGATCTGGGCGGGCGTGCCCGCGGCGACCACCTTGCCGCCGAGCTCGCCGGCGCCCGGGCCCATGTCGATCACGTAGTCGGCCGCGCGGATGGTGTCCTCGTCGTGCTCGACCACGATGACGGTGTTGCCCTGGTCGCGCAGGTGCTTGAGGGTGTCTATCAGGCGGTTGTTGTCGCGCTGGTGCAGGCCGATCGAGGGCTCGTCCAGGATGTAGAGCACGCCCATGAGCCCGGCGCCGATCTGGGTGGCCAGGCGGATGCGCTGGGCCTCGCCGCCGGACAGCGTGGCCGCGGCGCGCGAGAGGGTGAGATAGTCCAGGCCCACGTTGACCATGAATCGCAGCCGGGCCACGATCTCCTTGACCACGGGGCCGGCGATGAAGCGCTGGCGGTCGGTGAGCTCGAGGGCCTCGAAGAACGCCAGGCAGTCGCGGCACGAGAGCTCGCAGACCTCCCAGATGTTCTTCTTGGCCACCGTGACGGCCAGGATCTCGGGCTTGAGGCGCGCCCCGTGGCAGGTCGAGCACGGGACCTCGCGGATGTACTTCTCCAGGTGGGTGCGCATGGTCTCCGACGTGGTCTCCTGGTACTTGTCGAAGAGGATCTTGCGCACGCCCGAGAACGTGGTGAGCCAGTGGGTGTTGCGCCCGTCGCGCGTGACGTAGTCCACGCGGATCTTGGTGGCGCCCAGGCCGTCGAGCAGGGTGGTCTGGGCCCTCTTGGGCAGGTCCTTCCACGGCGTCTGGTCGGAGACTCCCAGGTGGGCGCAGACGGCCGAGAGGATCTGCGGGTAGTAGTTGGAGTGGCCGAAGAGGCTCCCGAAGACGCCGTCGGCCACGGAGAGCGTCGGGTCCTCGATGAGGGCCTCGGCGTCCACGACCTTGCGAAAGCCCAGGCCGTCGCAGTCCGGGCAGGCACCGTAGGGGGCGTTGAACGAGAAGTCGCGCGGCTGGAGGTCGTCGATCGAGTGGCCGTGGACGGGGCAGGCCAACGCGAGCGAGTACTGGAGCAGCTCGCCGGGCATCCGCTCGGGGTCGTCGCGGTCGGGCAGGAGCCAGAAGCCCACCTTGCCCTGGGCGAGCTTGGTGGCCTGCTCGACGCCCTCGACGATGCGGCCGAGGGAGTTCTCGCGGATCACGATGCGGTCCACGACGACCTCGACCGTGTGCTTGAGCTTCTTCTCGAGCTTGATGTCCTCGTCGAGGTCGCGCACCTCGCCGTCCACGCGGACGCGCGAGAAGCCCTCGTGCCTGAGGTCCTCGAAGAGCTTGGCGTACTCGCCCTTGCGCCCCAGGACCACGGGGGCGAGCACGAGGGCGCGCCGGCCCTGGCCCGCGGCGAGGACCTTGTCGGCCACCTGGTCGGTGGTCTGGCGCTCGATGACGCGCCCGCACTCGGGACAGTGAGGCACGCCGACGCGGGCGTAAAGCAGGCGCAGGTAGTCGTAGATCTCCGTCACGGTGCCCACCGTGGAGCGGGGGTTTCTCGACGTGGTCTTCTGGTCGATCGAGACCGCCGGCGAGAGGCCGTCGATGGAGTCCAGGTCCGGCTTATCCATCTGGCCCAGGAACTGGCGCGCGTAGCTCGAGAGGCTCTCCACGTAGCGACGCTGCCCCTCCGCGTAGATGGTGTCGAACGCGAGGCTCGACTTGCCCGAGCCCGAGAGCCCCGTGATCACGACGAGCTTGTCGCGCGGGATGTCGACGTCTATGTCCTGCAGGTTGTGCTCGCGCGCGCCGCGGATGGCGATTGCGTTTTGAGCCATGTGCTCCTCCGTCTGACCTGAACGATTTTCACCACTCTCTAGTGTAGCCAAGCGGTAGCGATTGGTAGGCGAACGGCGGGCGGTTCACGGAAGGTGCAAACACGTGTACGGGTTTGTTGCGGGGCGGCAAGAGGAGGCTTCTCGGCGCGTCCCCGGCGGTCCCGGCACTTCTCGGTGGTCCCCGACACCTCTGACGCTTCTCGACGCCCCCAGCGCTCATGAATCCCGGGCCGTGGCACGTTGGGCCCCTCCTCCGGCTGCCACGGCCCTCGACTCCTGCGCGTGCAGCGAGAAATCGTGCCCCGGCGCCGCGTTCGTGAGCGAGTCGTGCGTGCGACGCGCGGCACCAGCCGGGACGCGGCCCTAGAGACCCCGAGTCTGCCAGGGCTGGAGTCGCGCCGCGGACGCAACGTTCATGCGCGCCTGCGCCGCCCCGGCGGCCACGTTCGGATCGCGCGCCTCGCAAGCGAGGCGCGCGATCGGACCCACGGCGTCTGCGGACAGACCCCCCAGGTAGTCCACGTCCACCCGCTCGATGGAACCCGAGAGGTAGCCGTATACGTTGACCTGAGCGATCAGGGCGTCGGGACCCACGAGCGCAAAGGCGAGCCAGAGGCCGAGCACCCCCACGAGCGCCGCGCGGAACAGGCGCGTCCGCGGCCGGAGCGCCTTGGCGACCGCGAGCGCGAGCAGAAACGCGATGGCCACCATGCCCCAGATCGTGAGCAGGCGCAGACGGGTGAGACCGTACTCCCCCACGTAGAGGCCCATGCGCCACGCGGCCGAGACGAGCATGACCGCCGTCGACCCCACGAGCGCGAGCTCGAGGGTGCAGATCACCCGTGAGCGCGTCGCATCCGCGCGCAACCAGATGCAGATGAGCACCACGGCGAGGTTTAGCGCGGCCACGCCCACGAGCTCGAAGAAGCCCGAGCGGGCGTACGCCGCGTAGCCTCCGACGAGCCCGAGCGCTCCCGGGCCCCCGAAGAGATACGAGGACTGCACGACAACAAAAGCCAGGTAGACCGCATCGAGAAGGACTAGCATCGTTCCCACGGACGCCACGGACGCCCGAGGTCCCCGCCACGTCGCGCCAGCCTCCGCCGGACGCGGTTGCGCGTGCAGGACCCCGAAGAGCAGCGAGAAGCACATCGGCAGGACGATGGCGAAGCGGCAGACGTCCATGACGCGCCCCGTCGCGTCGGCACCCAGAAGGACGTCGAGCGCGTCACCGACGAGGGCCCCGAAGGCGGCGTCAGCCGAGGCCAGAAGAGGCAGCGCCCAGGCGAGCACGACCAGGGCGCACAGGGCCCCCACGACGACGCTGCCGATCGCGCGCCAGCCTCCCCTTCCCCGCGCGGACACGACTTTTGCAAGGTCTCCCCAATGCGCGAACTGCGCGCGCACGAACGCGGCGACCCCACGCACGGGGCCGGACGCGCCGAGCACCTCACCCTCGGGATGTCCGCTCAGCAGCAGGTAGGTGAGCATGCAGGAGAGCGCGAGCACGGGGGCGTTGAGCGCGCGCACCCACTCGTCCGCCGTAAGCGCCGGCACGCAGGCGAGCCCGAGCGTCAGGGCGACGAGTGCGCGAGACCAGCGCGTCCAGCGCGCCCGCCGCGCCGCGAGCGCGAGGGCGCACCCCAGAAACCCCAGGACGCCTGCGCAGAGGGCGGCCCCGCCCGCAAGGCCGAACAGCGCCGAGAGGGCAAACGGCGAGACGGCCGCGCACCAGAACAGGGCCAGGAGGACGGAGCAGGCCAGGACCGCGACGTCCTGCCTCGTAGGTGCGGTCGCGCTTCGCGTTGGCAGCGGAGCGGGGGTCTTCTCCGTCGCTCCGCCCGCTCTCTTTTGGGCCGAAAAATCGGCAGGGTCGTACCAGGGGGGCGCCGGGCGTCCCCCGTTCGAGATCGAATGTGACATGTGCCTACTCCCCTTCTGACAGCTCGTCTTCGTCGGGCGCGTAGCGCAGGAGGTCGGCCGGCTGGCAGTCGAGCTCCCGGCAGATGGCGGCAAGGGTGGAGAAGCGCACGGCCCGTGCCTTGCCGGTCTTGAGGATGGACAGGTTGGCCACCGTGACCCCCACGCGCTCCGAGAGCTCGGTGAGCGTCATGCGCCTCTCGGCGAGGACGGCGTCAAGGCTGACGACGATCGCGCCCATTCCTACACCACCAGGTCGTTGTCGGACTTGAGGTCGGCCGCGCTGTCGGTGAGCAGGGACAGCGCGGCGGCAACCGTCGCGAGGGCCACACAGAACACGAGGGCGACGGAGAGCGACGCCACGACGGAGAAGCTCGCCTTGACGGCCCCGAGCGCAACGAGCGCGAGGCCCACGACCCACACCACGGCCGACGCGGCCGCGGCAACGCCCATGACGCGCAAGCGCCGGGCGTTCGCGACCACGAACGTCTCTCCCCGTCCAATCGCCGAGAAGAGCGCCCACGCCGCCGCGGCCACCACCATCAGAGGCGCCACGCCGCAGGCGAACAGGACGACGGAGCCCTGCGGCAGCTCGCCGGCCGCCTCCGCAGCGGGCATCACGCCCGCGGTCACCACGAGGCAGCCGGCGACCGAGCAGACGTCTAAGAGCTTGAGCATCCAGGACAGCGCACGATGAGACATGGGGGCTCCTTGGGTCGGGTGACCTTAGGATACCGCTCTTTTATCGTTTTTCAATATGTATCGTATTGTTTTTCGATATGTCCATAGCTGACCGACTTCCCTAGCCGTTCGGCGTAGCCCCCCTCGAGGGTACGTACACCCCTCCCTCACGGTACGTACGAACTTTCTAGATTGATGCGTTTATCAGCAAGCGCTCTACCTGCGGATTCTTCTTGCGCTACAACTTTAAAAATTGCAACTTCGTACGTACCCTGAGGGAAAGCGCACGTACCCTCTTTTGCTGCGAGGGCCTCAGCTCGCGGTCATGCGCTCATCATGAGCGTGCCCAGGCCGCTCCAGCAAGCGAGCGGTACCAGGTCCTGCGGCAGCGCATTTCGCCCGATGGTAGTCGTGCAGCGTCGTGGCATCGTCGGAGACGAGCATGTAGACGCCCGGCCTCCCCACGAAGGCGCGCGCCTCGGGCTCGAAGCTCGCGAAGCCCACGATCTTATCGTCCAGGCAGGCCACGAAGGTGCGCTCGAACCCGCGTCGGAGCTGAAAGGCGCGCATCTTCTCCGACGTGACGTTCTCGCGGCTCCACGCGTCGGGGACGAGCCCCTCGTACGTCTCGAACCAGGTCTGCACGTGCACGTCGACCTTCTCGTCGAGGTCCTCCGCGCGCATCGTGCGAATATCGAGCTGAGCCATGGTGGCCCTCCTCTCGTCGAAGGGGTCCTGTGGGGCCTCGGACAAGTATGCCCGACTCCTCCCTGTGTGCTCGGGTAGAATTGGGCCGTCACACACTCACGCCACCAGGCGTCAACGAGAGGACGGTCATGGACGAGCAAGAGCAGGAGAAGCTGCGCCAGGAGGTCGACGAGGCGCTGCACGGGCCCAAGCAGCCGAGCGCGCCGGTGAAGGAGCCTCAGAACTCCAAGTCGAACGTGCATCACGTCATAGGCGTCGTGTCGGGCAAGGGCGGCGTGGGCAAGTCTCTCGTCTGCGGCCTCCTCGCCGTCGAGCTCGCCCGTCGCGGGGCCAAGGTGGGCATCCTCGACGCCGACATCACCGGCCCCTCCATACCCAAGATGTTCGGCCTGTCCGGCGAGCACGCGCGCGCCATGGGCGAGCTGCTGCTGCCCAACCTGACCGCCGGCGGCCTCAAGATCATGAGCGCCAACCTCGTGCTCGAGCACGAGAGCGACCCGGTGCTCTGGCGCGGGCCCGTCGTGGCCGGCGCGATCAAGCAGTTCTGGGGCGACTGCGCCTGGGGCGAGCTCGACTACCTGCTCATTGACATGCCCCCGGGAACCGGCGACGTGGCGCTCACCGTCTTCCAGTCGCTGCCCGTGGAGGGCGTCGTCATCGTGAGCTCCCCGCAGGACCTCGTGCAGATGGTCGTGGGCAAGGCCGTGAACATGGCGAACATGATGAAGATGCCGGTCGTGGGCCTCGTCGAGAACATGGCCTACGTCACCTGCCCGGACTGCGGCGCGAGGATCGAGCCCTACGGTCCGAGCCGCCTGGCCCAGACCGCCGAGGCCTTCGAGGTGGAGGCCCTGGGCCAGCTACCCATCGACCCCGCTCTGTCCGCCGCCTGCGACGCGGGCACCCTCGAGCGCGATCTGCCCCGCGACCTTCTCCCGGACGCCGTGGACGCGGTCGTGCGCGTAGCCGAGTTCTACGACGCCCTCGGCACGGACCTCGCGTAGCGCGTGGGCGCACGGGCGAGAGGAACGTCGCGCTCGCGGCTGCGCGAGCAAGCGCTCGACACGGCTCTGGCCGTGGCCGTGGACGCCCGCTATGACGTTGCCGTGCTGGGCGCCGGGGCGGCCGGCCTCGCTGCCGCGATCGCGGCCGCCGAGGCCGGCGCCTCGGTCGTGGCGCTCGAGCGCGACTTGGAGTGCGGCCGCACGATCCTGGCCACCGGCAACGGGCGCTGCAACTTCTCCAACGCGGAGCTCTCGCCGGAGCGCTACAACGACCCCGCGTTCGTAAAGGCCGTCTGCGGCGAGCACTTTGGCGAGGACGTGCTCGCGTTCTTCAGGGGCTGCGGGCTGGCCTGGGCACAGGAGGACGAGCGGCTCTACCCCCTCTCGCGGCAGGCCACCTCCGTGCGCGACGTGCTTGTCGGCCGCGCGCGGCATGCGGGGGCCACGCTCGCCTGCGCGCGCGAGGTCACGGGGCTGGAGAAGGGCGACGATGGGAGCGCCTGGCGCGTGAGCTGGCGCGACGCCTCCGCTGGATTTGCGACGGGTACGCTCGATGCCCGCGCGGTCGTGCTCGCCTGCGGCGGCGGCCCCTCGCTCGCAGACGAGCTCGGCCTGGAGCGGGCGCCTTACGAGCCCGTGCTCTGCTCGCTTGCGTGTGACGCGATCGGGAACGCCAATCTGGCCGCCCTCGACGGCCGGCGCGCCCACGTGGTCGCCCGGCTCCTGCGCGACGGTCGCGTTCTGGCCCGCGAGAGGGGCGAGGTCCTCTTTCGCGCCTACGGGATCTCGGGCATCGTGACCTTCGACCTCTCGCGCGCGGCTCGTCCCGGCGACGTCGTCTCGCTCGACCTCACCTGCGGACTGGACGCCACCCGAGCACGCGAGCTCGTGGAGCGGGCCGGAGGCACGTCCGGCCTGCTCGACCCCAGAATCGCTGCCGCCCTGGGAGCCGCACCGTCCGAGCAGCTCGAGCGAGCCCGCGACCTGCGTTTTGTTGTACGCGGCCCGGCCGGACCCGAGCGCGCCCAGCTCACGCGCGGCGGGCTTCTCGTCAGCCAGTTTGATGCGACCACGCTCGAGGGCCACAAGGCACCGGGGCTCTTCGCCTGCGGCGAGTCCCTGAACGTCGACGGAGCCTGCGGCGGGTTCAACCTGGCCTGGGCCTGGAAGAGCGGCCTGGTCGCCGGCAGCGGGGCGGCCGCACGCGCCCAAGGAAAGGAAGGCCCATGCTCGAGGTGACCGGAGTCCGCGTTGCCCTCTCCGAGCTCGACGGAACCGACAAGCACGAGCGGTCAGCGTGCAAGCGCGCCCTGGCCAAGCGCCTGCGCGTGGGAGCAGACGAGCTTGCGGGCGTGGAGAGACGCCGGCGCTCGATCGACGCCCGCAAGCGCGGCAGCGTCCACCTCACCTTCACGCTACGCGCGGGGCTCGTGGGCGGTAAGGCGCACGAGCGAGACCTCCTGGGCAGACTCGCGCGCGCAAAGGCCGACCGCGGCGTCAGCCTGGTGGACGAGGACGAGAAGGCCTTCGACTTTCCCGCCCCCGTGGCCCGCGCGGTTGCGACGCGGCCCGTCGTGGTGGGGGCCGGGTGCGCCGGACTCTTCTGCGCCCTCTCGCTCGCCCGCGCGGGTCTGGCGCCCCTGCTCGTGGAGCGCGGCGACGACGCGGCCCGACGCGCGGAGGTCGTGGGGCAGCACAACCGAACCGGCGCGCTCGACGTGGAGAGCAACATCCAGTTCGGCGTGGGCGGCGCGGGGACCTTCTCGGACGGCAAGCTCCAGACCGGCACCAGGAGCCCCGCCCACCGGCTCATCCTGGAGACCTTCGTGGACGCGGGCGCCCCGTGCGAGATCCTCTGGGACGCCAAGCCCCACATAGGCTCCGACGTGCTGCCGCGCGTGGTGGACGACCTCGTGCGTCAGATCGAGGCGGCGGGCGGAGAGGTGCGCTGCCGCTGCCGCATGGTCGACCTGGACGTCTCGGGGGGTCGCCTGCGCGCGGTGACGCTCGCGCAGGAGGACGCGGGCGGGTGCGTGCGCGAGGAGCGCGTGGAGACTGACTGCGCGGTCCTGGCCTGCGGCCACTCCGCGCGCGACGTCTTCGAGCTCCTGCGCGACCGCAGGGTGGCCCTGGAGCGCAAGACCTTTGCGATGGGCGTGCGCATCGAGCACTCCCAGGCCGCAATCGACCGCGCCCTGTGGGGCCCCGCAGCCGGGAGCCCCGTCCTGGGGGCGGCCCCCTACAAGCTCTCCTGTCACCTGGACTCGGGACGCAGCGCGTTCTCGTTTTGCATGTGCCCCGGCGGCTACGTAGTCAGTGCCGCCAGCGAGGTCGGCGGCGTCTGTACGAACGGCATGAGCCTCTTCGGGCGCGACGGCGCCAACGCCAACGCGGGCCTTCTGGCCAACGTGTTCCCCACCGACCTGCCGGGAGACGACCCGCTTGCGGGAATCGAGCTGCAGCGGCGCTGCGAGCGCGCGGCCTTTGCGGCCGGCGGCGGCGCCTACGTGGCCCCCGCCCAGCTCGTGGGCGACTTCCTGCAGGGCGTGGCCTCAAGCGCGGCAGGGCGCGTGGAGCCCACCTATCCCAGGGGCGTCTCGTGGGGCGCCGTCGACGGGTGCCTGCCGGACTACGTGAGCAATACCCTGCGCGCGGCGATTCCGCAGATGGCCCACCACCTGCGCGGCTTCGACGCGGCAGACGCCGTGCTCACCGGAGTGGAGACGCGCTCGAGCTCGCCGGCGCGCGTGACGCGCGGCGAGGACGGCCAGAGCGTCGCCACGGCCGGGCTGTGGCCCGTGGGCGAGGGCGCGGGCTACGCGGGCGGGATCATGAGCGCCGCCACCGACGGCATCCTATGTGCCGAGAAGATCGTAGAGAGCCTCGCGCGGTAGGAGGGCGGACGTTCTTCTCGGCTGTTGACTCCTGGCTTTGGGTCTTCTCGGCTTCCGACCCTCGGCGGTCCCGTCCCCCTCCTGCCATGCGGCCATTTTTTATGTATGAGCCGAGTCGTACATAAAAAATGGCACGCAGCCTTCTCTTCTCGGCGACCTGCGCATTTGCAATTGATTTTCCTATTTATGTAGAATCCAGACGTACATAAATAGCGGGCGATTGTTGGGGGCTCTCTCATCGCCTCGGCACCGCTACGCGGAATTGGGGAGACACCTTGATGCCCAAGAGGCAAAAGAACCCTCCCCACCACCCGCCAACAGGCAAAACGTTTGGCGCGGAATGCGGGTCACGACCTTCATATCAAGAACTTGCCCCCATCGTAGGAGATGGGGGGCGGGGACCCGCAATCGAGAACCAGAGGGCGGGGCACGAAGCGCGACGGTGGATGCGACCCGCTACTTGTTGCGCACGACCTCCAGCAGGCGAGCCAGCTCCTCCTCCTGGTTCATGCCCGTGAGAAAGGCCACCCCGTTGATAGTGGGCACGTCGTAGGTCGTCTCGGTCCTGACCACGGGGATGTAGGCGTCCGCATCCTTCAGGGCCTCGTCGAGACCGGCGATCTCAACGGCCACGATCTGGGCCTCGACGCCTTCTGCCGCCAGCAGCTTCTCCACCTTGGTCGCGACCATCCCGGACGTCGCGACCCCAGAGCCGCATGCCACCACAATCTTCGCTGCCATCGTTACCTCCTGTACGTTCATTGGTCGAACCCCTACTGTACCCAAAACGCAGCGGACGCGGCCCCGCTCACGCGCCCTCGCCCCCATTGTCCCCTTTCCCTGCCAGAGCGGCCACCGGAGAGAAGCGGGACAGCATCTGGGAGAGGTCCACGTCAGGCAGAAGCGCCCGCACGAGCAGGGAGAGCGCCCCCGTGATGCGCGAGCGCTGCTCGGGCTCGAGGGATCCCAGCTTCTCGAGCATCGCGGGAACCGTGGTCTGCCAGTTCTCGCTGAGGTCCGCGAAGGTATCCTTCCCGCTCGCGTAGAGCACCGAGAAGAGCAGGTTCACGACCTCCTCGCGCTGGTCCGTGGGCATGTTCGAGACCCACTCGTTGAGGCCGCGATCGATGAAGACCGCGCCGCGGCCGAGGCCTTCCTCGCACACGAAGGCGCCCTTCTCCACGATCCACGAGAACGGGTCGTGCTGCATGATGCCCGTCATCGACGAGCCCACCACGGTGTAGCCCCCCTCGTGCTCGAAGAGCATCCCGATGAGCGAGGAGCGTGGGACCGTCTTGGAGACGAGGCGCGCGCGATCCTCCCACGTCGTGCCCGCGAAGGCCTCGTCCATGAAGCCGGGGCCGTCGTGCGAGAAGACGCGCGCGACGTGCGCGGCCAGCT
This sequence comes from Thermophilibacter immobilis, assembly GCF_015277515.1. Lineage (NCBI taxonomy): Bacteria > Bacillati > Actinomycetota > Coriobacteriia > Coriobacteriales > Atopobiaceae > Thermophilibacter > Thermophilibacter immobilis. The sequence goes on along the minus strand of NZ_CP063767.1, from coordinate 767,877 downwards.
CGTCCGAGCATCGAGACAGCGCGTAGACGGCGAGGTTGCCACCCTTGGAGTGGCCTCCGAGGAAGAGCTCCCCCTCCACGGTGGGCCCCACCTCCTCGAGGTAGGCCAGAGCCGCGCACTGGGAGGGAACCCCCGTCCTGAAGACCATGTTGAAGTCCTCCTTCCAGCCCACGATCGTGTTGTCGGTGCCCCGAAACGAGACGTAGGCGTCACCCGAGGGCAGACGCAGCGTCACGGCGGCGAACTGCTTTTCGGACTCGCCGTCGAAGTCCTCGACGTAGTCGCTGACCCTAAGGTCCCTAAAGCGAGGGCTCGCCACCGCGCAGGCCAGGAGCCGCACGAGTCCCGCGGGATCCCAGAAGCCCCGCGTCATCTGGTCGAACCAATCCGCGCGGAAGAGCTCGTGCAGGGGCATCCCCTCGTGGGTGCGGGCCGCGCGGGCCTCGTCGGGCAGGCGATAGTAGGACAGGCAGGAGAGCACGAGGCTGTCCACGTCCGTCAGGGGGCGCTCGGCGAATCCCTCGAACTCGTGGGCGAGATAGCCGAACAGGTTGTCGGCGCTCTCGTAGTCGGCGCCGGCAAAGTCGCCGAACCCATGCGTGAGATGATCGAGCAGGTTGCCCCGGTCCTTCTCGGTCCTCTTGTCCCTCTTTGTCACGAACCTTCTCCTCTCCCCCGCGCCTGCGGCGCGCCTAGTGCTTCTTTCTTGGTTTGTAGCGCCGACGCGTCGCATGGGCGCTGCCCTTGCGCGCGCCGGTCTTGAGCCGCGCGATGACCTCCTCGGCGCTCCCGCCCTCGACCTGCGTCTTGAGCTCGACGAGCTGGTCGCGGATGCGCGCGGCGGCCTCGTAGTCCATGTTCTCGGACGCAGCGGCCATCTCCTCCTCGAGGGCGTCTATGACCTGGTGCACCTCGTCGGACGGCAGCTTGGCGAGCTCCACGGCCACCTCGCGCGCGTCGGCCGCGACGTCGGTGTCCGACAGGCTCTCGAACGCGCCGTGGCTCCCGGTGCCATGACGGTCGCGCGTCTTACCCTCGAGCGTTCGGTCGGCGTCGGAGATGAACGACGCGACATCCGTGATCGACTTCTTGATGGTCCGCGGCACGATGCCGTGCTCCTGGTTGTAGGCCTCCTGGATCTGGCGGCGGCGCATGGTCTCGTCCATGGCCAGGCGCATGGAGTCGGTCACCGAATCTGCGTACATGATGACCTCGCCCTGGGCGTTTCTGGCCGCGCGCCCCATGGTCTGGATGAGGGAGCGGCGGTTGCGCAGGAACCCCTCCTTGTCCGCGTCCAGGACGGCCACGAGGGAGACCTCGGGGATGTCCAGGCCCTCGCGCAGAAGGTTGATGCCCACGAGCACGTCGATCTTGCCCTCGCGCAGGTCGCGGATGATGTCCACGCGATCGAGCGTGGCCGTGTCCGAGTGCATGTAGTTGACCTTGATGCCCGCGTCGAGCAGGTGGTCGGTGAGGTCCTCGGCCATGCGCTTGGTGAGCGTGGTCACGAGCACGCGCTCGCCTCGAGCCGTGCGCTCCCTGATGCGGTCGATGAGGTCGTCGATCTGCCCCTCGACGGGGCGAATCTCGATCTTGGGGTCGAGAAGCCCCGTGGGGCGGATGATCTGCTCGACCTCTTGCTGGGTGACGGACTCCTCGTAGTCGCCCGGGGTGGCCGAGACGTAGATGAACTGGGGGATGCGCGCCTCGAACTCGTCGTAGCGCAGGGGGCGGTTGTCGAGCGCCGAGGGCAGGCGAAAGCCATGGTCGACGAGGGTCACCTTGCGCGAGCGGTCTCCCTCGTGCATGCCACGGATCTGGGGCACCGTGACGTGGGACTCGTCGATGATGCAGAGCATGTCCTGGGGGAAGTAGTCGATGAGCGTATAGGGGGGCTCACCCGGCTTGCGCCCATCCATGTGGCGCGAGTAGTTCTCGATGCCGTTGCAGTAGCCCATGGTCTCGAGCATCTCGAGGTCGTAGCCCGTGCGCTGGGAGAGGCGCTCGGCCTCCAGGGGCATGTCGTTGGCCTTGAGCTCGGCCACGCGCGCCTCGAGCTCCTCGTTGATGGTGTGGATTGCGTGCGTGATCTTGGGGCGCTCCGTGACGTAGTGCGAGGCCGGCCAGATGGGGATGGCGTCGAACTCGCGTAGGACCTCGCCGGTGAGCGAGTCCACCTCGGCGATGAGCTCGACCTCGTCGCCGAAGAAGGAGATGCGCAGCGGGTTCTCCGCGTACGGGGGAAACACGTCCACGGTATCGCCGCGCACGCGGAAGGTGCCCCGGCCGAGGTCGTAGTCATTGCGGTCGTACTGGATCTCTATGAGGCTGTGGATGAGCTCATCGCGCTCAAGCGGGACCTTCTTGTCCACGCTGGGGGCCAGCCCCGCGTAGTCCTGGGGGCTGCCGATGCCATAGATGCAGCTGACCGACGCCACCACGATGACGTCCCTGCGAGACAGAAGGCTCGAGGTGGCCTGGTGGCGCAGCTTCTCCACCTCCTCGTTGATGGAGGAGTCCTTCTCGATGTAGGTGTCCGTCTGCGGGACGTAGGCCTCAGGCTGGTAGTAGTCGTAGTAGGAGACGAAGTAGACCACGGCGTTTTGGGGGAAGAGCTCGCGCATCTCGGAGGCCACCTGCGCGGCGAGGGTCTTGTTGGGCTCCATGATGAGCGTGGGGCGGTTGAGGCGCTCGATGGTCTTGGCCATGGTGAAGGTCTTGCCCGAGCCGGTGACGCCCATGAGCGTCTGGTAGCGCAGGCCCTCCTCTATGCCGTGGACGAGCTTGTCTATGGCCTGGGGCTGGTCGCCGGCGGGCTCGAAGGGCGAGACGACCCTGAGGGCCTCGGTGCCCTGCTCGACGCCGAAACGCACGAGCTCCGCGCCAAAGCGCTCCTGGTCCTGCGGTTCGGGCGTCGTGTGTGCGACGGGCATGCGCGCTCCTCCCTACGACGATGTGCGTGCCCTACAGTGTACCCCAAGACCTCGATACCAAACAGGTGTTCTATACTTGTTTCCGACGGGCTTCCCCGCGCGTCGACGAACGCCGTGTGTCCGGGACCTGAGATAGAATCAGGCCTGAAAACAAGAAGAGATAGGAGCGCGCGTGGCGCACCGCAAGAAATCGAAGATATCCCCCAGAGACGCCGCGGTCCTGAGCGCGGTCGTGGCCGTCTTCTGCCTGATCGTCACCTTCTCCTCGCGGGGCAACGTCCGCCTGTTCACGCAGGGGCTCGTGGCGTCCATCGCGGCCGGCGGGTGCGCCCTGCACTTTGGCACCCTGTGGCAACGGGAGGAAGGGGGCCGAAAGCAGGCGGCTGGTGCGACCGGAATCGTGACGCAGAAGGCGTCCGCCAGCCTGGACGGCCTCCTGCTGCGCAGCGACGACGTCATCTTGACCCTACGCGACCTCGTCTCGCACGGGCAGGAGGAGCCGAACGCCGACTACGGACTGCTGCCCGCCCTGCTCGTGCGCGCGGGCCTCATGGACTGGGAGGGCGCCCCCGCCGTGGGCACCAGCAGGCTCAGGCGAAACGGGCGCTGGTGGCTCGCCCCGCGCACGGCCACCGAGCTCACAGACGCCGACTACGACCGCCTGATCAGCATAGAGGCAGCCCTCAACGTGTACGAGGACCTCGCCTCGCGGCCCGCCTTGCCCCAGGGGGGCTCCGAGGGGAGCGTGGCCCAGATCCTCTCCACCGTGGCCGACCTCGAGCCCCTCGCCCACCCTGGCGAGCAGGCCCTCGGGTACTTCCCCGACAGCGCCGAGAAGGGCGGCGAGTGGGACTGCCGCGTGCGCTTCTCCAGCTTCGTCGAGAACGTCCCCACGCCGTTTCGCAGCGTCGCGGACTTCAGGGCCAACGTCGCGGCGGGGGCCCTCTACGTCGAGACGCTCGTGCCGCGTCCCTCCTGCCTGGCCCTTGCGGCCGTCCTTGACCCGCGCGGTCAGGCGCGCTTGGCGCGCGCCTACGCGCTGAGGACCGCACTGCTCCTGGGACGCGGAGCCCTCGCGTCCTCGAGCGCGCTCGCGCACGTCGTGGTCAACTGCCGAGAGAAGACCAACGCCGACGTGCTCCTCTCGCTCGACCTCACGCGCGAGGCCCTCGAGCGGCTGCGCGCGGCGTCGCGCGGGCCCCACGCCCTCGACGGGGGACTGCCCGCCGACCCCGCCCTTCGCTGGGCTGCCGCCGAGGACGGCTGGCTCACCGGCGTCGAGCCCTTCTGCCTTCTGGACGACGAGGCCCTCAACCCGCCCGAGCGCCATCGCGAGGTCGAGCTCGATGACTCCCCCTGCCCGGACCCCCTCGCGCGCGCCACAGGCGCGCGCGAGATGAGCGACCTCGGCATCATGGAGAAGGCCGGGCGCGTAAGCTCCTGGAACGCCCTCGTCGTCGAGCTCGGCGACACGACCCAGGGCGCGGTCTCCCGGCTCGTCGGCCTGCGAGACCGCACGGCAGACCTCTCGGTGGCCGAGGCGTGCACGCGCACGAGCCGGGCGCTCGTGGACGGCACCCTCGACGTCACCAACAAGCCGGCGCTCGCCAAGCTCTTCGTGGACGGCGGCACCCTGGGCGCGGCCGCGCGCCACGTCCGAGAGGTACTCGACACGACCCCCGCCCCCGACGAGCTGGAGGCGGCCCTGGGCGCGCTCGACCTTGCCCTCTCCCCCATCACGCAGATGGGCCTCTACCTCGACGACCACGACTCGGTCTACCGCTACTTCAACTCGGTCTCCGAGCGCATCTCCTACAACCGCACCTGCGACGACCAGGGGCGTCGGGTACGACTCGTTCCCGACGAGTACTACGGCGCCCACTCGATCGCGGCGCGCGGCCTCAGCGTGCTCAACCGAGCGGACGAGGCGCTCGCCCACACCGACGAGCTCATGCGCGTGGCGCCCATGACGCCCGACGCCGCGCTTGCCAAGGTGCGCTGCCTTGAGGACCAGTCGCGCATCTTCGAGGCCGTTGACCTGCTCAAGGGGGCCATTGAACGCTCCTCGACGGCGCGCGACATGGCCATCTGCTTCTATCGCCTCGCGTACATGGAGTGGAAGCTCGGCAGGAGCGACCTCGCCGTGGCCTGCTACCAACGCTCGCTCACGCTGCACGCGGAGATGGCGGAGCAGACGCGCCGCGAACTCGCGGACATGCTCGAGGCGGACCGGAACCTCAGGGTCCTCGCCGACGACCAGGTCCTCCCCACCCTCGAGGCGGGGGGCATTCCCACGGGCGACCTCGGCCAGATCAGGCAGCGAACCCTTGACGCGCTCATCGCCTGCACGGACGCCGAGGTCTTCTCGGTGGCGCGGCCCCTCACGGGCGCGCTGCTTGACATCGGTCGCGACGACGTTCTCGTGGACGTCTACCACTCGCTCGCCCGCCCCCAGCGCTAGCTCGGACGCGGGTCCGGGCCGCGGGGCAAAGCCGGCTGGGCCGGCCACGCCGTCAGGCCCTACGCCGTCGCAGCTACCGCGATGCCCGCTGGGTAGCTCCGCTGGTAGCCCTCGTAGGCCAGGCGAACCCGCTCGAGGTAGGCGCGGGTCTCGGCGTACTCGATGCCGTCCGGAATGGAGCCGCCGCTTAAGATCCAGCCCTGGACGGACCCGAGGCCCGCGTTGTAGGCCGCCACGATCTCGTCGAGGGAGGAGAGCTGCCCCTGGAGATAGCCCAGGTAGGCGCAACCGTACTCGATGTTGGTCTCGGCGTTTGTGAGGTCTGCCGGATCGTAGGCCCCCGGATCCACGAGGCCCATCTCGGCGAGGTCGCGCGCGGTCTGGGGCATGAGCTGCATGAGGCCCACGGCGCCCGCCGAGGAGAGCGCCTCCGCGTCCCAGCTGGACTCGCACTTGATGACCGCGCAGGTCAGCGCGGGATCCACGCCATGGCGCTCGGAGGCCGCGACGATTGCCTCGGCATGCTCGACCGGATAGAAGACCGGGCGCAGAAGCGTCGTGGAGAACGTCGCGAGCGTCCCGCACACGGCGAGCGTCAGGACGAGCGCAGCCACGGGCAACACACGAAACCACCGCCAGAGGCGGACGGGGCGCGCGACGCGCCCCCGAGTGCGCCTACGACCAGCCATGCGTGTTCCACCAGCTGCGCACCGCCGTCATGAGGTCCTTCTCGTCCCCCGCGTTCTCAAGCACGCGGTCGGCATGGGCCCGTAGGTAGTCGTCGGTGGGCTGGGAGGCGCGACGCCGGTCGAAGTCGGCCGCGTCCATGCCGCGACCAGAGGCGCGCTCGCGACGCACCTCGACGGGGCAGGTCACGACGAGGATCTCGTCGGCGAGGTCGAACAGGGGCTCCATGCGGTCGAGCAGGGGGACCTCCACGACGCACACGGCCGGCTTGGACAGGGCGCAGCACTCGCCCGCGAGCGTGCGGACGAGCGCGCCCTTGATGTAGGGGAGCTCGATTGCCTCCAGAAGCGCCGTTGACGCAGCGTCGGAGAAGGCCCTGCGGGCGAGAAGCGCGCGGTCGAGCGCCCCGGTCCGCGCGTCCACGAGGTCGTCGCCAAAGGCGGCGGACACCTCGGCGAGACAGGCCGAGCCCGGCTCGAGGACGGCCCGCGAGATCTGGTCGAGGTCGACGCGCCAGGCTCCCAGGCGCTCGAGCTCGCGGGCGACGGTTGACTTGCCCGAGGCGATGCCCCCGGCGAGAAAGACGGTGTACACGGGTTACCCCTTGCTGCGGTTGAGATTCGTTTAGAGGCTTTTCTCATCATCGCACACGCAAGCGCCCGCCCTGCGCGGGGCGGGCGGTAAACGCGCTTTCTCCAGGGAGCCGGCAGACGCCACGCCGTTCGCTACGCGCGCCGAACGAGCCCCTCCTCCACGCGCCAGTCCTCGCAGCCGCTGAGCCAGCGCCGCTCGCGCTCGTCGTGGGTGACCCAGAAGACGCTCCTTCCGGCCAGAAGCGGAGCCACGTACGCCATGGTCCGCTCGACCGTGGCCTCGTCCATTCCCCTGAGGGGCTCGTCGAGGAAGAGCGCGTCCGCGTCCGCGAGCACGCAGCGCAGAAGGGCCACGCGACGACGCTGGCCCCCGGAGAGCTCGCGGACGGGACGCGCGTCCACGGTCAGGCCCACCGACTCCAGCGCCTGACGCTCGCGCGCCAGAAACGAGGCCTTCTGGTCACCGCGCAGGTGGGCGTGGGGCAGGCGCACGTTGGCCGTGGCCGTGAGGTTGTCGCAGAGGCGATCCTCCTGGAAGGTCGCCGCCAGGCGCGCGCCGCGAGGGCGCGCCACCGAGCCCGCGTCGGGTGCCTCGAGCCCCAGGAGCAGGCGCAGGAGCGTGGTCTTGCCCGCGCCCGAGGGGCCGCAGATCACGTGCGCGCGACCTCCCGTAAACGTCGCGGACGCCCCGGCGAGCACGCAGACGCTCCCGTAGGCCTTGCCGACGCCCACGAGCGCGAAGTCCGCGCCCTTGTCGGCGCTCATGGCCGTGCCTCCCAGCGCGCGACGAGCGCGTCGAGCCCGCGGGTCACGAGCGCCTCGATCCCTACCGAGAGGAGCACGACGGCTGCGGTCCACGCGAAGAGGTCCGGCGTGGCCAGGTAGACCTTGGCGTCGTAGAGGTGCTCGCCGATCGAGAGGTCCGGCAGGCCGATGACCTCGGCCGCAATGCCAGACTTCCAGGAGAGGCCCAGGGCGAGCGAGAGCGCCGCGCGCAGGTACGGCAGGACCTGCGCCGCGTACACGAACCTCACGCGCGCTCGTCCGCTCACGCCAAAGACGTCGGCCATCTCCAGGAGCTGGGGGTCGGTCTGGCGGATGCCCTCGAGCACGTTGGTATAGACGATGGGAAACGCCATCAGGAAGGAGATGATGACGGAGAGCTCGCGCGACGAGACCCACAGCAGCACCAGGATCACGAATGAGGCGACGGGGGCCGCCTTCACCGCGCCCACGACCGGAGCCAGAAGGGCCCGCACGGCCCGCACGCGGCTCGCGAGCGCCGCGCATGCCACGCCCGCCGCCACAGCCGCCAGAAACCCCGCGGCGATGCGGAGGAGCGAGAGGGCTACCGAGTCCCAGAACTCGCGAGTCCCCATGAGCTCGACGAGGCGCCCCGCGACCTCGAGGGGTCCCACGAGGATGATGCGCGATCCGATGACCCTGCTCGCGAGCCCCCAGACCACGAGCCAGAAGGCCACGCTCGCAAGCCGCTCGCCCCAGGGTCCCCGGAGAGCGGCCGGATGACGCTTGCCTCTGGCGTCCGTGCCCGGCGTCAAGGCGGGCCCTACGCGCCGTAGTAGAAGTCGTCGCCCGGCAGCGCCCCGCCCACGGCGTCGGCGTTCTGGTCGGACAGGACCGCAAGATAGCCGGAGAGCCGCTCCTTCATGTCGCTCCCGGTGACGCACACGATGTTGCACTCCGGCAGGGCCTTGGCCGCCACGGCCTCCGGCACGATATCGTAGTCGCCCACGAGCTTGGCCGCGTCGGCGACGTTATTGTTCACGAACTCGACCGACTCCGCGTAGTGGCCGAGAAACGCGTCAACCGCCGCGGGGTTCTCGTCGGCAAACGCCGAGCGCACGAGGGCGACGCCCGTGATGAGCGAACTCTGCTCGTCGCCAGACTGGACCGCGTCCCATTCCTTGTTGAGGTCGATGGCCACGCGAATCTGATCGTTTTGCATCTGGGCGGTGGTCACGAAGGGCTGCGGCAGCATCGCGATGCCACTCGGGTCCTCGGCGAGCGCGGCAACGCACTCGGCGTGCTCGCTCTTCCACTCCACCTGGACGTCCGTGCCCAGCTCAAGGCCATTCTTCTTCAGGATGTAGGAGAGCGCGTACTCGGGCGTGGCCCCCTTGCCACTGGCGTAGAGGGTCTTGCCCGCGAGGTCTGCCACCGTGGACACCGCGTCACCCTGCTCGCAGAGGTACAAGACGCCCAGCGTGTTGATCGCGATGACGCGCACGCCACCCTCGGTCTTGTTGTAGAGCACGGAGGCGAGGTTGGCCGGCACGGCCGCAACGTCGACCTCCTCCTTGGCGATGAGGGGGGCGACCTCGTCGACCGAGGACACGATCTGGAAGGTGTAGTCGTTGTCGGCCAGGTTGCCGGCGTCCGCCTCGCTCATGAAGCGCACGAGCCCCATGGCCGTGGGGCCCTTGAGAGCTGAGGTGCGCACCAAGACGGGCGCGGCCTCCTGCGTCGTCGACATCTGGTCGTCAGTCGCGGCCGTCTGGTCGGGCTGCTCGGCGGTGCCGCCGCAGGCCGCGAGCGCCAAGGCGGACGCGCCGGCGCCGACCAGCTTGAGAAACTCTCTTCTTCCGATCAAGGTAAGGTCCCCTCTTCGCTACGTGGACGTGCGACTCACGATACTACTAGAGTCGCACGTCCAACGCGAAGGGAGTCTGCGGAAGGGCTGGGGCTACGACTTGACCTCGAACTTGGTGTGGCACTTCGGGCAGCTCACACGCAGCGTCCCCTTGCCACGTGGCACGCGAACGCGTTGCCCGCACGAGGAGCACTTTGCGTGCTTGTAGCCCTTAACCTCGGCAAAGGCCGCCTTGGGGTTCTGGACCCACGGACGCACGGGTCCGAGCAGCCTGAGAAACGAGGCGTTCTCCCTCGAGCGGGCGCCCAGGTTCTTGGACTGGATGCGAAACATCGAGTAGACGAGCAGGGCGAGCGCGACCCAGCCGAGCCAGCTCGTTCGCACAAAGAAGTTCACGATCACGAGGACCGCCGCCACGTCCACGGAGAAACGCGCGAGATCGTCGGGCCCCTGTCTTCCTTGGAGCCAATCCACTGCCTTGCGCTGCCAGTCCCCAGATGCCATGACACGTTCCCTTCCACTGAGTGAGTCAATTTGGTTGTTCTACCCAATCCGTCCTAGAGAATTCGCGAAAGGGCCTCGGCTCTGCTGCAGTTTGGACCTTCGACACACGTTTTGCGATTCCGAGATGCAGTTTGCCCTTTCGACGCGCACCTCTTTTCTCGCTGCCCAAATATATCATATATAAAATTAATTATCTGAAGATGGGACTCAGCGAAGGGCCAGCCCAGAGCAGTGCGATAAAACCTGAAATGAATAATCCGAGGGGCCAGCCAAGGCGCGACCCCTGGGGGCGCGTGTCGAAAGCCCAAACCGCAGAAGCGGGCGCAGAAACGTGTACCGAAGGCCCAAACTGCAGCAAACGAGCCCGTCCTCAGCCAGAGGACGGGCTCGAAGCCGTGCATCCTAAGTCTCGGCGAGCCGCAGGGCATGCGCCCCTACGCGCGGCCCTCGCCCATGAGATAGGCGCGGCAGAGCTTCTCGGTCTGGACGAGCGCGTCCACGTGGCAGCGCTCGCGGCCGTGGGAGCTAAGGCACGCCATGCCAAAGGCCCCGCTCGCGAGGTCGTTGGTGTGCGTGTAGGCGGCGTTGGCGTCCGTGGAGTAGTGAAAGCAGACCTGGGTGTTCCACTTGCCCTCGTCGCAGGCAGTCGTGGCGCAGGCGATCAGCGTGTTGGTGAGGCCCCAGTCGTAGGGGCCCTTGGCGTCGGCGGCGATGATGCCCACGTTATGCTCGTCGGCGTCGTAGTCCGGCCCGATGAGCGTGATGTCGAGGGCCACGTACTCCGAGACGTCGGCGGGCACCCAGACACCACCGTGGCCGATCTCCTCGTAGATGGGAAACGCGAAGAGGGTGTCGTAGACGGGCTTCTCGCCCGTGGTCGCGAGCCAACGCAGAACGTCGAGCAGCACGGAGACGGCCGCCTTGTCGTCGATGTGGCGGCTGACCAGGTAGCCGTTGTCGAACTCCTCGAAGTGGGGGTCGATGCCCACGATGGCTCCCTCGCTCACGCCGAGGGCACGCGCGTCCGCCGGGCAGCTCACGTCACCGATAATCGAGACGGACATGGTGTCCTCGGTCCGCTCGTCGGTCTTGGCCTCGGCCCAGACGTGCACCGAGTGGTGGTTGCAGACGACCTGGCCGGACACCGTGCGGCCGTCGCGGCAGTGGATGAGGCAGGTCTCGCCCTCGATGCTGTGGTAGTTGATTCCGCCGAGCTGGCGAACGCGCAGGGTGCCGTCGTCGTTGAAGCCGCGCACGATGAGCCCGATGGTGTCCAGGTGGGCCCCCACGCAGACGGTCTTGGAGCCGTCGCGCCCGGCGACGCGCACGTAGGCGGTCTGCTTGCGGTCGACGGTCATCTCATAGCCCATCTCGGCGAGGACCTCGTGCAGCCACTCGTGAATCTCGGGGTAGTAGCCCACAGGGCTCTCGATCTCGACGCATTCGTGAAGCGTCCGAACCAGGCGCTCGGGATCTATCTCGTAGCTCATTGCCACTCCTTCGTCCTCATTCATACCGTTCGCCCTCCCCTACGCCGTCTGTGGCCGTGCGTAGAGGCCGACCAGCGCCTGCAGCATGTCGACCATGGACTCGAGCTCGCGCACGGGCACGAACTCCCGCACGCCATGGGCGTTGTAGTAGCACGCCGAGAGGTTCGCGCAGGCGAAGCCCCTGAAGGAGAGCTGGGAGCCGTCGGTGCCGCCGCGCATGGGGATGCAGGTCATCTCCTGCCCGATCGCGGCGTAGGCGGAGCGCGCGTTCTCGATCAGATGGGCGTTCTCGGGGAGGCAGACCACGTCGGCGAGGTTGCGGTACTGATCGTGAATCTCGATTGAGAGGACGTCAGTGCCAAACTGGGCGTTCACGAGTTGGACTGCGTCGCGCAGAATCTGGGCGCGGCGTTCCATCTGCGCCTGGTCGTGGTCGCGGATGATGTAGTCGGCGCTCGCCTCCTCGCAGCTGCCCTCCATGCGCTCGAGGTAGAAGAAGCCGTCGTAGCCCTCGGTGAACTCGGGGCGCTCCGCGGGGGGGACCAGCTGGTGGAAGCGCATGATGGCCTCGGAGGCGTTGATCATCGTAGCCTTGGCCGTGCCCGTGTGGACCGAGAGCCCACGGGCGCGCACGTGGGCCTCGGCGGCGTTGAACGTCTCGTAGCAGAACTCGCCGAGCGGGCCGCCGTCGATGGTGTAGCCGAAGGTCGCGCCGAACTCGTCGAGGTCGAGCAGGGCCGCCCCGTGGCCGATCTCCTCGTCCGGGACGAAGGCGAAGGCCAGGCGGGGGTGCGGCAGGGCCGGGTCGGCCTTGAGGCGGGCGAGCAGGGAGACGCACATGGCGTCGCCGGCCTTGTCGTCTCCGCCCAAAAGCGAGGTTCCGTCTGCCGTCACGAGCTCGGTGCCCGCCAGGTGCTCGAGCTGCGGGTTCGTGGCGGGGCTGATGACGACGGGGCGTCCGTCGCGACCCTGGCCGATGACGAACTCCCCTCCCTCGTAGCGACGTATGAGCGGGTGCACGGGGTCGCCCCAGCTCTGCCACGCCGTGTCGATGTGGCAGCAGAACCCGAGGGTGGGCAGCTCCACGCAGCCCTCGCTCGCGGGCCAGTGGGCCGTGACATAGGCGTGCTCGTCCACCTTTACGTCAGGGGCGCCCAGCTCGCGCAGGTCATCGGCAATGACCTCGGCAATCTTGAACTGGGACTCGGTCGACGGGACGTGGTCCGCCGTCAGGGGGTCGGACTGCGAGGCAACCGCGCAATAGCGCACGAATCGATCAACAACGTCGGACATGGCTCCTGCTTTCTCCCGCTCGCGCGGGGTCGCTGTTATCTGCCTCGATTATGCGCCGCCCGCATGAGCCGCGAGAAATCTGACCCCCGCTCGTAAAGAACACCCGTGAGGACCTACGACGACGGGGCCTCCTCGGCCTCGGCAAGGGCGCGGGCCATGACGGGCTCGCGCTCCTCGTCCGTGAGGTCCTCGTCGTAGAGATGGCAGGCGCACTGGTGGCCGCCGGTGACCTCGCGCATCTGGGGCACGCGCTCGCTGCAGACCCTCATGCAGCGCGGGCAGCGCGTGTGGAACACGCAGCCCGTGGGCGGGTTGGTGGGGCTAGGGACGTCGCCCTCGAGGATCTTCTTGTCCTGGATGCGCTCGTGACGAATCTGCGGGATGACGGCGAGCAGCGCCTGCGTGTAGGGATGCAGGGGATTATCGAAGAGCTCCTCCTTACCCGCAAGCTCCATCGTGTGACCAAGGTACATGACCATGACCGTGTCGGCGATATGCTTGACGACGGAGAGGTCGTGGCTGATGAAGATGTACGACAGGCCGAGCGAGTCCTGGAGCTCCTCGAGCAGGTTGATGACCTTGGCCTGGACCGAGACGTCGAGCGCCGAGACGGGCTCGTCGCAGACCACGACCTCGGGCTCGAGCACGATGGCGCGCGCGATGCCGATGCGCTGGCGCTGGCCGCCCGAGAACTCGTGCGGGTAGCGATACTTGAACGCAAGGTCCAGCCCCACGGCACCCATGATCTCTTCCACGCGGGCATCGCGCTCGGCGCGGGTCTGGTAGGTGCCCGCGATGTCGATCGGCTCGGCGATGATGTCGGCCACAGTCATGCGCGGGTTGAGCGAGGAGTACGGGTCCTGGAAGATGAGCTTCATCTTCTGGCGGGCGCGCGTGAGGGCCTCGCCGGAGAGCTTGGTGAAGTCCTCGCCGTCGAGAAGGACCGTGCCCTCGGTGGGCTCGGTCAGCCGCAGGACGCACTTGCCCGTGGTGGACTTGCCGCAGCCGGACTCCCCCACGATGGCGAAGGTCTCGCCGCGGTGCACGGTGAACGAGGCGTCCTCGAGCGCGTGGACCTGGGCCGCCGCCTTGCCAAAGAGGCCCTTCTTGACCGGATAGCGCTTGGTGAGGTGCTCGACCTCCAGGACGGCGTCACCCATGTCTGCCTTCTTGCCCATCGGCTACTCCCCCCACTTCGTCTGGTCGAACATCCAGCAGGCCACGGTGTGGTTCTCGTCGCCGTCGAGCGCGGCCACGCTCGGGCACTCTTGGCGGCACACGTCTCTGGCGTACGGGCACCTGGGGTGGAAGGGGCAGCCATGGGGCAGCTCGTCGAGCATGGGAACGTTGCCGGGAATGGCAAAGAGCTTGTCCACGACGTCATCCATCGACGGGATCGAGTTGATGAGGCCGATGGAATACGGGTGCTTGGGGTTGGTGAACAGCTCGGAGGCCGTGGTGTACTCGACGAGGTGACCGGCGTACATGACGGCCACCCAGTCGGCCATCTCGGACACGACGCCCATGTCATGCGTGATGAGCATGACGGCGGTGCCCAGCTCCGCGCGCATGCGGTCGATGAGCTGCAGGATCTGCGCCTGGATCGTGACGTCAAGGGCCGTGGTGGGCTCGTCGCAGATGAGCAGCGACGGCTGGCAGGCCAGGGCCATGGCGATCATCACGCGCTGGCGCATGCCGCCGGAGAGCTCGTGCGGGTAGCTCCTGAAGACCTTCTCGGGGGCGGGGATGCCCACGAGGCGAATCATCTCGAGGGCGCGCTCGTCAGCCTCTTTCTTGTCCATCTGGGGGTTGTGGACGAGGATGCCCTCGCGAATCTGCCGACCGGCGCGCATGACCGGATTGAGGGAGGTCATGGGCTCCTGGAAGATCATGCCGATCTTGCTGCCGCGATAGGCGCGCATCTCGTCGCGGGAGAGCTGGGCGAGGTCGGTCCCCTCCAACCTGATCGAGCCCCCCACGATCTTGGCGGGCGGCTGGGGCAGAAGGCCCATGATCGACAGGGCCGTCATGGACTTGCCGCAGCCGGACTCGCCGACCACGGCCAGGGTCTCGCCCGTGCGCATCACGAAGGAGAGGCTGCGGATGGCGGGCAGCTCCCCGTCCTCGGTGAACAGGGTCACGGAGAGGTCATCGACGTCGAGAAGGACCTCTGAGCGTCCCGCGGCCTCGAGCTCGTGCTCGGTGATCTTCTCGGCGACGGTGCGCAGCTCGGCGTTGACCGAGACGTTCGTTTCAGACATGGGTCCCCCTTCCTAGGAGCGCATCTTGGGATCGAGGGCGTCGCGCAGCGCGTCGCCCAGGAGGTTAAACGCCATGACCGTGATGATGATGGCGATGCCGGGGATGACGCTGTAGTACGTGCTCGACTGTATGTAGGGCTGGCTGGCCGAGATCATCTGCCCCCAGCTCGCCATCGGCGGCTGGACACCCAGACCCAGAAAGGACAGAGAGGCCTCGGACAGGATCGCCGACGGGATGCCCAGGGTGGAGGTCACGATGAGCGTGGAGACGCAATTGGGCAGCAGGTGCTTCATGATGATGCGCCAGCTCTTGCCACCCGAGAGGATGCAGCTCTGGATGTACTCGGAGCCCTTGAGGCGCATGACGTCGCCGCGCACGAGGCGCGCCGTGGAGGTCCACATGAGCAGGCCCAGAGCCACGTAGAGGTTGATGAGGCCCGGTCCCAGGGCGAACATGACGACGATCGCAAAGAGCAGGAACGGGAAGCTCGAGAAGACCTGGATTACGAAGGAGATCACCGCGTCCACCTTGCCGCCAAAGTAGCCCGCGGCGACGCCGGCGAGAAACCCGATGACGAGCGCGATGGCCTGGGAGACCACCCCGACCGAGAGGGACACTCTGCAGCCGTAGATGACGCGCGAGAGGATGTCGCGGCCGAACTCGTCGGTACCAAAGGCGTGGGCCGCCGAGGGGGCCTTGAGCATGTTGGTGAGCTCCTGGGCGTCCGGGTCATAGGGTGCGAGCAGCGGGGCGCAGAGCGCCACGAGGACGAGAGCGACCACCGCGACCAGGCAGAACACGCCAAGCTTGTTCTTCTTGAAGATGTTCCAGCTCACGGCCCAGTAGCTCGACGCCCGCTTCTTGCCCGAGGCGTCCGGATCCCCGTCGGGCGCCTGGGGAATCTGGGCCTCGCTCGCACGCCCCGCGACCTGCTCGGCGCTCTGGACCTTGCGATCGCGCCTGTCGCTCGTAAAGAGTGCCATTACGCAGCCGCCTCCTCTCCCAGTCGGATGCGCGGGTCGGCGACGGCGTACAGGATGTCGACGATGAGATAGACCACGACGCAAATGATGGCGATGTACATAACGCCACCCTCAATGAGGGGCAGGTCACGGGCATTGATGGCGTCGAGCAGGAGCTTGCCCATGCCCGGCATGCCAAAGATCGACTCGATGAGGATGGAGCCCGTGAAGATGTCACCGAGCTGGGTGCCCGCGATCGTGATGATGGGAATGAGGGCGTTGCGCAGACCGTGCCTCAAGATAACGGCCCACTTTCGGATGCCCTTGGCCTCCGCCGTGCGCATGAAGTCCTGCGAGAGGACCTCGATCATGCTCGTGCGCGTGACGCGGGCGATGGAGGCGGCGTAGCGCACGCCGAGCGCGATGACAGGGAGTACGAAGGCCTGCCAGGTCTTTATACCCGAGAGCGGGAACCACTTGAGCGTGAGGGCGAAGATGATCTGGAGGATGACCGCTACCCAGAAGACCGGCGCGGAGATGCCCAGGATCGAGAGGGACATGAGCGTGCGATCGAGGGCCCGACCGTGGTTGACCGCCGATACGATGCCCACGACCAGGCCGGAGGCGAGCGCGAGCAGGTAGGCGAGGCCGGCCAGCCTGACGGTGGTGCCCAGGGCGTTGACGATGAGGTCGATGACCGGCTTGCGCTGGGCGTACGAGGTTCCGAAGTCACCGCGCAGCATGTTGGTGAGCCAGGTGAAGAACTGCTCGATGACGGGCTTGTTAAGGCCCATCTGCTCGCGGACCCGCTCGATGGTGGCGTCATCGGCCATGTCACCCACCATGATGCGCACCGGGTCTCCCGGCACGATGTTCAGCACGAAGAACGTGATGGCCGAGATGGCAAGGACGACGCCCACGGCCAGCAGGATCCTCTTGATGAGATAGTCTCTCACCACCCGCTCCTTCCTGTTCGCACGGACGATGCGGAGCCTCTCGCTGCGCCGCCCGCTTCAAGAGCGGGCGTCTCGGCACGAAGCTTCGCGCCGAGACGCCCGCGAGGTCCCCTGGAGGATGCTACGCCGTGGTGTAGCTCTCGTCGGTGGTGTCGATGTCAAGATCGAACATGTGATAGATGAGGTTGCCGACCTTGGCGTTCTTGACGTAGGGCTTGGCCACGAAGGAGTTCTTGGGCCAGAACAGGGGGACCGTCGCAAAGTCGGTGCGCGTGACGAGGTTGTCGGCCTCCATGTAGAGCTGCTTGCGCTCGTCGGGATCCTGCGAGCGCCGCGCGCGGCTCACAAGGTCGTCGAACTCGGAGTTGTCATAGAAGGAGGACTTGCCGGCGGCATTGGTGCTGTAGAAGTACGTGTAGAGGTGGTTGTCCGCGTCCGCGTAGAGGGGGAACCATGCGAGGGCCGTGATCTGGAGGTTGCCGTCGGCCCAGTCCGAGGCCCAGACGCCATTGTCCTCGGTCTGAAGGGAGAGCTCGACGCCAATCTCGCTCCAGTAGCTCTGAATGACGGTCATGTACTTCTCGTAGACGCCAGCGCGAATCTTGGCCTCGAGCTTGAGCCCGGAGACGCCGGCCTCGGCGAGAAGCTCCTTGGCGCGCTCGGGGTCGTAGGGCAGCTCGGCCGAGGAGTCGTAGCCCGGGGTCTGCGGGGCGAGCCAGCCCGTGGCGGCAACGCCGGCACCGTTGAGCACGGTGTCGATGAGCTCCTGGCGGTTGACGGCGAGCGAGAGCGCCTGGCGCACACGGACGTCCTCGAGGCCCATCCCCTCCTTGAGGTTCAGGTTCACGAAGTGCACGCCGAGCGTGTCGTAGAGGGTGATCTGGTCGGCAACCTCGGTGTCGGCCTGATACTGGGCGATCTGGTCGGCCGCGAGGTCGCACCAGTCGATGTCGCCGTTCTTGTAGGCCATCAGCTTGGTGTTGTTGTCGTCATAGAAGATGTAGTCGAGCTCGTCGAGGGCGGGCTCGCCATCATGGTAGTCGGCGAACTTCTCCATGACGACCTCGGTGGTGTCGTCGTTGGAGACGATCTTGTACTTGCCGGTGCCCACGCAGTTGGTGCCCCAGCCCCACTGATCGCCCGCCTCCTCGCAGGCCTTCTGCGGGAAGATCTGGGCGTAGTTGATGCCCAGGTTGTTCACGAAGGTGACCATGGGTTCGGAGAGCACGAAGGTGAAGTGGGTGTCGTCCTCCACGGTGAGACCCTCGAGCTCGGTTGCCGTGCCGGCCAGCATCTCAGGGGCACCCTTGATCAGATCGTACATGTAGGTGGACTTGGCGGCCGTGGAGGGGGTGAACATGCGCTCGAAGGTGAATTTGACGTCGGAGGCCGTGAGCGTGGAGCCGTCGTGGCACAAGATGTTGTCCTTAAGCGTGCAGTGCAGCGTCACGCCGTCGTCCTCGAACGTGGGAATCTCGGTGAGCAGGCAGGTCACGAGCTCGTTGTCCTCGGTCCAGCGCAGGGGCGCCTCGAAGACGGAGTCCGCGATGGACGAGGATCCGGAGTTCGTGGACTTCTGCATGTCCAGGCCCAGCTTGGCGTTGGTCTGGCCGAAGCGCAGAATCTTCTTCTTGGCTCCCCCGTCCGTGGTGGAGCCGCCGTCCGAGCCTCCGCAGCCCGCGAGGGTCGCCGCAGACGCACTGGCGCCTGTCAGAGCGGCACCCTTAAGGAAGCTGCGACGAGTCATGGTGTTTGCCATTGGTCGTACCTTTCTCTTCTGCCTCTGCGCGCTGCCTACGGCATGCGCCAAAGGATGCGAGGCCCCCTTTGCGGGGCCCCTGGCTTCTGCTTCATTATCAATGGTGACGTCAAGGTGCGCGCAAGGATTAAACCGCAGTTTACATTGGGGCAGGCGCCCCCTGTGCAAGGCCCGCACGCCGGCGCGCACCCCTGGATACGTTCAAGCTGCTCATGAATCCGGGGCTGGAGCACGCGCAAGCCGGGTTCGCTCACGAATGGGGAGCTGGGAGCAGCGCACATGAGGCCCGTTCGTGCCACAGGCCTCAATTCGTGAGCGTCCTCCGCGAACGGCCACGCTGACGCGCCGTCTCGCGCGCCTCCCCGCACATAAGAAGCGGGGCCGCCTCAGGCGACCCCGCTCGCACACGAACCTAAGGACCGAGAAGCTACTCCTCGACGGGAGCCTCTTCCTCGGACTCCTCCTCGGCCGGCTTGTCCTCCTCGGGCAGCGGCTTGACCTCGACCTCGACGCCCAGCGTCTCGGCGGCAGCCTTCATGGAGAGGGAGATGCGGCGGCGGTCGAGGTCGATCTCCATGACCTTCACCTGGACGGTGTCACCCACGGCGCAGACCTGCGACGGCACGTCAACGTGCTGCTTGGCCATCTCGGAGATGTGGACCAGGCCCTCCACGCCCTCGCCCAGGTCGACGAACGCACCAAAGGTGACGAGCTTGGTGACGGTGCCCTCGACGATGGCGTCGACCGGGTACTTCCGAACGAGAGAGCGCCAGGGGTCCTCGGTGGTCTGCTTGAGGCCGAGCGAGATGCGCTCGCGGTTGAGGTCGACGTCGAGCACCTGGACCTCGACCTCCTGGCCGACCTTGACGACCTCAGAGGGGTGGTTGACGTGGTTCCAGGAGAGCTCGGAGATGTGGACCAGGCCGTCGATGCCGCCGAGGTCGACGAAGGCGCCGAAGTCGACGATCGAGGAGACGGTGCCCTTGAGGCGCATGCCGACCTTGAGCTTGGAGAGAATGTCCTGGCGCTCGGCCTTGCGAGCCTCCTCGAGCACGACGCGGCGAGAAAGGACGACGTTGTTGCGGTTGCGGTCCATCTCGATGACGCGGGCCTCGATGCGCGTACCCATGTAGGCGTTGAGGTCCTTCACGCGGCGCAGGTCAACGAGAGAGGCGGGCAGAAAGCCGCGCAGGCCGATATCAAGGATCAGGCCGCCCTTGACGACCTCGATGACCTCACCCTCGACGGTCTCTCCAGAGTTGAACTTCTCCTCGACGGCGTTCCAAGCGCGCTCGTACTCGGCACGCTTCTTGGACAGGACGAGACGGCCCTCCTTGTCCTCCTTCTGGAGCACGAGCGCCTCGAGCTTGTCGCCCAGGGCAACAACGTCGGCGGGGTTGACGTCCTTGCGAATGGAGAGCTCGCGAGAAGGAATGACGCCCTCGGACTTGTAGCCGATGTCAAGCAGGACCTCATCGTGCTCGATCTTGACGACGGTGCCGGTGACAAGATCTCCCTCATCGAAGTCGGTGACGGTGTCATCGATGAGGCTGTTCATCTCCTCGTCGGATATGTCATCCAGCGCAAAGACGGACGAGTTCTGAATCTCACTCAAAGGTGGACCCCTTTCGAAAACGGGGCCCCGGTCGTCATGGTCGCTGCCTGCAGTGCCGTGAATCGTGGCGTCTACGTGGAAACTTGCATGCTCTCGGGGACCGACAGATACGTTTGTGCGGGCCCTGTACCCACACATGAACTAGATTAGCCTTTCTCACATGGGTTTTTCAAGCACGAGGTTTGGGTATTTACTATTTTCCGCAGAAGGACGAGCCACGAAGGGGTTCCCATGATACGTGCGGTGCTCTTCGATCTCGACGACACGCTCCTCAGCCTCAATCTGGCGGGGTTCATCGCGCGCTACGTGGCGGGAGCCTCGCGCCTTCTGGCGAGCGCGGCACGCGTGAGCGCCGTCTCGCTCGGCGTACCCTACGCCAGGAGCTTTTTGGCGCTCGAGCGCGCGGGGCGCACCGACGCCGTGACCAATGAGAAGCTCTTTAACCAAACCTTCTACGAGGCCACGGGAATCCCCCTGTCAGACCCCGTCATCCGCGACCTCATCGACTGCTACGAGCGCGAGGTCGTGCCCGGCTTCTCCGACGGCATCGTGCGGGCGCGGCCCCAGCGGGGAAACCGCGAGGCCGTCGAGGCGACCTGGTCGGCGGGCCTCGTCTGCGGGCTGGCAACCAACCCGACCTTCTCGCTTGCCTGCGACCGGGCGCGCATGGGCTGGGCCGGACTCTACGAGGAGGACTTCGCCGCCATATCCACGTTCTCGAACTCTACGCGCTGCAAGCCGTGCGCCCGCTACTACCAGGAGTTCGCGGACCGCCTGGGAGTGCGCGTGGAGGAGTGCCTCATGGTGGGCAACGACGCCACCCGCGACTTCGCGCGTCCTGACTGCGGGCTCAGGACCGCCTACGTGGGGCACGGCCGCCCCGGTCGTGCCGTCTGGCACGGGACGATCTGCGAGCTCGCAGGCGCCCTGCCGGACCTCGTGGCCCGCCTCAATGAGCGGGACGCAAGGCGCTGATCTGGCCACCGGCCGCCGCGACGCCAGCCACGCCGCCAGCCACGCACTCCACCAAAAATCGAGTGCGTAGAAGTCCGAGTCTCTTTCTCTGAATTGTCAGCTTTTACAAACGTCTTCCCGCGTTTTCCCTGATGGGTTACGAACGGTTGTCAGACCTTTCCTGACTTCTACGCACTCGCGGAAGCGGAGCCAGAACGAGGCGGCCGAGAAGACACCCGTCGGGGCCGGGGCGCGCCGCTCGCCGAGTGCGCGGCGTCTGAGGCACGCGAGGTGAGGGTAAGGAGCTCCTCACCACGAGAGGGGGTCCATGGAACCGACCATCTGCGGCGCCTCGGCCTTTGCCTGGTGGAGGACGCCACCGCTCATACGCACGCTCGCCACGAGGGGGTGGACCGACGTACCCGAGCTGGGCTCTTCTGCCGAGAAGGCCCTTGAGGCGCATGTCGCATGCGTGCGCGAGCTCCCCTTCTGGCGCGCCGTGGCCTCGGTGACGGGCCGACCCTGCGAGGACGCCTCCGCCTATGCGGTGCTCAACAGCTCGCCGTCACTCTCCTTGTGCACGGACGTCCCCGTCGACATGCTCTACACCACACGAGACAATCGCCGCCGAGCGGCGGTTGTACACCCACACGTGTGGTCACGGGAGTTGCCGGCCGGCTCGCTCGTGAAGGTGCACGATGCCCTGGCCGTGACCTCGCCCGCGTTCACGCTGCTGCTGATTGCTGCCACCCTCAGCCTTCCCCGCCTCGTCATGGCAGTCTCTGAGCTTGCGGGGTCGTTTGCGGTGTACGAGCCACCCGAACCAATCCGCAGGCTGCTCGAGGAGATGCAGGCGAGAGGCGAGCTTCCCGACTTTGGCTCGTGGAGGCCCGCCTTTGACAGGGCGGGACGACTCTCCGACGTCTGGTCGAGACCCGCCCTCGTCACCTGTGACCGGCTGGGCGCGCTCGTGGAGTCAGGTTCTTGCCGGGGCGTACGGGGGCGCGGGCGCCTCGCCGAGGCCGTTCGCCTCGCCGTTGCGGGAGCGGCCTCACCCTTTGAGGTGCAGACGGGCATGCTTCTGGGCTGGGACGAGGCCCGCGGCGGCGAAGGATACGGGGGCTTCTCGCACAACCGTCGCGTTGCCCTAAGCGATCCTGCCAGACGTCTGGCGAGAAGGAGCTGCTGCTACTGCGACCTGTACTGGGAAAAACAGGAAGGGCGCGACGCGCTCGACCTCGAGTGCAAGAGCGCGCTGCACCACAACAACGAGACAAGTTACCTCTCCGACGCCGATCGCGCGGCCGCGCTGCAGCTCATGGATACCGAAGTGGTCGAGGCGACCTATGGCCAGCTCGCCGACGAGCGGCGCTTCGATGCGCTCTCCCACCTCGTGGCGCGCAAGCTTGCCGTGAGCCCGCCCGTGCGGACGGCCGAGTTTCTCGCCGCACGTCGGAGGCTCCGCAAGGACGTCTTCATCGACTGGCGGGCGCTTCTCGCCGCGTCCCCGCGCGCATAGCTCCTAGCCCCTGGGGTCTCCGGCAGCGTCCACGCGGGTCGCCCTTTCACGAGTGCGTAGATGTCAGGAAAGGTCCGACAACCGTTCGTAACCCATCAGGGAAAACGCGAGGAAAAGTCCGTAAAAGTCAACATTTTTGCAAAAAACAGGTGGACTTCTACGCACTCGACCGAAGGCGGGACGGAACCGGGGCGCGATGGTCGGCGGAGATGGGGAGGAGCCGGGGCTAGCGCAGGGAAACGAGCCGGTAACCCGCCGCCTCCAAGGCCGCGCGCAGGAGATCCTCATTGATCGGGGGCTTGGAGCGTATGCGGGCTTGGCCGCCTGCGAGCTCGACCGTAGCCCAGGTTCCCTCGACGCCGTTGAGCACGTTGGTGACGTTGGACACGCAGTGCTCGCAGGTCATGCCCCCCACCTCGAGGACTGCCTCGTAGGGATAGTGCGAGGGATCGATGTCGGACACGCTTACGGAAGCCGCATCCGCGCTCGTGCGGCCGGAGTCCTTGACCGCACCGCTGCAGCAGTCGCGTGTGCCGCGGGCCGTACCTATAGCACGCCGGACCCCTAGGGCCACAGCAGCGATGACGAGGACGATAAGGACGATGTCGAACGGACTCATGGGACCCCTCCCCGCAGAGTAAACTGGTACTTACTATACCTCTACGGGGTACGGCTGCGGGCCTTTCTTCGCCAAGCGAACGCTCTTATCTGCTGTGCCGCGCACGCGCACCCCCTGTGAACTGGGCAGACGCAGGCGTGAAGACCGGTCTTCTCGTCATGTCGAGCCGAATAGCGTGCACTCGGTGGGCGAGCCATCTTGGCAAAAAGAGAGCGCCCACAAGGCGGCCGCCCCGCGAGAGAGCGGGGCGGCCAGAGGAAGGAGGATAGGTGCAGAGGTTCCTACACCCAGAAGAGCATCGTGTTGTAGGTGGGCACGGGCCAATAGTCGGTGCCGCAGAACTCCTCCATCGCGTCGACAGCCGCGCGCAGGCGCTCCATGGCGGGCAGGACCGCGCCACGATAGGCGTCGCACTCCCGCTGCGGGTCCTCGATCGCCCTCGTCTCGGCGTTTCTGCCGTCGAGGTCATCGGTCGCGGCGCAGATCGCGTTGATGCCCTCGGTGAGCTTGGAGGTAAGGGCGCGCTCGGCGGTGGCGTCGATGCCGATCTCGGCCTTGGTGGCCACGGAGGTGGCCAGGTCACCGGAGTATTCGGACAGGGCGGGCACATACAGGTGACGCGCCATGTAGACCATCGTGTTCGCTTCGATGTTGATGAGCTTGGCGTACTGTTCGGCCTTGGAGATGTAGCGCGCGCGGAGCTCGGCCTCGTTGAGGACGTGGTACTTCTCGTAGAACGCCACGTTCTTGGGGTCGATCAGAGACGGGAGCGCGTCGGGCGTGGACTTGAGGTTGGGCAGCCCGCGCCGTACAGCCTCGGCCTCCCACTCGTCGGAGTAGCCGTTACCCTCGAAGATAACGCGCTGGTGGGCGCGCAGGGTCTCCTTGACCCACGCAAGCGCGGCGGCGGCAAAGTCCTCGCCCTCCTTGCCAGCGAGCGCGGTGGCAAAGGCGTCGCACTGCTCGGCCACGGCCGTGTCGAGGACCACGTTGGGATCGGAGAGGTTCTGCTGCGAGCCGCACATGCGGAACTCGAACTTATTGCCCGTGAAGGCGAAGGGCGAGGTGCGGTTGCGGTCGGTGTTGTCCTGTAGGACGTCGGGCAGGGCCGGAACGCCGAGGTCCATGTGAAGCAGGGCATGGGAGACCGTGGGCTCATCGTTAATCAGGGCCTCGACGATGCTGTCGAGCTCGTCACCCAGGAAGACCGAGATGATCGCCGGGGGGGCCTCGTTGGCGCCCAGGCGGTGATCGTTTCCAGCCGAGGCGACGGACTGGCGCAGGAGGTCGGCATGCATGTCGACGGCGGCCACGAGCGCGGCGAGAAACACGAGGAACTGGAGGTTCTCACTGGGCTCGGCACCGGGCTCGAGCAGGTTCTTGTCGTCGGCGCACAGAGACCAGTTGTTATGCTTGCCAGAACCGTTGACGTACTCGAAGGGCTTCTCGTGCTCGAGGCAGGCGAGGCCGTGGTGGGTGGCCAGGAGCTTGAGCTTCTCCATGGTGAGGAGGTTGTCGTCAATGGCGAGCGAGCCCTGCTCGAAGATCGGGGCGAGCTCGTGCTGGGACGGGGCGACCTCATTGTGCTTGGTCTTGGCCGGCACGCCAAGCTTCCAGAGCTCGGCGTCGACCTCCTTCATGAAGGCGTTGACCGTAGGACGGATGGCGCCGAAGTAGTGCTCCTCGAGCTCCTGGCCCTTGGCGGGCTCGCAGCCGAAGAGCGTGCGACCCGTGAGAACGAGGTCTGGGCGGGCCTGGTAGTCGGCCTCCTTGATAAGGAAGTACTCCTGCTCCGGGCCGATGGTGGTCGAGACCTTGGTGACATCGTGCCCGAAGAGGGTAAGCACGCGTTTAGCCTGCGTCTCGAGGGCCACCTGCGCGCGCAGGAGCGGGGTCTTCTTGTCGAGGGCCTCACCGGTGTAGGAGATGAAGGCGGTGGGGATGCAGAGGACCTCGTCCTTGATGAAGGCGGGGCTCGTGGGGTCCCAGGCGGTGTAGCCGCGGGCCTCGAAGGTGGCGCGTAGGCCACCCGAGGGGAAGCTCGAGGCATCGGGCTCGCCCTGGACGAGTTCCTTGCCGGAGAAGGTCATGAGGACGCTGCCGTCACCCTTGGGGGTGATGAAGCTGTCGTGCTTCTCGGAGGTGATGCCCGTGAGCGGCTGGAACCAGTGCGCGAAGTGCGTCGCGCCCTTCTCGAGCGCCCAGTCCTTCATGGCGTGGGCGACCTCGTTGGCGATGTCGAGGTCGAGCGGCTCGCCCTCCTTCATGACCCTCATGAGCGCCCTGTAGGTCGGCTTGGGAAGCCGGTCCTGCAATACCGCCTCCGTACAGAGCAGGCTGCCGTACTCCTCAGTGACCTTGTTCTTGCCCATGTGCGCCTCTTTCCTGTGAGCGTGGCGTGCTTGGCTTACGCTCGACTACTGTACGCGGCCATTGTTACACGCCAATTAAGGCAGCATGAAGCTCGCAAAGACACTACGTTGCAGTCGCGTGGATTGTGGGCGGGCGGTCCGGGGGCGGGTCTGCGGCCCTCACCCGCTACAATCGGGTGAGCAACAACCGAGAGGAGACGCATGCCAGACACCACGGACGCCAACGGGCGCCGCACCATAGCCGTCATAGACGGGAACTCCCTCATGCACCGCGCGTTCCACGCGATTCGCCAGCCCATGAGCGCGCCGGACGGACGGTCGACCAACGCTCTGTTCGGGTTCTTCAACATGTTCATCAAGATGGTGGACAGCTTCAGGCCTGACGGCGTCATCTGCGCCTTCGACAAGGGCAAGCCGCTCGTGCGCATGGAGATGATGCCCTGCTACAAGGCGCAGCGCCCGTCGATGGACCCGGACCTGCACGAGCAGTTCCCCATGGTCAAGGAGCTCCTGGGCGTGCTTGACGTGCCCGTCTGCGAGCTCGAGGGCTGGGAGGGCGACGACATCCTGGGCACCCTCGCGCTCAGGGGCGAGAAGGCCGGCTACGACATGCTGCTCTTCACCGGCGACCGCGACATCTACCAGCTCTCCACCGAGCACGTGCGCGTGGTCTCCACCAAGAAGGGCGTCAGCGAGGTCTCGATCATGGACCCAACGAGCGTGGAGGACCTCTACCACGGCATCACCCCCGCGCTCGTGCCTGACTTCTATGGCCTCAAGGGGGACTCCTCGGACAACATCCCGGGCGTGCCGGGCATCGGCCCCAAGAAGGCCGCCGCGCTCATCTGCCAATATGGCTCGCTCGACGAGGTCATCGCCCATGCCGACGAGGTCAGGGGCAAGATGGGCGAGAATCTGCGGGCCCACGTGGGCGACGCGCTGCTCTCGCGCACGATCGCCACGATTCGCACGGACGCCCCCCTTGACCTCGAGCTCTCCGACGCGCGCTTCCCCACGTTCGACCCCGCCAAGGTCGCTCAGGCCTTCTCGGCGCTGGGCTTCACGGGCATGACGAGCCGCCTCGTGAGGCTCGCGGGCCCCGAGGCCGCGGCGGCCTTTAAAAGCGCCGCCAGCGCTGAGGCCCCCGCAAGGGGCACCGCGCTCGAGGCGCCCCTTGCGGGCGAGGACGCCGAGCGCGCCCTCGACGAGGCCCTCGCGGCCGACGCGTGGATCGGCTGCGCCGCCGACGACGACCGGGCCGACGGATCGCTCTTCGGGCTCTCCCACACGCTGTGGGTCTGCGTCGGCGACCAGCTCCTCAGGTTCGAGGGCGACGCGGCCGACGCGGCCACGGCGCGCCTCTTTCGCGGGGGGCACATGGCGTCGGGCGACGTCAAGGCGCTCCTGCACGTGATCTGCCCCGCCGACTCCTCGCTGCCCGCTCGCTTGGAGGCCTCCGAGGTCGACGCAACGCGCATCTTCGACGTGGCCGTCGCGGCCTACCTGCTCGACTCCGAGCGCGCCTCCCTTGGCATGGAAGAGCTCGCCGAGGGCTACCTCACCGAGCCGCTGCCTTCCCCCACCGAGGAGATCCCGCGCGCGGCCGTTGAGGCCCTGGTTGCCCGCAGGCTCGTGGAGCCCCTCCGCACGCGGCTGGAGGCCGACGGCTCGAGGGAGCTCTTCGAGGACATGGAGATGCCTCTTCTGCCCGTGCTCGCCCAAATGGAGCGGGAGGGCCTGGCCGTGGACCCGAGCGTGCTCGCCTCCCAGTCCGCCGAACTCGGGGTCGAGATCCACGCCATGGTCGAGCGCATCTACGCGGTCGTCGGCGAGAAGTTCAACCTCGACTCCCCGCAGCAGCTCAGCCATGTCCTGTTTGACGTGCTCGGGCTTCCCACCTTTGGGCTCAAGCGCACGAAGCGCGGATTCTACTCGACCAACGCCAAGGTCCTCGCGGACCTCGCCGCCGAGCACGACGTCGTGCGGGAGGTGCTCGAGTACCGCGAGCGCACCAAGATCAAGTCGACCTACCTCGACGCCCTGCCCGCCCTCGTGGCGCACGACGGCCGCATCCACACGACCCTCAACCAGACCGTGACGGCCACCGGGCGCCTCTCGAGCTCCGACCCCAACCTGCAGAACATCCCTACCCGCTCCGAGCTGGGGCACCGCGTGCGCCAGGCGTTCGGGGTCGGCGAGGGCAGCGTGTTTCTCGCCTGCGACTACTCGCAGATCGAGCTGCGCCTGCTCGCTCACCTCTCTGAGGACGAGCACCTGATCGCGGCGTTTCGCGAGGGGGCGGACTTCCACGCCGCCACGGCCGCACGCGTCTTTGGCGTGCCGGTCGAGGAGGTCACGCCCGGCCTGCGCAGCCGCGCCAAGGCCGTCAACTTTGGCATCGTCTACGGGCAGCAGGCGTTTGGCCTGGCCACGTCCCTCAAGATTCCTCGCGCGGAGGCGCAGGACATGATCGACCGCTACTTCGAGGCCTATCCCGGCGTGCGCGCGTTTCTGGATGAGTCGGTGCGCCTGGCGCACGAGCGCGGGTACGCCGTGACCCTCTACGGGCGCAAGCGCCATATCAAGGAGTTCAGGCAGTCCAACCGCCAGCTCGTGGCCTTTGGGGAGCGCACGGCCATGAACCACCCGATGCAGGGCACCGCCGCCGACATCATTAAGATCGCCATGATCCGCGTGGAGGGGCGCTTGCGCGAGGAGCACCTCTCCTCCAAGCTCGTCCTGCAGATCCACGACGAGCTGGACTTCGAGGTCCCCACCGACGAGATCGAGACGGTCTCCGCGCTCGTGAAGGAGACGATGGAGGGCGTGGTCGAGCTCAGGGTCCCCCTGATCGCCGAGGTCAGCTACGGTGCCAACTGGGCGGAGGCGAAGTAGGTGGCGGAACCCCTGCACGTCACCGTCTTCACCGACGGCTCCTCGCGCGGAAACCCCGGCCCCGGCGGCTACGGGGCCGTGCTGCGCTACACGGACCCCGCCGGCGCGGCGCACGAGCGCGAGCTCTCGGCGGGCTACGCGCGTACCACCAACAACCGCATGGAGCTCATGGGCGTCATAGCCGCTCTCGAAGCGCTCACGCGGCCCTGCGAGGTCGAGGTCCACACCGACTCCCAGTACGTCTGCCATGCCTTCACCCAGCACTGGATCGTGGGCTGGCAGAAGCGGGGCTGGAAGACGGCGAACAAGCAGCCGGTCAAGAACGTCGACCTCTGGAGGCGCCTGCTGGCCGCAATGGGGCCCCACGAGGTGAGCTGGCACTGGGTCAAGGGCCACGCCGGACACGCCGACAACGAGCGCTGCGACCAGCTTGCCACGAGCGCGGCCGACAACTACCCCTTCCATGAGGACGCCGGCTTCGAGGGATAGGGGTTCGCGTCACGGATAAGCACCAGCTCAAAGGCCTCGTCAAGAGCATTTGACGGGGTCTTCTCTGTAATGGAAAGCACCTTTGATGGTAGGCTGGGCCAACCCATGACAGCCTGTGAGTCGCAAGGGGCCACGCCAGGAGCAAGGAGAGCAGATGGAGCTGGGCCACAACATCAAGGGGCAGCGGGCGGGGCTGGGACTGTCCCAGGACGACCTCGCCGCACAAGTCTACGTCTCCCGGCAAACGATCAGCAGCTGGGAGAATGACAAGACCTACCCCGACGTCCAGAGCCTGCTTCTACTCTCCGAGACCTTTGGAGTGGCAGTCGACGCCCTCATCAAAGGAGACATGGAAGCCATGGAGAAGACCGTATCAAGAGACGCCCGGCACGTCACCCACCTTACCGCAGCCATGATCTTTTTGCTGATCGCGGCCTTTGTCGCCCTGATGTGGGCGGGCTGGCAGGAGCTCGACGGCTGGGGGACCCATACGATCCCCACATTCGTGCTCGCAGGAGTGCTGTGGGTAGGAGCGATGGTGGCCGCAGTCCTCATCGAGCGCATCAAGAAGGAATACGACGTGGAGACATACCGGGAGATCCTCGCCTTCGTGGAGGGCCGCGAGATCGACCGCAGCGCCCGCCCGGCACCAAGCCGCCTGAGCCGGCCCCTGCGCGTCGTGCTCGTGGCCGCCGGTGCCGCAATCGTGGGCTTCTCCCTGGCCTACGGTGCCATGGCCCTCGCGGAGATGCTCGGCCGCTAGGGCTTCTCGTCGCGTCCTGGCCCTCTCTCGGACGCCCACCTCCACGATTGGGGCAAGTTCTTGATGTTCTCCTCGCCTTAGGCGCGGTTCAGCTGGGGAAACGTTAACGAGCGATTGCGCTCTGCGGCGATTTTCTCGCAATTGCATCAAGAACATGCCCCAATCGTGGGGGGGGGTCGCTACGCCTACAGCACGTGGACGTCGTCGGGGCCAAAGGCCACGAACGCCTCGTCGCCCACCTCGTAGACCTTGTGGTTCTTGGGGTTGAAGTCGGTGATCTTGACGAGGGTCTGGCCCACTGTCACCTGGTAGTTCTGGTAGTTGCCCATGAAGCGGGAGAGCGTCACGCGGCACGGCAGGGTCCCGGCATCAGCGAGGCGCGCGGCCTCGGGGCGCAGGACGAGCACGCAGGCGTCGCCCACGGCAAGGTGGCCGACGTTGGCGACCTCCACCGCATGCCCCTCGATCGTGGCCACGCTAGACGCACCGTCCTTCTGGGAGAGCGACCCCCTCAGGAAGTTGGACTCGCCGATGAAGTCGGCGACGAACTCGTCGACGGGACGGTAGTAGATCGTGTGCGGGTCGCCTATCTGGGCCACCACGCCCTTCTTCATGATGATGATGTTGTCGGAGAGCGCCATGGCCTCGGACTGGTCGTGCGTGACGTAGACGGCCGTGATGCCGGCCTCCTGCTGGATGCGGCGAATCTCGTTTCTCATGTCCACGCGCAGCTTGGCGTCGAGGTTGGAGAGCGGCTCGTCGAAGAGGAGCACGCCCGGCTCCAGGACCAGCGCGCGGGCGAGGGCGACGCGCTGCTGCTGGCCGCCGGAGAGCTGGTTGGTCATGCGGTCCTCCATGCCCTGGAGCCCCACGAGGTCGAGGATGCCGTGGACCTGCTCGGCAATCTGCTCCTTGGGGAGCTTGCGGAGCTTGAGGCCGTAGGCCACGTTGTCGAAGATGTTGTAGTGGGGCAGCAGGGCGTAGCTCTGAAAGACCATGGCGGTGTCGCGCTTGTTGGGCGTGAGCTCGTTTATGGGCTCGTCGCCGAGGTAGATCTCGCCCTCGTTAGGGCTCTCGAAGCCGGCGATCATGCGCAGGATCGTGGTCTTGCCGCAGCCAGACGGTCCGAGCAGCGTCACGAACTCGCCGGGGGCTATGTCGATGCTGGCGTCGTGGACCGCGTAGAAGTCCTGCTTGGTCTTGGGGTCCTGATAGATCTTGGAGACGTGCTCCAGGCGGACGCCCTTCTTCTCCTTGGACATGCTAGGCCTCCTCGGTCTGCTTGCTGGTACCAAAGTGCTTGATGGCAAGGTTCATGAGGAGAACCGAGCCGTACGTGATGACGATGAGAATCGAGGCGAAGGCGCACGCGATGCCATAGGAGCCCTTCTCGGCGAACTCGTTGATCTGAACCGTGATGAGGAAGAACTGCGGCGTCACGAGCAGAATGATCGCCGAGATAGCCGTGATCGAGCGCACGAAGGCAGTCACCAGCCCGGAGAGGAAGGAGTCCTTGATGAGCGGCAGCGTGACCGTGCGAAAGACCGTGAGCGAGTCCGCGCCCATGTCGTAGGCGGACTCCTCGATCGACTTGTCGATCTGACGCAGGGCGCTGATGCCGCTGCGGGTTCCCGTGGGCAGCGAGCGCACGATGAACACGATCACGAGAATGGCCGCCGAGCCGTAGAGTCCCTGGAGAAGGCCCGTGCGAAAGACGCCCGCCGCGAAGCCGCGAATGTAGCCGACGCCCAGGACCGTGCCGGGCACGGCCATAGCGAGCATGGAGACAGCCTCTATGAAGCCCTTGGAGCGAAAGCTCCGCTTGACCACCAGATACGAGATGATCATCGAGAGCAGCGCCGTGATGGGGGCGGCTATGAGCGACAAGACGAAGGAGTCGCGGAAGGCCTCGAGTCCATGGTACTTGGTGAAGACCTGCACGAACCACTTCGTCGTCAGCGTGAAGTCGTAGCCCCAGGTCTTGAAAAGCGCCCCGAAGGGCACGCAGACGTACATCACCACGACGAAGAGCGCCAGCGCGGAGCACAGAAGGGTGAGCGGCAGGGTGACCGAGCGGTCGGTGATGAGCATGCGCGCGCGGCTCGCCTTGCCCGAGAGCGTGGCCGTGCTCTTGGCCTCGAGCACGTACTTCTGCACCACGAACATGACGAGCGTGATGGACAGAAGTACGACGGCCATCGCGGCGGCGCCCTGCTTGTCGTAGGCGCCCGTGATCTGCAGGTAGATCGTCGTGGCGAGCGTGTCATAGGAGCCGCCGATGATCATCGGGTTGGCGAAGTCGGCGATCGACTCGATGAAGGTGACGAGAAACGCGTTGCCCAGGCCCGGCAGCACAAGCGGCAGGGTCACGCTCGTGAAGACCTTCCAGCGCGAGGCCCCCATGTCGCGCGCGGCCTCCTCGAGCGAGGGGTCGATGTTCTTGAGCAGGCCCTTGAGCATCATGTAGCAGACCGGGAAGAACGTGAGGGTCTGAACGAGGAAGATGCCCCAGAAGCCGTAGACGTTGTTGTCGTAGATCCCCAGGGCGTAGCGGGTGATGATGCCAGCCTTGCCAAAGAGCATGATCACCGACAGGGACAAGACGAACGGCGGCGAGACGACCGGCAGCATGGAGACGACCTTGAACAGGCCGCTCATGAAGCGGGTCTTGAGGCGCACGTAGACCTCGACGTAGGCGAAGAGCAGCCCCACGAGCGCCGACGAGATGCCCACGAGAAAGCCCACCGCAAGCGTATTGGTGATGGCCGTCGTGAACGTGTGCATCTGGAAGACGCGCTCGAAGACGGACAGGCTCGGGCCCTGGTCGGTGACGAAGCTGTCCACCAAAAGGATGGCGAGCGGGTAGAGGATGAACAGCGTGAGAAACGCGATGAGCACCACGATCGTGGTGACCATGATGGGATCGCCCATGAGCTTCTTGCGATCGAGGGCGGCGCCTTGGTCTTGGGCCATGAGCACGCTCCTTTCCGAATGCGATCAGAAGGGCCGCCGGCGGCGCAGAGGGCACCAACGGGCTTCGCAAGAAGACGCCGGGAGGACTGAGGTCCCCCGGCGCCTGTCTTGTTGACTAAGCAGAGGCGGCTACTCTGTCTGGAAGCGGTCGTCTCCGCCGCCCAGGGCGTTCATGACCTCCTCGACGTAGGTCGAGGTGTGCTCCTTGGCGTCCTCGAAGTCGTAGTCCATGACGTTGTTGGGATCGAGGCCGAACTCGGTGGCCACCTCGGGCTGCTCGGCATCGTCGATGACCAGGAACTGGTAGGAGCCGTTCTGGGCGGCCAGCTCAACGCACTCCGGGGACAGGGCGTACTCGACCCAGAGCTTGGCCGCGCTGTCGTGCTTGGCGCCCTTGAAGATGGCGGTGGCGCCGACCTCGCAGGACGTGCCCGACGACGGCACGACCAGACCTATGTTCTCGTAGCCCCCATCGACTATCTGGTAGATGCCGTCATGCAGGAAGCCCAGGCCGATCGTGCACTCGGCGGTGCCGATGTTCTTGGACGGGCCGGAGCCGGACTTGGTGTAGACCGCGATGTTCTTATCGAGGTCGACGAGGTACTGGATGCCCGCGTCGTGGCCGTACTTCTGGATGGCCGTGTTGATGATGAGCTTGGCCGTACCGGCGGTGTTGTAGTTGGACGACCAGATGAGGCCCTTGTACTTCTCGTCGGTGAGGTCGGCGAAGTCCTCGGGGGCGTCGAGGTTGAGGCGAGAGAGCTCGTCCTTGTTGACCATGATGCCGAGGAGGCCGGTGTAGACGCCGTACCAGTTGCCGTCGGCGTCACGGTACTTGGGATCGAGGATATGACTCGCGTTGGCGGCGTCGTAGGGCTCAAGCAGGCCGGCGAGGGCGACCTCGTTGTACGGGTCGGTGGTGCCGCCGAACCAGACGTCGCCGGAGGGGTTGCCGTTCTCCTCCTCGACCTTGGCCTGGACCTCACCGGTGGAGAGGCGCTGGTACTGGGTGTCGATGCCGTAGAGCTCCTGGAAGTGCTCGCAGGCCGCGGCGAGGTACTCCTCCTCGCAGGAGCCGTAGACGACGAGCGTGCCGTCCTCCTTGGCCGCGCTCACGAGCTCCTCGGACGCGCCAACCTTGTCGGTCGAGGCGTCGCTGGTTCCGGAGCCGCCAGTCGTGGACTCGCCACCGCCGCAGGCGGCGAGACCGAGGCCGGCCGCAGCGGCGACTCCGGCAGACAGGAAGTTCCTACGGGAGAGATTCGACATGAAGTTTCCTTTCCTAGTGTTCGTTCCCGCGTGCGCGAGAGCTCTTCCCTGCTCACGGTTTTAACCTATCGAGGGCTTGCGTGCGGGGAGTTTCGACGAGCGGTCGCGGGGGACGGGGGCAGCGTGGCCCGCCTGGGGCGGACCACGAGTCGCACTATACCAAAAGGAACATCATGGCGGCGGGGGGCTAGCTTTTGGGGGGGTCACTTCCTGGGGGTCACTTCTTGAAGGCGGCCACGATCTCGGTGACGCCGTTGAAGACGAGCCCACAGCCGGCAATCGCGAACATGACGCCCACGAAGGCGAACGGCGCGCCCATCACGACGAAGCCGAAGACGATCGTGAGAACGGCCATGAGCGTCGCCGCCGCGGTCGGAGCGCCCAAGGCGGCGACGGCGCGCGCCTCGACGAGGTCCCCGATGCCCGTGAACAGGATGAAGACCCCGATGAGAACCACGAGCCAGCTCACGAACATCGCCGGCCACGTCCACAGGATTGCGCCGAAGACGAGCTCGATGAGGCCGATGAGGAGGTCCGCCTGGGAGGCCTGGTCGCGGGCGCGCGCGTAGCCGATGAGTGTCATCACGCCCGCGATCGCGAGAACGCCCCCGAACAGGCTCGTCGCGAACAGGGCGACGCCCGTGGGGTTGGAGAACAGGAAGAAGCCGATGACCAAGGACGCGATGCCCGTGAGGACCATGGTCGTCTTGGTGCGCTGGAGAGAGTTCTTCATGGATGCCACCTTAGAAAGAGGCGCGTAGCACGCCTTTGTTTACCTTTCTGCATCTCTACCCGTTTCAGGTTTGTCTCACACGCACAAAGAGGCGCACCTGCGGGCGCGTTGCGCTACCCTAGGGACGCATCACCCGAGGGACGCGCCCTCTGGGCCCCCAACCGCGAGGAGAATCAATGCCCGCGCTCATCACGCATCACATCTTCGGCGAGGACGTCGCCTCGACCCTTCCGCATGGCGTGGTCGCGGGAGAGGAGGAGCTCCTCGCGTTTCTGCTGGGAAACCAGGGGGTCGACCCCTTCTTCGCGCGCTTCTCGACGCTTCCGCACGTGGCACGCGCCTGCCACCGACTTGCCTCCCGGATGCGCTCCGGTCACGTCTTGCACGCGTTTTTGACCCTGCGCGACGGCGTGGGCCGCCTGCCGAGCGACGACGAGCGCATCGGGCGGGCCTTCGCTCTCGGCGTGATGGGCCACTACGCCCTGGACCGCGCGACGCACCCCTTCGTCTCCTCTCAGCAGCGAGACCTCGTCATGGCCGACCCCTCGCTCGCCGCCTCCGCGCACGAGGTCCGCGCCCTCATCGAGAGCGACCTCGACACCTGGCTCTTGTGGGAGAAGCGCGCAGCAAGCGTCGAGGAGCGCCCCGCGGCCACGAGCCTCATGCGCACGGCGCGCGTGGAGCGCGTGGGCGGCGCCCTTCTCTCGCAGGTCGCCCTTGCGGTCTTTGGCCTGTCCGTGGGCGCTGGGGAGTACGCGGAGGCCGTCCGCGACTATGAGCAGCTCTACACCTCGATCGAGGGGGCAGGCTCGCCGCGCGCGCGGGCAACGGTCGGCCTTGCGCGCCTCGGTCATGCGGGCGCGTGCCCCGTTGTCGTTGCCCATCGGGCGTGCCATGAGCCCGCAAGCGCGGCGGCCAACCTCGAGCGGCGGCCCTGGAGAGACGTCGTCACGGACACGGTGCGTCATGACAGCTTCGCGGACCTCTTCGAGGAGGCTCGCCTTGCCTACCCCGCCCTCGCCGAGACCCTCGTGCGCGGAGACGAGGGGCGCCTGAGGCAGCTCGTGGGCGGCCTGGACTACGAGGGCCGCCACGTCGTCGACGACTAGGGACGGCGGGGCAGTAGGTGTGCTCTTGTCGCCTTCCCCTCTTTCCCTCCCCTTGCCTCCTCCCCTAGGATTGGGGCAAGTTTTTGATGCATAGACTCCCGTTTGGGGGGCACTTCACGCATTTTTCTCGCAAACCCCCCGTTGGCGAGAAAACCGCGGTGCAGGAGCATCAAAAAAGTGCCCCAATCCTCATGGGGGCCACAGGGCGACCGCGCGAGGTGCGCTGCCGCGGCGCTGCGAGGGTACGTACACCCTTCCCTAGGGTACCTACGCAGCTGCAATTTTTAAAACCAGGCCTTCGGAGAGAGGCCGCAGGTAGGGCGCTTGGCGAGAAGAGCATCAACCTAGCAATCGTGTACGCACCCTGAGAGGGGGGGTGTACGTACCCTGGAAGCCGGACCGGGGCCGGGGGGAGGGAGGTCGAGACAGGACGGGGCCATGGCTCACAGCCAGACGAGGGGCTCTCCGTCGTCCTCTGCCGAACCGTCCCCGTCATCGGGCACTGGCTCCCTGCGTACCCCGGTGGACTCCTCGAGCCAGGGTCGTCTCTCGGACACTGCGCGTCCGAGAGAGCAGGCCCTGCCGTCCACCATCCAGACGAGCTCCGAGCTCGCGATCTCGGGGTCGGGCTTGTCGGCAGGGGGGCGCACGTCAGAGCCCCAGCTCGCGGGCCACCTCGTCGGCGCAGGCCAGGGCGTCGGCCATAGCCGTGACCACGAGGCTCGAGCCGTTGCGGGCGTCGCCCGCAACGTAGAGTGGGGTCGGGCCGGACGCGAGCGCGCGGTGCGAGGACGCAGCGACCATCTGCGGAAGCGGGCGGCCCCGCTCCGGGAGGCGCGCACCCAGGGCCTCGACGACGGCGCGCTCGGGTCCGGTGAAGCCACAGGCGATAAGCACGAGCTGCGCAGGAATCGTGCACTCGCTCCCCGCGACGCGCTCGGGGCGCCCCGAGGACCAGTCGAGGTCGCAGACGAGGAGCTCGCGCACGCCGCCCTTTTCGTCTAGGCGCACCTCGAGCGTGTCAACGCCCCAGGCGCGGCACTCCTCTCCCATGAGGTCTATGGCCTCGACCTGACCGTAGTCGGTCTTCTTGACCTCGGGCCACTCGGGCCAGCCGTTGGCGGGCGCGCGGCGCTCCGGCGGGCAGGCCATAAACTCGAACTGGCGCACCGAGCGAGCGCCCTGGCGCACGGCGGTACCGAGGCAGTCGTTGCCCGTGTCGCCGCCGCCGATCACGACCACGTCCCGGCCGTGGGCGTCAATCTCGGGCGCGCCACCGTCGAGCAGGGCGCGCGTGGCGCTCGTGAGATAATCCACGGCGTAGACCACCCCTCCCGCGGAGATGCCCTCGTCGTATCCCCCGGCCGTGAGGCCGCGGGCCACGCGGGCGCCCGCCGCCAGGACCACGGCGGCGAAGTCGCGCGCGAGGCCGGCGGCCACCTCGGAGTCGGTGGCGTCGGTGCCCAGACGAAACTCGACTCCGAGCTCCTCCATGAGGGCGACGCGCCGGTCGACCACGGACTTGTCGAGCTTCATGTTGGGGATGCCGTACATGAGCAGGCCGCCGGCGCGGTCGGCGCGCTCGATCACGCTCACGCGGGCACCACGGCGGGCGAGCTCCCAGGCGAGCGCGAGGCCCGCCGGGCCCGACCCCACCACGGCGACGCCCGGGGCGTCGGCGGCGGCCGGCGCGAAGCGGCGCGGCCCGCCGTGCGCCCACTCCCAGTCGGAGATCGCGCGCTCGTTGTCGTGGATCGTTTCGGCCTCGTCGTCGCGTCCCAGGTTGCATGCCGCCTCGCAGGGTGCGGGGCAGACGCGGCTCGTGAACTCGGGGATGGGCAAGGTCAGCGCCAGCCGGTCGGAGGCCTCCTGCCACAGGCCCCGATAGACGAGGTCGTTCCACTCTGGGATGAGGTTGTGCAGCGGGCAGCCCGAGGGGCGCGCGCGGCCAAAGCTCACACCGGTCTGGCAGAAGGCGACGCCGCACATCATGCAGCGGCTCGCCTGGACGCGCTGGTCGTCGGCCGGAAGCGGCACGGCGATCTCGTCGTAGTCGCCGATGCGCTCCTGGGCCGGGCGCACGTCGTGGGCGCGGCGCTCGTGCACGAGATAGGCTCCTGGCTTTCCCATGGCTATCGTTCCTCCTTCATCGCGTCGAAGGCGTACTGAAGGGCGTCCTCGTGGCTCTCGCCGCGCTCCTGCGCGTCCGCCACAAAGCCCAGGACGCGCTCGTAGTCGCGGGGGATGACCTTCACGAACCGGCCCCTCAGGGCCTCGAACTGATAGAGCATCTTGATGCCGCGGGGGCTGGCGGTGCGCCGCACGTGCTCCTCGATGAGCGCATGGACCTGTGCGAGCTCTGCGTCGGTGGGGTCCTCGAGCTCGACCATCTCCTGGTTGCAGTGGGAGGCGAGCGTGCCCAGGCGGTCGTAGACGAAGGCCACCCCTCCCGACATGCCGGCCGCAAAGTTGGGACCCACCTCGCCCAGGACGAGCGCCACGCCACCGGTCATGTACTCGCAGCCGTGGTTGCCCACGCCCTCCACCACGACGGTGGCACCGGAGTTGCGCACGGCGAAGCGCTGGCCCGCGAGGCCGTTCACGAAGCCGCGTCCGCCCGTGGCGCCGTAGAAGGCCACGTTGCCAATCGCGACGTTCTCGTCGAACTTGTACGTGGCGCCCGCCGGCGGCCGCACGGACAAGACGCCGCCGGAGAGACCCTTGCCAAAGTAGTCGTTGGCGTCCCCGCGAATGTTGAGCGTGACCCCCGCCGGCAGGAAGGCACCGAAGCTCTGGCCGCCCGAGCCGTCGCAGTCCACGGTGATCGAGCCCTCGGGCAGGCCCTCGGGGTGCGCGGAGGTGAGCGTGCTGCCCAGGAGCGTGCCCACGCAGCGGTTCACGTTGTCGATGTCCGCGTGGAAGCGCAGGGGCGCGAGGTGGGCGCGGGCATCGGCCGTGTAGGGGATGAGCAGCGTGGCGTCGAGCGTGCGGTCGAGCTCGAGGTCGGGCGCCATCGAGGGCAGGAAGTGACGGCCCTCGGCGCCGGGTATGCTGCGGCCGTACTCGTTGGTCGCGAGCGCGAGCACGTCGGCGAGATCGACGAGGTTGGCCTTCCAGTTCTCCTCGCCGCCCGCCTCGACCTGGCGCAGGCAGTCGGAGCGGCCGACCATCTCGTCGACTGTGCGAAAGCCCAGGCCCGCCATGATCTGGCGCAGGTCCTCGGCCACGAAGGTCATGAAGTTGACCACGTCCTCGGGGCGGCCCGAGAAGCGCCCGCGCAGGGTGCAGTTCTGTGTGGCGATGCCCGCCGGGCAGGTGTCCTGCTGGCAGTCGCGCTGCATGAGGCAGCCGCAGGCGATGAGCGGCATCGTGGCGAAGCCGAACTCCTCCGCGCCGAGAAGGGCCGCGATGGCCA
Organism: Thermophilibacter immobilis; assembly: GCF_015277515.1. Taxonomy (NCBI): domain Bacteria; kingdom Bacillati; phylum Actinomycetota; class Coriobacteriia; order Coriobacteriales; family Atopobiaceae; genus Thermophilibacter; species Thermophilibacter immobilis. The sequence continues at coordinate 728,641 of NZ_CP063767.1, read as the reverse complement.
CGTCTCGCCCGCTCAGGAGCTTGCCGTCGGTCTCCACGACCACGCGCGAGCGCAGACCGTTTCTCAGCAGGGTCTGCTGCGTCTCGGCGAGGCCGATCTCGAACGGGATGCCCGCGTGGTAGATGGAGTCGCGCGGCGCGGCCCCCGTGCCGCCGTTGTGACCGGAGATGGTGATCTTGTCGGCGCCGCCCTTGGCCACGCCGGTGGCGATGGTGCCCACGCCCGCCAGCGCGCACAGCTTCACCGAGACGCGTGCCTTGGGGTTGGCGTTCTTGAGGTCGAAGATGAGCTCGGCCAGGTCCTCGATCGAGTAGATGTCGTGGTGGGGCGGGGGCGAGATGAGGCCCACGCCGGGCGTGGACTGGCGCACCTCGGCGATCCAGGGGTAGACCTTCTTGCCGGGCAGGTGGCCGCCCTCGCCGGGCTTGGCCCCCTGCGCCATCTTTATCTGGACCTCTATCGCGCTGCAGAGGTAGCGGCTCGTGACGCCAAAGCGTCCGGACGCAACCTGCTTGATGGCCGACAGGACCGAGTCGCCGTTTTTGCGCGGGACCTCGCGAGAGGGGTCCTCGCCGCCCTCGCCGGTGTTGGAGCGGCCGTGCAGGCGATTCATGGCAGCGGCCAGGCACTCGTGCTGCTCGCGGCTGATCGAGCCATAGCTCATGGCGCCGGTGTTGAAGCGCCGCACGATGGCCGAGGCGGGCTCGACCTCGTCGAGCGGCACCGCGGCGCCGGTGGGCACGAAGTCCATGAGGTCACGCAGGGTGACGACGCGACCGGGTCGGTGGACCCAGGCGCTGTACTCGCGGAAGAGGTCGAAGTCCCCCTCCCGGCAGGCGCGCCGCAGGAGGTAGACGGTTTGGGGCTCGATGAGGTGGTCCTCGCCGCCCAGGGGTCTCCACTTGGTGAGGCCGAGCGAGGGGAGCTGGTCGGGCGCGGGGCTCTTGGCCAGGGCGAGCGCGGCGTCGTAGCGTGCGTTCTCCTCGCGCTCGAGGTCGTCGACCGTGAGGCCGCCGATGCGCGTGGCGGTGTTGGTGAAGCAGCGCTCCACGAGCTCTTCGGCGAGCCCCAGGATCTCGAAGATCTGCGCGGAGTGGTAGCCCTGCATCGTGGAGATGCCCATCTTGGACATGATCGCCTGGATGCCGCCCGTGACCGCGCGGTCGTAGTTGGCCTGGGCGTCGGGCGCGCTGAGGTCGAGCTCGCCGCGCTCGCAGAGGTCGGCGATGCAGTCGTGGGCCATGTAGGGGTAGATGGCGCTCGCCGAGTAGCCCACGAGGCAGGCGAAGTCGTGGGCGCAGATGGCGTCGCCGGCCTCCACCACGAGGTCCGCGCTCGTGCGCAGCCCGCAGCGAAGCAGGTGGTTGTGGACGCAGCCGAGGGCCAGAAGCGATGGGATGGGCACCTCGCCCTCGCCCGCGCGGTCGGAGATGATCACGATGTTGACGCCGGCGCGCACGCTCTTCTCGGCCTGGGCGGCGATGCCCGTGAGGGCGGCCGCGAGGGCGTGGGGGCCGCCGTCCCTGCGATAGGTCGCCGAGATGCGCGCGGACTTAAAGCCCGTGCGGTCGATGTGGCAGATGCGCTCGAAGGCGTCGCGGGTGAGCAGCGGCCCCTCGAGGCGCACGAGGCGGCAGGAGTCGCGGCAGTCCTCGAGGAGGTTGCCGTGGTTGCCCAGGTAGAGCACCGAGCTCGTGACGAGGCTCTCGCGCAGGGCGTCGATGGGAGGGTTGGTGACCTGGGCGAAGAGCTGCTGGAAGTAGTCGAAGAAGGAGCGCGTCTTGTGCGAGAGGCAGGCGAGAGGGACGTCGGTGCCCATCGAGGCGAGCGGAACCCTGGCCTGGGCCGCCATGGGGCGGATGGCCTCGTCCACGTCGTCGAAGTGGTAGCCGAGCTTGGCCATGCGCCGGGAGAGGGGCACCTGGGCGTCGCGCTCGGGCGAGGCGGAGACGGGCGCGGGGGCGAGCTCGCCCACGGAGAGGGTCTCGTCGCCGACCCAGTCTCGATAGGGCTTCTCGACGGCCAGGCGGTCGCGCAGCTCGTCGTTCCAGATGACGCGCCCGGCCGCGGGGTCGACCTCGAGCATCTCGCCCGGGCCGAGGCAACCGGTGCGCAGGACGTCGTCGGGCTCCACGTCGAGGGTGCCCACCTCGGAGGAGAGGATCAGGCGGTCGTCGCGGGTGACGTAGTAGCGCGCGGGGCGCAGGCCGTTTCGGTCGAGGGCCGCGCCCACCTTGACGCCGTCGGTGAAGACGATCGCCGCCGGGCCATCCCAGGGCTCCATGAGCATGGACTGGTAGCAGTCGTAGGAGCGGCGCTTCTCGGACAGGGCCGGGTTGTGGTCCCAAGGCTCCGGGAGCATGAGGGTCACCGCACGGTCGAGGGGCCGGCCGTTCATGGTCAGGAACTCGAGGACGTTGTCGAGGATCGCGGAGTCCGACCCCTCGCGGTTGATAATCGGCATCACGCGCTCGAGGTCGGCGCCCAGGGTCGGCGAGTAGAGGCGCGCCTCGCGCGCGCGAATCCAGCTCACGTTCCCGCGCAGGGTGTTGATCTCGCCGTTGTGGATGATGTAGCGATTGGGGTGGGCGCGCTCCCAGGAGGGCGTCGTGTTGGTCGAGTAGCGCGAGTGGACGAGGGCGAAGGAGGTCTCCACCGCGGCGTCGTTGAGGTCGAGGAAGAAGCCGCGCATCTGGGTGGCCACCAGCATGCCCTTGTAGACGATCGTGCGCGCCGACATGCTGCAGACGTAGAAGATCTTGCCCGTGAGCGCGGTCTCGCTCTCGGCCGCGCGCTCGATGGTGCGGCGGCAGACGTAGAGCTTGCGCTCGAAGGCCATGCCGGCCTCCACGCCCCCGGGCCGGCCGAGGAAGGCCTGGAGGATCGTGGGCATGCAGGCACGTGCGGTCGAGCCCAAATCGCGCCCGTTGACGGGGACCTCGCGCCAGAACAGCAGGGGCACGCCGCAGGCGGCGCAGCCCTCCTCGAAGACGCGACGAGCGGCCTGGACGGCGGACGCGTCGTCGTGCGGGAAAAAGAGCATGGCCACGCCGTAGTCGCCCTCGTCAGGAAGCAGCTGGCCCTCCCTTTGCGCCTGCTTGCGGAAGAAGCGGTGCGGGACCTGGAAGAGCACGCCCGCGCCGTCGCCGGTGTTGCGCTCGAGACCCTTGCCCCCGCGGTGCTCGAGGTTCAGCAGGACCGAGAGCGCGTCATCGAGCGTCTGGTGGCTACGCTGGCCCCTGAGGTGCGCAATCGCGCCGATGCCGCAGGCGTCGTGCTCGTACTCCTCACGGTACAGGCCGCGCGCGCATGTGGGACCCTGGCTCTTCTCGATCATGACTCTCCCCTCTCAGACACATTGGGAGAAGTCTATGACCTCGCGCGGCGGGGCGCGAGAATCGTGACCAAGTTGCCACAAGCTCTTTTCTCGGTCGCCACGAGTTCGAAACGTTTTCGCGAGGCTTTCGATACAAGGATGAGGACCAGCGTGCGGCCCAGAAAATGGAGCGCGCCACCTGAAAAGACCAGATGGTGCGCTCCATAAAGATAAGACCCAAAAATATGTCCTATTTTTACCTTAGGGCAAATGCGGCTCTTCGCTACTCCTTGATCCTGTGATAAAGACCCAACAAGGCAATCCCGGAAAGTGCCAAAACTTCAGATCCAAGAGTCATGGAGGCATCTCCCATCTTCGGAAGATTCTTACTCTTCTTCTGGGACGTCGCCAGCTTCGGGGCCTGCGCCACGGTCACGGTCTGGGCCGGGTCGTCGGGGTCCTCCTCGTGGGTGGCCACGACGCCGTCGGCGTCATAGGCCCTTTCGAAAACGACCAGGGTGCGGCCATCGTAGCCGGCCGGGACCTCGAAGGTGACCTCGACGGTGCCGTCGGCCTGGGCGGGGGTGAACGTGACCTCGCCGGTGATGCCGATGCGCTCGCCGTCCGGGGAGCTCACCAGCTCGCCCTTGAGCGTGTACTCGACCCCGGGGGTCAGCCCCTCGTAGGCCACGGTGTCGACTACCGTGCCGCTGCGGGCGTCAAGCGTCTTGTCCCCGTCGGACTGGTCGGCGGCGGACGTCGCCAGCTTCGGGGCCTGCGCCACGGTCACGGTCAAATATACCGCAGCGCCTCCCACGTGCGCGAAGCCCCGAGCGGCGCGGCCACTTTTCAGCAACCGGGAAGCATCATCGACCTTTGATGTCCGCGCGCGGCGTTCAAGGCAGACTTCAGGTTTGCCCCATAGGCTAGCGAGAAGGAGAGGGGGTTGTCATGTTCCAGATGGTGTTCCAGCGACACGAACTCAAGTATCTGCTTGACGACGCGCAGCGCCATCGGCTCGAGGCCCTCGTGTCCCGTCACATGCAACCCGACGCCTACGGGCCTTCAACGGTCTGCAACCTCTACTACGACACGCCCAGCCTTCTGCTCGGGCGCCGCTCCATCGCCCGCCCTACGTACAAGGAGAAGATCAGGGTTCGCAGCTATGGGGTGAGCGACGGCGCAAGCCCCGTCTTCGTGGAGCTCAAGAAGAAGTTCAGGGGCGTGACGTACAAGCGCAGGGTCTCGCTGCTCCCCGCTCAGGCTGCGTCGCTTCTCGCCGGACAGGGCCCGCTCGACACCCAGATCGAGCGCGAGATCGACTTCGCCGCACGCCGCTACGAGGATCTGGCGCCTCGCGCCTTCATCGGCTACGACCGAAACGCGTTCTTCTCGCCCGAGGACAGCAACTTTCGCATGACCTTTGACGAGAGCCTTCGCGTGCGGTGGGACTGGCTCTCGCTTGCCGCCGGTGATGACGGTGATCCGCTCCTCGAAGAGGGGCTCACGGTCCTTGAGGTCAAGTGCCTCGGGGGAATGCCCCTGTGGCTCGTTGGGTTCTTCTCGGCAGAGGGGCTCCACAAGGTTGGGTGGTCCAAGTACGGCACCGCCTGCAAGGTTCGCATGGGCATGGTGCCCGCACAAGGATAGGAGACGTCCATGACTGAATCGCTCTTCTCGACCACGACCACCACAGACAGCGTCGAGCTTCTGCCCCTCATCATCTGCATTCTAGTGGCGGTTCTCCTGGGCCTCGCCCTCGCGGGCGTCTACTGCGTGCGCAACCGACACACCAGGAGCTTCGTGGTGACGCTCGCCGTGCTGCCGGCCATCGTCTGCGCCGTGATTGCGCTGGTCAACGGCAACGTGGGCAACCGGCGTCGCCGTGGCGGGCACCTTCTCGCTCATGCGCTTCAGGAGCGTCCCCGGCTCGGCGCGCGACATCGGCTTCGTGTTCCTGGCCATGTGTGTGGGCCTGGCCTGCGGCATGGGCTACCTTGTCGTGGGCGCCATCACCACGATACTCCTTGGCGGAATCTACCTCATCTACCAGCTCTCCGGCTTCGGATCCGGCAACGGTCCCCTGCTTGACCGCGCCATCCACATCTCGATTCCCGAGGACCTCGACTACACCTCCCTGTTCGACGACATCTTCGAGCGCTATCTGAGCGAGCGCGAGCTGGCGAGCGTGTCCACCGCGAACATGGGCAGCGTCTTCAAGCTCGTCTACAACGTCCGCCTGGCCAGCAACATCTCTGAAAAGGCACTCATCGACGAGATCCGCTGCGCCCACCGGCAACACGACCGGCACCGCCCCCACCGGAGACATGGGCACCAGGGGCGGCGGCATGGGTGGCACGGGCGGCGGAATGGACGAGAACGACGACACCGCATGGGTCCTCATCAGCGGAGGCGCCACCACGGTCAACGCCGGGGGCGACGGCGTGGACTCGAACGGCGACCTCACGATCACCGGGGGCCAGACCTACGTCAGCGGGCCCACGGACGCGGCCAACGGGGCCCTTGACTACGAGGGCACGGGGACGATCTCGGGCGGCGTGCTCGTCGCCGCAGGGTCCGCGGGCATGGCGCAGAACATGGGCTCGGACTCCACGCAGGCCTCGCTGCTGGTTGCGGCGACCGGCGACGCGGGCGACACGATCACGCTCGCGGACTCCTCGGGCACGGTGCTCGCGTCCTTCTCGCCCGCCACGTCCTATCAGTGCGCGGTCATCAGCGCGCCGGACATCGAGGTCGGCCAGACCTACACGCTGACCAGCGGGTCCACGACGACCGAGGTCACGCCCGACAGCGTCGTGTACAGCTCGGCGGACGCAGCCGCCGGTGGCATGGGGATGGGCGGCGGCATGCAGGGTGGCACCCAGATGGATGGCACCATGCCTGACGCGGACGGCCAGGCGCCCACCGGAACCACGGCCGCGCAGACGTCCACCACGGCCTAGACTCTCTCCTCACGTATCTTGCGCCGAGCTGCGCGGGCCTACTCCAGGTAGCGCCCGCGCAGCTCGGCGAGGTCGGCGTCGTCCAGGCCGAGCGCCTCGTGCAGGTAGCCGTCGAGACTCCCGAAGGCGCGCTTGACCCCGGCCACGGCCGCGCGGATGAAGCGCGGGTTCGCGGCGCTGCGCTCGTCGGACTCGACGTCGGTGTAGAGGTTGGTGGCCAGGTAGTCGTCCTCCATCGCGTCCATGGGGACGCCCAGGGCCTGCTCGACGAGCATGCTCGCCATGCCGCAGCGGTCGCGCCCCACGTGGCAGTGCCACAGGAGCGCCCCGTCCGTGGTCTCGAGCAGGCGGCGCATGAGCGCCCGATAGCTGGCGACCCCGGACTCGCCGAGCAGGATGCGCGGGTACATCGTCTCCATGAAGAGCGCGGGGTCCGCGTCGGAGGAGTGTACCTTCTCGAGGCGGGCACGGGCGGCGACGTCCTGCGAGATGCCCTCGATGGCGTCCTTGAGCACGTCGGCGTGCAGGTAGCTCACGTGCGGCATGCGGTCCATGGGATCGGGCAGCTCGGCCAGCTCGTCGTCGCCGCGCAGGTCGACCACGGCGCGCAGGTGGTCCTCCTCGAGCAGGCGGTCGATGTCGGAGGAGGTGGCAAAGAAGAGGGCACCCGAGCGCAGCAGCAGGCCCGGTCGCACGTAGCGACCGTCCACCGTCTCGAGCCCCCCGAGGTCGCGCGTGTTGGGCAGCCCCTTGAAGTCGATGCGTCCGTGGTGGGGCCTTTTGGTGTGCTCCTGCATGTATCACTCCCTTGTCCTGCATCTTATTGAGACACAGTCTAGCCTGTCGGGGGCCTGGGGGGGCGCAGCAGCACCGCTACTCCCCCCTCGGGGGCTCTCCCGTCGCGAGGATGCGGTCGAGACCCGCCTCGTCGAGCACGGTGACACCCAGCGCGCGGGCCCGCTCGAGCTTGGAGCCGGCCGCCTCGCCAGCCACCACGAAGCTCGTCTTCTTGGAGACCGAGCCTGCGACCTTGGCGCCAAGCTCCTTCAGGGCCGCGCCGGCGGAGGAGCGCGTGTGGGACTGCAGGGTGCCGGTGAGCACGAACGTGAGGCCCGCGAGGGTCTGCGGGCGCACCGGCGCCGTGAGCTCCTGCTCGAGCGAGACCCCCGCCTCGCGCAGCCGCTCCACCACGGCCACGTTCTCCGGCACCGAGAAGAACGCGCGCACGCTGGCCGCGATCTTGGGACCGATGCCGCCGACCTGAGCGATGTCCTCCTCGGTGGCCGCCTGGAGCGCCTGTAGCGACCCGAAGCGCCCGGCGAGCGTGGCCGCCACGTTGGCGCCCACGTGGCGGATGCCCAGGCCAAAGAGCACGCGCGCGAGGCCGCGACCGCGCGACTCGTCGATCTGCGCCATGATCTTCCTGGCGATCACCTTGCCCACCACGATGTCGTCTCCGTCCATGGACTGGCGGTCCATGGAGACCTCGGCCAGGGACTTCTCGGTGAGGCTGTCGTAGAAGTCCGCCACATCAGACAGCAGGCCCTGCGCGACCATGCGCGAGACGATCTCGTCGCCCAGGCCGTCGATGTCCATGGCGTTGCGGCTGCCCCAGTGGATGAGGCGCTCGGCGGCCTGGGCCGGGCAGTCGATGGAGACGCAGCGGAAGGCCACCTCCCCCTCCTCGCGCATGACGGGGCTTCCGCAGGAGGGGCAGAGCTCGGGCATCTCGAACTCCTCGGAGCCCTCCGGCCGCAGTTCCAGCACGGGTCCCACGACCTCGGGAATCACGTCTCCCGCCTTGTGGACCACGATCGTGTCGCCGGCGCGGACGTTCTTGCGGCGAATCTCATCGATGTTGTGGAGCGTCGCGCGCGCGATCGTGGAGCCGGCCACGACCACGGGATCGAACTCGGCGACGGGCGTGAGGACGCCCGTGCGCCCCACCTGGATGCGAATCTGGCGCAGGACGGTGCGCTTCTCCTCGGGGGGGAACTTGAACGCGATGGCCCAGCGCGGCGCGCGCGCGGTGAAGCCGAGCGCCTCCTGGCTGGCAAGCGAGTCCACCTTCACGACCACGCCGTCGATGTCGTAGTCGAGCTCGTCGCGCTGGGCGAGGGCGCGCTCGCAGAACTCGTGGACCTCGCGGGCGCTCGTGCAGCGGCAGGCGTGCGGGTTCACCGAGAAGCCGCAGTCCGTGAGCCACTGCAAAAACTCCGCCTGGGTGCGCACGTCGAGCGGGGACTCGTCGGCGACGGCGTAGAGGAAGGTCTCGAGGTCGCGATGAGACGTGACCTTGGGGTCCTTCTGGCGAAGGCTGCCGGCGGCCGCGTTTCTGGGGTTCGCGAACGGCTCGCGACCAGCAGCGTCCGCGCCCTCGTTCAGGCGCACGAAGCTGTGCTTGGGCATGTAGACCTCGCCACGCACCTCGATCGTGTGCCCCAGGCCGCCGGAGTCCACGTGCGCGAGGCCCGCAGGCGCGAGCGCGTGCGGGACGTCTGCGATCGTGAGGACGTTGGCCGTGACGTTCTCTCCGGTCGTGCCGTCCCCGCGCGTGGCGGCGCGCACGAACTGGGCGTCTCGATACGTGAGGGCCACGCCGAGGCCGTCGATCTTGAGCTCGCAGGTATAGGCGACCGGGTGCTGGGGCGTGGCGCCCAGGGCCTCGTCGGTGCGGGAGAGCCACTCGTCGAGCTCGGGCAGGTCCATCGCGTCGTCCATTGAGTACATGCGCGCGGCGTGTCGCACGGGCTCGAACTGCTCTGAGACGTAGCCCCCGACGCGCTGCGTGTACGAATCGGGAGAGACGAGCTCGGGATGAGCCGCCTCGAGGGCGAGGAGCTCCTGGAGCAGACGGTCGAACTCCGCGTCGGTCACAGCGGGGTCGTCGAGCGCGTAGTAGCGATAGGCGTAGGTGTTGAGCAGCCGGTTGAGCTCCGCCGCGCGCGCACGCGGGGGCGTCGCGCCCTTCTCGTCTGCCATGGGGCCCTCCTTGGATCGTGATTCTCGGCCTCACATGGTAGCTCATTGGCCGGCAGAGCCGCCGGTCCGCCCCGGCCCTACAGAGCCGTCTGGCGGCGAGTGCGTAGAAGTCGCTGCAAACTTCGACAACCGTTCATATCGCACCAGGGAAGACTCTGGGATATGAGCGCGTCTATCGGAAACTGACGCCGACTTCTACGCACTCGGCACCGAGCGAGGCGGCGGTGGCCCGGAATCCGACCGCTTCCCTACTCCTCCCCCACGCTCCGTCGCAGCCCCTTGAGTTCGGAGCGATGGCGCTTGTCGGCGAGACGGTGGCGCTTCTGGGTGCGGGAGACCTTCGTCTTGTGACGGACCTGCGGCGGAATGGCGCGCTCCTCGAAGATTGCGCGGAGCTTCTGCAGGCAGAGCTGTCGGTTGCGATACTGGCTGCGCGACTCGCGCGAGACGACCGCGATACCCGTGGGCCGATGCACCATGCGCACGGCCGAGTCGGCGGTGTTGACGCCCTGCCCGCCCGGCCCCGTCGCGTGGAAGGCCTGCACGTCGCACGCACGCACGAGCTCGCCGAGCGGCGTCCGTGCGAGGCGGGCGTAGTCGGTGTATGTCAGGTTCGTCTCATTCATGGTGTCATGGTAGCTCAGTGGGCGGCTACGATCTCAGATCGCCCGCCCAGCGATGCGCCTCGTCGGAGGTTCTCAGAGCGCACCGTCTCGCCATCTTGTGTCGTCTCCCGTAAGACGCGAGCTTAGAGAGGTGCTACCTAGGGTACGTACACCCCACCTGAGCATACCTACATAGCTGCAGGCTTTAAAGAAAGGTCGCCTTTGGGAATCACCAGGTAGGATGCTTGGCGAAAAGAACATCAGTCTAAAAATTGCATATGCACCCTCGAAAAAGCCCGCCCGGGGCCTGTGAGGGGCCCCGGGCGGGCGGCCAATCCGGTGACGCGCGCCTACGCGACGACGGTCGCCTCGTAGTCGGCGTCCTTCACGGCCTTGACGAGCGCGTCATCAGACACGGCATCGGTCGCCTCGAGGGTCGCGCTGCCCGAGTCTAGGTCAACGGACACCTCGCTCACGCCGGGAACGGACTCCAGCGCCTTCGTCACGTGCATCACGCAGTGCTGGCACGTCATGCCCCCCACCTTGAGCGCCTTCTTCATGGTCTCTTCCTTTCTCTTGTCCTCATTGTCCTCAGTACTGGTCGCGGTCGCCTCGACGGGCGGCGTTACCGTCGTGCCCGCATCCAGGGCGGCCCGAGCGCTCGGCCTCCACGTCCTCAGGCGCAGGGCGTTGGAGACCACGAAAACGGACGAGAGGCCCATCGCCGCCGCGGCGATCATGGGGTTCAGCGTGATGCCCCAGGGGCTCAGCACGCCCGCGGCGACCGGGATGCAGATGACGTTGTAGAACAGGGCCCAGAACAGGTTCTGCTTGATGTTTCTCATCGTGGCCCGCGAGAGCTCCATCGCCGTGGCCACGTCGGCCGGGTCGGAGTGCATGAGCACCACGTCGGCCGAGCTGATGGCCACGTCGGTGCCGGCGCCGATCGCGATGCCCACGTTGGCGCGCGCCAGGGCCGGGGCGTCGTTGATGCCGTCGCCGACCATGGCGACCTGGTGGCCCTGCTCCTGGAGCATGCGAACGCGCTCCTCCTTCTGGTCGGGCAGCACCCCGGCGACGACCTCGTCGACGCCCACCTGGCGCGCCACCGCGCGGGCGGTGCGCTCCTGATCGCCGGTCAGAAGAATCGTGGTCGCGCCCAGGGCGTGCAGGCGCGCCACGGCCTCGGCGCTCGTGGGCTTGACCGCGTCGGCCACGGCCACCATGCCCAGGGCGTGCCCGTCCGCCGAGAGGAACAGCGGCGTCTTACCCTCGTCGGCAAGGCAGGCCGACCGCTCGGCGAGCGCGCCCAGGTCCACGCCGTGCGACTCCATGAGGCGGGCGTTGCCGGCCAGCACGGCCGCGCCGTCGACCGTGGCCGCGAGGCCGCCGCCCGGGATCTGCTCGAAGCCCGAGACGTCCGTGCCCGCATCCGCTCCCGCGTGGCTCTTGTCGGCGTAGGCGCAGATGGCAGCCGCAAGCGGATGCTCGCTCTTGCGCTCCAGCGCCGCGGCCACGCGCACGAGCTCGCTCTCAAAGACACCGGGCGCGACGAGCACGTCGGTCACGCTGGGCGAGCCCTGGGTGACGGTGCCCGTCTTGTCGAGCACGACGGCGTCCACGTCGCAGGCGCCCTCGAGCGCCTCGGCGGACTTGATCAGGATGCCGTTGGCGGCCCCGCGCCCGGTTCCCACCATGATGGCCGTGGGCGTGGCCAGGCCGAGCGCGCACGGGCAGCTGATCACGAGGATCGAGATGGCGTGGGTCAGGGCCGCCGAGAAGTCGCCCGTCAGGACCATCCAGACCACGAGCGTGACGGCGGCGAGCGCGATGACCACCGGCACGAACACGCCGGAGATCTTGTCGGCGAGCCGCTCGATGGGCGCCTTTGAGCTTGTGGCCTCGTCGACGAGGCGGATGATGCCCGCCAGGGTCGTGTCGTCGCCCACGGCGCGCGCCTCCATGGCGAACCAGCCGCGCGTAGAGACGGTCGCCCCGGTCACGCGGTCGCCCACGGCAAGCTCGCGGGGGACCGGTTCGCCGGTAATCGCGGACTCGTCCACAGCGGCCGAGCCCTCGACCACGACGCCGTCCACCGGAATCGACTCACCGGAGCGCACGACCACGCGCTCGCCCAAGGACACGTCCTCGGTGGGCACGCTCACCTCGGCCCCGTCGCGCACGACGGTGGCCATCTTGGGCGCGAGGTCCATGAGCGAGGTGATGGCGTCGGTCGTGCGACCCTTGGCGCGGGCCTCGAAGAACTTACCGAGCGTGATGAGGGTCAAGATCATGCCGGCGGAGTCAAAGTAGAGGTCGTGCGCCGCCGAGTGGAGCCCGGTCATGTCGGAGGCGCCGACGGCCCACGCCATGCGATAGACCCCCACCACGCTGTAGACGGCCGCGGCGGCCGACCCCAGGGCGATGAGAGAGTCCATGTTGGGAGAGCCGTGCACGAGCGCCTTGAAGCCCGTGACGAAGTAGTGACGGTTGACCACGAGTATGGGCACGCAGAGAAGAAGCTGCGTGAGGCCCGCGGCCATCATGTTCTCCATGCCGCCCAGGCCGGGCACGTCCGGCCAGCCGAACATCGGACCCATGGCCAGGTAGAACAGGGGCACCGAGAAGACCGCCGAGACGATCAGCTGGCGGCGCTTCTCGGCTATAAGCCGCTCGGCAGCGGCTCCCGGCTTCTCCTGCGCCTCGGCGGCATGCCCCGGCGCTGCCTTCACGCGCCGACGCGCCCCGTAGCCGGCCCTATCGATGGCGGACACCACGGCCTCGGCGGTCTGGGGGGTGCCGTCGTAGTCCAGCTCCATCGAGTTCTTGAGCAGGTTGACGTTCGCCTCGATGACGCCGGGGACACCCGAGGCGGCCTTCTGCACGTGCGCCGAGCACGACGCGCAGGTCATTCCCTCTATGTCAAACGTTTCCCTCATGGTCTTCCCTTCCCCTTGCGCGAGCGGCCTGGGTGCGAGCCGTCCTACATGAACTTCTTGAAGAGCCGCATGACCTCGTCGACCACCTCGGTGTCACCCTCCTGGATGCGCTCGACGACGCAGGTCTCCAGGTGGTCCTGCATAATCTCGCGCGAGATGGCCTTGACGGCGCTCTGGACGGCAGCCAGCTGCGTGAGGACGTCTCCGCAGTAGCGGTCATCCTCGACCATCGCCTTGACGCCGTTCAGCTGGCCGACCGCACGATTGATGCGGCAGGAGACGTCGCGCTTGAGCTCCGCGGTGCGCGGGGTGTTCTTGTCGCGCGCGTGGCACGTTTGCGTGTCCTCTGCAGGCATCACGCCCCCTTTCTTCCCTAGATACCCTCTGCGGGTATCTGATACGAACGACAATATACCCATTGGGGGTATCTGTCAATGATACTTTCGCCGGAATCATACGACCGTCGCCGGAGGCATCGCGCTTCAGGCTACTCGACGGTATCGGGCTCGACTGGCCCTTCTTGCTCCAGGGAGGGCGCCTCGGAGAACTTCTCGCGCATGGTCGGGTTCTTCCAGGTGAGCTTGCGGATGGTGAGAGCCTCGGCCTTGTCGTTGGCAAGGCGCAGCTGGTTCTCGGAGGAGGTCAGGTTGTCCTTGACCTTCTGCAGATGAGTGATGGTCTTGTCTATCTCGTCTATGGCCGTCTGGAACTTGCGGCTCGCCGTCTCGTAGTTCTTCCCGAACTTGTCCTTAAAGTCGGTGAGGGCATCCTCGAAGTGCGTGATGTCAAGGTTCTGCTGGCGTATCTCGGCGAGCTCGCGCCGGTACCCCACGGTGTTCAGCGCGGCGTTTCTCAGGAGCGTGATCAAGGGGATGAAGAACTGCGGGCGGATGACGTACATCTTCTCGTACTCGTAGGACACGTCCACGATTCCCGCGTTGTAGAGGTCGCTGTCAGGCTCGAGCAGGGAGACAAGCACGGCGTACTCGCAGCCCTTGTTGCGACGGTCCTGGTCGAGCTTCTTGAAGAAGTCCGCGTTCTTGTGGCGGTTCGCCGCGGCCGAGGAGTCGTCCTCGTTCTTCATCTCAAACATGATGGAGACGACCTCAACGGCGTCCGGGGTCTTCTCGCGAAAGACGTAGTCCCCCTTGCTGCCGCCCACGACCTCGTTGTCCTTGTGGAACTCCGCGTCGCGGAAGCCGAGCGAGCGCCAGCGGTTGAACTCCTGCTCGCAGTGCTGCTCGAGGGTCTCGCCAATGAGCTTGGTGGACAGGCGCGAGCGCTGGTTGCGCAGGCGCTCGATCTCGTCCTCGCGCTCGCGGATGGTCTGGTCCTTGAAGGCGGCCTGCTCGAGGAGGCGCTGCTTGAGGGAGGCCTCGACCTGCTCGCGTTCCAGACGCGCGGCCTCTACCTGGCCCTCGAGGGTTGCGATGCGCTGGCCCTGCTCGCCGGTGGCCTCGCTCACGGCAAGAGCCTTCTCGGTCCCAAAGGAGGACTCGCGCGCCTTGAGGCGAGCCTCGAGCTCCAATGCGTGGCTCTCGCTCGCGGAGAGTCGCTCCTGGAGCTGGCGCTCGACCTCGGCACGGGCGAGCTCGGCGGCGTCCTTGCCACGCGCGACCTGGGCCGTGAGGTCGGCTATCTGGGCGTCCTTCTGCGCGGCGAGCGTCGTGGCCTGGGCATGGGCGCCTGCCACCGCGGCCTCGACCGCGCTCGCGCGCTCCTGCTCCGCGATTCGCTCCTGCCGCGCGATCTCCCTCTGGAACTCCGCGTCGCGCACCTGTCGCACGATCTGTCCGTACTCCGAGTCGTCGACCTGGAAGACCTCGCCGCAGTGCGGACACCTAATCTCACCCATGTAAGAACCCCCGTCTTCGAATTCCCTTCTCACAAGGGTACCCGCAGCGGCGGACAGAAATGGTCGCGAAGGGAGGAGAGGAAGATGCCGAAGGGTCTCGCCGCCCACGGCCCCTTCACGATTGGGGAACAACCTTGATGCAAAGGCGTACTTTGGAGCAACTTTCTCGAGAGGGCCGCAGCGTTTTCCCAGTTGAGCTGCACCAAGAAGGCCCCCGACATCAAAAAGGCGCCCCAATCCGCACGAGAGGGCGAACTGGGGCGGAGAGGGCGAACTGGGACGAGAGGTTCCGGGCGGAGACGAGAAGCCGGTACTATGCGCAGTACTTCTTCACAGTCGCGATCATTGCCTCCGGCGTTGTCTGCGCCATGATGTCGGCCGAGGCCTCGTCATCGATAAAGATGCCGAGAAAGGCCTGAAGAACCGCGACCTGGCTCTCCTCATGAGCCATAACCCCAAGGTTGACGATGAGCTGAGCGTTCACGAGGCCCGTATCCGCCATGCCATCAAACTCAAGGGGATGACTCGGCTTGACTATGGCGATGTAGGGCCTGAGGAGGTGAATCGGGTCGACGTGCGGCAGGGCAACGGAGATCGCGGTGCACTCAAGGCCGGTGGGATAGTCCTTCTCGCGTTCCAGGATGGCCTCGAGCCACGTCTCTTTGACGTAGCCTGCAGACTTGAGCCTCTCGGCAAGACGGCGGAAGAAGTCGAGGCGGTCATCTGCCTCAAAGTCAAGGAGCACGAGATCGGGCTTGAGAAGATCGACATCTATGGTAGACATGTCAGCTACCTCCTTGTTTTTGTGGTGACTGGAATGATGCACGGAAGTGACAGGGTCTAGGCCGCATTTTCCCCGTCGTTGGAGAAGACCCTGATCACCGAGGCAAAGTCCTCGACAAGGCGATCGTAGGCGGCCATGGTCATGTCATGCCAGTAGACGTTCGCGTCAGAGTTCGTCGACTTGAAGCTCGCGATGACGTCTTGCGCCGCCTCGCCGGCGTACTTGGCCCCGTAGGTGTAGTAGTTGATCTTGCGGATTCCCGCGTCGATGGCACGACGATAGTCGCCGTCCGAGACGCCCGAGCCGCCGTGCATGACCAGCGGAACGTGGGCGCGCTTGCGAATCTGCTCCAGGACGTCGAAGCTCAGGTGCGGCTCCCCCTTGTAGATGCCGTGCACCGTGCCGAAGGAGCAGGCCAGTATGTCGAGGCCAGTGTCTCTGATGAAATCAGCCGCCTGGTCGGGATTGGTGTAGATGGCCTCGGAGACGTGATCGTTCTCATGTCCCACGCCGTTCTCGCGAGTTCCCATGCTGCCGAGCTCGCACTCGAGGCCGCAGTCGAAGCCCTGGCACATCGCGGCCGCGCGTTGGGAGTTCTCGACGTTGACCTCGTAGGGCTCCATCGAGCCGTCGTACATGGCTCCCGTGAAGCCCATCTCGAGCGCGCGACGCATGTAGCCGAGATGCTCGCAGTGGTCAAGGTGTACGCAGACCAGCGCGCTGGACCGCTCGGCGAGGGCGACCATGGTAGGGCCGATGACGTCAAGGGGCACGAAGGGGTCATGGCCCTCGGCGTGCGCGAGAATCACAGGCTGTCCCGCTTGCTCGGCGGCGTCAAGTGCCGCCCGCACGGCCTCAAGGCTGGGCACATTAAACGACGCAATGGCCATGTTGTTCTGCTCGGCAATGGCGCAGATATCGCGAAGATTAACAATCATGAGTCATTCCTTCCTTTTGTCCGATATGAGGAGCTCAGCGAGCGTCAGCGGCGGCCACGTCCAACTCATCAAGCGTGACCTGGCCGTAGCGATGAAATACGGCGACCGCCTCGTCAATTTGCCCCTGCGTCATCTCGGCCATGGGAAGTCCCGTGGAAAGGGCCACCTGGATGGTTTTGCAGGCCTCTTCAAGGTAGACGCAGGCAAAAAGAGCCTGTCGGAGATCACGCCCCACGGCGATGACCCCGTGGTGCTTCAGAACGACGGCAAGGCGGTCTCCTATTGCCCGCACGGCCTCGACTCCCATGGAGAGGCTGCCGGGGTCCCCGTAGGGGGCCACGCTCACGGGGCCTTCAGTGGCGTTTGCCATGGTCGAGAGATTACACGGAATCTCGTCCATGACTAGGCCGAGCCCGGTTGCGTAGGGTTGGTGCGTATGAATTACCGCATTTACGTCAGGTCTGTGCGCAAAGATGTAGAGCAGCGCCTCGGTGTCTACGGACGCCTTGCGCGTCCCCTCGATGAGATTTCCCTCGAGGTCGACGACGAGCATGTCATCGACGCTCATCTGGTCATAGACCATGCCCGATGGGGTGACGACGATCTCGCCCGTAGGCATGCGCCAACTGAGATTTCCACCAGACAGCGCTATGAGGCCGTAGCCATCCATTTTAAGTGCCGCATCAAGCATCTGCTGCTTCTCGTTCTCGAACATAAGGCTATTCTCCAACCTTTCTTTTGAGTGTGTCGCCTCTCCCCGAGAGCACCGCCCAAAGGACGCGGCGGCGGCTTTGCACCTTGGACTGATGGCGACCATAGCCGTAGGCCTTCACGTACTCCTCGTTATTACGGCGCGCATGCGCCTTGAGGGTGTCAGGGTGAATCTGATATTCGAGGTCTCTGATACGCTTAAACAGTTCGTCACCATCTTCAAAGGACTTGGTGGAGAGCCAGAATCTTCCGTGCAGGGCATTGTGATTTCCTACGCGCAGATACATCTTCCCCGAGGAGGGGTACTCCCTCACCCGGAACTCGTCCAGCTCAGAAAGGCTGTAGCTTTGCTCTCTGCCAAAGAGCTCGAAGGATATCGTCGCGTCATCGAGAGTGACCGCATGCGCATAGCAACGCGCGACGAACGTGTTCCAAGCCTGATAGAGTGCGGCCGCACCAAAGACGGCGAAGAATCCGCCCATGCCAAAAGCGTTGATGAGCATAAGCCACACGCACGCCACAAGGATGAGTAGGCTGAACGTCCCTTCTCCTATCACCTCAATCGTGAAGTATGGCTCTCGATACGTGTATGTTTTGGTCTGCATGTCCAGCCTCCGAAGGTGGGGCTCGCACCGCACTCGATACGAGCCCCACGGATAGGGTCAGCCGTTCTCGATGGGGCGATGGCTACTCCTGCTGCTCCTCCTGGGCGGCGTGGAGCTCAGCGGCCTCCTTGAGAATGCGCCTGCGGTTCCAGATGGCCATGACCAGGGCAATGGCGGCGGTAATGAGGATACCGAAGATCCCAAAGACGCCAGCGAGGCGGGTGATGGCCCACGTGAGAGGGTTGGCGCCGTCGCAGATCGAGGAGATCTGAGTGGCCCCTCCCATGTCGAACTGCACGTTCATGGCAGCCTGGGTGATAAGCGGTGCAAGGTCGGTGGCAATGTAAAGGCCCACGGTGAGGACGATAATGCCGATAATGATGCCGCGGAAGCCGTTGTTGTGGACAACGGGGGTGATCAGCACGAACATCCAGGGGATAACCGCAAGGTCGGCGAACGGCAGGACCGTGTTGCCGGGCAAGATCACCGCGAGGAAGATGCAGAGCGGCACGAGCACGAAGGAGATGGTCAGCGTAACGGGGTGACCGACGCCCACGGCAGAGTCGAGGCCGATGTAGATCTTGCCACGATCGGAGAAGCGCTTCTCGATGAACTCGGAGGCGGCGTCGGAGACGGGGAGCAGGCCCTCCATTAGCAGAGCGGCCATACGCGGGATAAGGACGAGCACCGCACCGAGCGAGACAGCCAGCGTGAGAACTCCGGTAACGTCATAGCCAGCAAGAATACCGATGACAATGCCAATAACGGTGCCCACGATCATGGGCTCTCCAAAGATTCCGAACTTCTCCTGAAGGGTGTCGGTGCTGATGTTGATGTCGCGGAATCCTGGAATCTTATCAAAGACCCAGTTGAAGAGCATGGCGATGGGGGCATACGCAGTCGTAAAGCCATGAGGCAGAGAGATGCCCGGCATGCCCAGCGACTCCTCGACCAGCGGGGCCGTATAGTCTCCCAAGACCATGATGATAACCATGTTGATGACGGCGGCGATAATGCCAAAGGTCATGTTGTCGGTAACGATAGCAACAAGGGCACCCGTGAAGGCGAAGTGCCAGTAGTCCCAGATGTCAACGTCAACGGTTTGGGTCGTATTGGAGAGCAGCATGACGATGTTCACGATGAGGCCCAGCGGAATAATAACAAGACCGACGGTCGAGCCCATGGCAATGGCAGCGGCAGCGGGCCAGCCGACGTCGATTGTGGTCAGAGAAAGACCGAAGCGGGCGACCATGTCGGAGACGGCGGGCGCCAGCGTGGTACCCAGAAGACTGTTGATGACAAGGTTCAGCCCGATGAAGCCGATGCCGACCGTCAAACCCGCACGGAGGCTTTTGCCAAAGCCGGCCCCGAGTGCGCAGCCAAGGATCGTCAGGATAATCGGCATCATGACAGAAACGCCCAAGCCCTGGATGAACGAGAAGAAGCCAAGGATCGCGTCCATATGCCCTTCCTTTCGCGTGTTGAGGAACAACAAGTTAGTAAATGATATTTATTTTATTTCGATTCTGACTGAGCCCGGCGCGCCCCGCGGTTAGCGTGCCGGAGTATCGCTGAGTGAAACGCTTGGGCTATTCTTCCATGAGACGCAGAATCTCAGCGTTGGGCACGTCGAGACCCCTCCCCGTGAGATAGGGGATGCCGTTCACGTAGGGGCACTTAAGACCGTGTGGCGCCATCGTCGTAGCTACGAGAAAGTCGTAGTTTTCCGACTGCGCGGGAGTTTCGGCGATCTTGAATTGGGTGATCTCGTAGCGACCCTTGTAGCCGGCGTCATCAAGCATCTTCTCCACCTTCTTGCGAACGGCGGTAGAGGTGCAGATCCCCGATCCGCAAGCGAACATGATGCGCTTCTTCTTGCTGGTTACCATGACTCACACTCCTTTTCTTGCACGACAGGTCGTGCATCGACGTAGGGTCCTCACCCCCTTGTGGGTCCTACTCACCTATCACAATCACGCGGACGCGACGGGTGCGCTCGCGCGTGCGGTCATAGTCCACGAAGAAGATGCTCGCGAGGCCGTTCATCTGAAGCTCTCCCGAGGCGACCTCAAAGGCCTGGCTCCCCCCGATGAGGGTGGAACGAAGATGGGCGTCCCCGTTCCAGAGCATCGTGCGATCAAGGTTGGGCAGCCAGGACTCTGGGTTGGGCCAGGATTCGACCTCCTTGAAGTGGTCAACGCCAGGGTAGCGATAGGTGCCCCAATCATGCTGCTCGGGAAAGATGCGCTCGAGACCCCCGTTGAGGTCCGCCTGCAGAAACGTGTCTCCGTCGGGGGTGTGGTCGTGATCATACTCCTCGGAGAAGAGCGCGCAGGTGGTGTGGCACGAGATGACCACGGCGACGCCCTCCTGCACGCCGCTCGCCTTTACGATATCTGCGACGTCCGCCGTTATGTCAACGTACGTTGGCTTTCCCGCAAGCGTGTCAACACTGAGCTGGTCCTTGTATACGCTCACGGCTAGTCCTCCCTGCAGAAGTCGGCGCGGGCGCGGTCGAGCGCCGAGAACATCTCCTCGAGCGTGGCCAGAGGATCATCCGCCGCGACGATGCCAGAGGTGCCCCCCGTCCCGTCCGCGCCGTATCTGATGGCGTCATAGACGTTCTCCCCGCTGTGGATGCCCGCCGCCTGAAGCACGAGCGTGGACGGCGAGACCGACTTCACCGCCTCGGTGGAGGCGCGCATGTAGTCCTCCCCCGCCACCTTGCCGGTGCCGATGAGGCTGGTGAGCTCGCAGACCATCACGTCGGGCTCGAGTTGGGCGATGGCCCGGCTCTCCTCGACGGAGTCCGCGCACACCACCGTGAGGATTCCCATCTCATGGGCACGCGCGATCGTCGAGGCAAGCTCGTGGAGGGTGCTCGGATTCTCCGCATGATTCAGGAAGGTCGCCCTCACCCCCGCTGAGGCCAGGGCCTCGGGGAGCACGTGGCCCATGCCGCGACCCGGCACGAGGCTCTCCATGTACTGCGCGCAAGGCACGAGGTGGGGGCACGACTCGATGATGTGGGGCAGGTCGATGAGCTGGGCCGTAAAGAGGCAGTCGAGGTCATAGTGCTCGCTGAGCTCATCTGCCCTTTGGGCAAGTCGATAGATGTCCTCGCCAAAAAGGTAGGACTTAGGATTAACTACGAAGAATGGCCTTCTGAGCTTGTATCTGTCCATGAATCCCCTCTCTCGTGCCGGAGCACGTTCCCCGGATGCCTGTTTTCCTAGCTTGTTCATCCGTTGCTAAACAAGTTACTTGTCTATTCTCAATGATACAAGATAGAGAATGTCAAGATTCCGTGAACGGTAGGCAGAGGTCTTTGGGTGGTATTCGAGTTGTGTCATAAGAGGGGCCAGCACGCTTTTTTGCGCACCGGCCCCTGGGCCACCTCAGATTGAGAGCAAGAGGGCAACAAGAATGTCGCACGTGACTAGCTAGACTGATAGGCCGTTCCCACGATGGACTGACCCGGCTTGAGCCACGTGTTGCTCCATTCGATGGGGGTATCGTCCTCCAGGCGAATGTTTTGCTCAAGCAAGAGCACCGCAGCCGACTCGTCGCACCCCAGCAGCTCACCGTGCTCTCTGCCCGCCACGAGCGCCTGATAGCGCATGTTGGAGTATTGGATCTTCCTCTTCGAGTACTTCTGAACGGCATCGAAGAGCGGCACCTCGGTGAAGTCCACCGTATCGATACCCGGGCACTCCCTGAGGTTGGTCCAGCTTTCCTGGCAGATCACCGGCTCGCCCTCGACGCTGCGCACCCTCCTCATGAACATGACGCCGTCGCCCGGCTGAAGCATGAGCTCGATGGCGACATCGGCGGGCGCGGCCACCACACGTTTGTCAATGACATGCGTGACAAAGGGCTTGCCCTGCATGCGCAGCGACTCGGCAAACGAGATGGGCCTCACGCCGGCGGCATGCGAGATGCCGGGCTCGGCCACGAAGGTTCCCTTACCATGCAGCTGAACGAGCCTCCCCTCGTCCACGAGCGTGCTTATTGCTCTACGCACGGTTCCTCGTGAGAGGTCGTACTTTTTCATGAGCCCATGCTCAGAGGGAATCTTGGTTCCAATGCACCATTCCTTGGAGTAGATCTTCTCGCGGAGTATGTCTGCGAGCTGCAGGAAAAGTGCCTCGGCTGCCTCGGGGACCTCATGGGGCTCCCCTGCCAAACGTCTCGTTGCCACGCCGTCGCCCTAACTCTTGAAGCGGTAATTAATCTGAATGAATATACATGATGAAGACAAGTTGCTTGAGACCTCCGCACAATCGCCACGTGAGCGAGAGTCAAGGGTGACGCGCACAAAAAACGGGCCCCCCGCGAAAGCGAGGGGCCCGAGTCGCCGAGATGCCTGCCGACTGCGGAGCTACGATCTCTGGCTCGTGCTGGTACTGCTGCCGGAAGAGCCGGAGCCGGGGGTGCTGTTCTGCTGGCGCTGCTGCATCTCCTCGTAGAGACGCTGGAGGTCCTCGAGCGAGACGCCGTTGTCCGTGGTGGTGTCACCGGAGTCGGCCCCCGAGTCGGAGTTCTGCTGCTCCTGCTGGAGCGCCTCGTCGGAGCCCAATGTCACCTGGAAGATCTTCTGCTCACTGCCGCGCACGACCGTCACGGTGACGGTGTCGCCGATGCTGTGCGAGCGCACGGCGAGAATCGCGCCGTCCGCCGAGGTGACCTCGGTGTCGCCGATGCCGATAATGACGTCGCCAACCTCGATGCCCGCCTCGTCGGCGGGGCTGCCAGAGGTGACGTCGGCCACGTAGGCGCCGTAGTTCACGGAGAGGTTGTTCGTCTCGGCGTTGCGCGAGTTCACCGTCGCCATGGACAGACCGATGTAGGCGTGCGTGACGGTCTGACCGGAGATGATCGTGTCGGCAATCTGAGTGGCGTAGTCGCCCGGAATCGCGAAGCCGATACCAGCGAAGCTCTCGGTGTCAGACGAGTAGAGCGTGCAGATGCCTACGAGCTTGCCCTCGGAGTCCACGAGCGCGCCGCCCGAGTTGCCGGGGTTGATCGAGGCGTCGACCTGGATCAGGTTGGTGTAGAGGGTGTTGCCCGAGGACCCCTCCAGAAGTGTGTTGCGATAGAGCGCCGACACGATGCCCGCCGAGACGGAGTTCTCGAGCCCGAACGGGCTGCCCACGGACATGACCCAGTCCCCCACCTGAAGGTCAGAGGAGTCGCCGACCTCGACGGGAGTCACGGAGTCGCCCTCCAGGTCGACCTTGATCACCGCGACGTCACTCGAGGCGTCGGAGCCCACGAGGGTGGCGTCGTAGCTCTTGCCGTCGATCGTGACGGTAATCTCGGTGGCATCCTCGATGACGTGGTAATTGGTAATGATATCGCCATTGGAGTCGTAGACGACGCCCGACCCCATGCCCGATCCGTCGGCGTAGGTGCAATAGACCGAGACCACCGATGGCAGCGCCTTGGCGGCCACGGCGTTGGCGACCGTGGTGTCCTCGGCGGACGGGTCTATCGTGATCTGCTGGGTGGTACCGGTCGTGGTCTGCGTGGAGGTGGGTCCCACCACGCCCGTGGCCAAAAGCACGCCCGTGAGCGCGCCGGCCCCGACGATGCCCCCGATGAGGCCGACCACGACGGCCTTAACGCCCGCACGAGGCTTCTTCTCGTGATGGGGCCCCTGGGAGGCGGAGGGAGCCGAAGCGGTGCCCACCGTCGCGCCGGGGATAGGTGGGGTGGAAACGGTGGGTGTGACCTGCTCGGGGTTCTGCGGCGTCGGGGTGCCGCTCGCGTATTCGTTCATGCACTGCCTTCTCTCTCCTGCCGCGCGCACGTGAGCGCGGCAGCAGCCCATTGTTGGTCACGAATGTACCCGTGATGAGGGGAGGCAGACGGGAGAGTCTGCAAGAGCATCCAGACGGCACGACCCTTTTGCGTTTCTGAAAGCCCGGTAAGGGAGGGCCGGCGTTTGAGCCCCCGGGGCGCCCTTCTCGGGGCGGGCCGAAGCGCCCTTCTCACGATTGGGGCGCACTTTTGATGCAAAAGGCCCAGAGAGGCGTTCGAGCTCCTCTCAGCCCTACGTTTTCCCAGCTCAGAGACCTGGCGAGAAGAGCCTGTGGGCGCGAGGACCTCCTTCACATCAAAAAGGCGCCCCAACCCGCGACGGGAGAGGCTAGGACGGAGAGAAGCGGGACAGAAAGAGTCGAGACGAGAAGGGACTGGAGGCAGGACGGAGGCCTCCGCGTGACGAGAAGGGGCCGTCAGAGAACCTCGCACACCCTCCCGCCCTCGACGTGCAGCAGGCGCGTGCACGTGCGGGCGAGCAGCGTCGCGTCGTGGCTCACGAGCACGAGTGCCCCCGGGAAGGCGGCGAGCGCGCGCTCGAGTGCCTCGGCCGAGTGGAGGTCAAGGTGGTTGGTAGGCTCGTCCATGACGAGCACGCTCACCCCGGAGCGCGCCTTGAGCGCGAGCATGAGCTTGCGCAGCTCGCCGGGACTGGGCTCCCCGCCCGCCTCGAGCGTGGCCCTCAGTCTCTTGGGATCGGTGTTGAGCTGTGCCACGAGGGAGAGGGCGCGGCCGAGCTCACTGTCCGAGAGGCACATTGCCTGCTCGAGGACCCCGCGCTTCTCGTCCATGCCGAGCTCCTGCGCCATGACGAGCGCGGGGACGTCAGCGTCTAGATGCGCGACCAGGTGTCTGAGAAGCGTCGACTTTCCGGCACCGTTGGGTCCCTCGATTCCCACGTGGTCGATGTTGCCGAGAGCCAGGCTGGGAACGTGCAGAATCTGCCCGTCGGGCCCACAGGGGATGTCTTCCTCGTCGAGGCGGGCCAGGACCTTACGCGGATGCGCACGGGCATCGAACCACAGGTCTCCGTCGTAGCGTTTCTCCACATGGGCCTGCGCGAGCCGCTCCCGCGCATCCCCGACGCGCGCGTCCATGCGGGCCGCCAGGCGCGCGGCCACGCCATCCTTTCCCGTGTAGACCGCAAGACTGCGTCGCCCCCTCCCGTCACTGTCGTGCTTGTCGAGCCCGCGCGCTGAGAGCCGAGCAGCCGTTTTGAGCGCGAGGCGCGCCCTCTGCTTGTGCTCTGTCGAGAGGCGCGTGACCTCGCGGCGGGCGTCTCTGCGCGCTCGAGCGCCCTCGGCGCGCTCGAGCGCGGCCTGAGCCGTTGCCTTGGTGTAGCCGCCCGGGCGCAGGACAGCCCCAGCCCCCTCGAAGCACAGGCAGCGCTCGGCGAGCGCGTCGAGGAGCTCTCGGTCATGGCTTACGAGTAGCCCCACGCCCGAGAAGTCGGCGCACGCCCGCGCGAGCGCGCGGCGACAGGCGCTGTCCACGTGGTTGGTGGGCTCATCGAGCACGAGGACGTCAGGATGCTGCCAGAGGGCTACGGCCACCTGGAGCTTCTTGCGCTCGCCGACGCTGAGCTCGTCGTAGCGCCAGGCCATGTCGTCCGTGAGGGCAAGGGAGCGCCGCAACTCTCGGGCGAGCGAGCCGAAGTCGCAGGCGAAGTCCTCGAGCCGCTCGGGCACCTTGGAGGCCTCCTGTGCGCAGAAGACGCAGAGGGGGTGATCGACGGGGCCCCTCACGGTCCCCGCGCCAGGAGCGAGCTCTTGGCAGCACAGCCTCCCGAGCGTGGACTTGCCGCAGCCGTTGTCCCCCACGACACCGGTCCAGCCGGCAGGAAGGAAGACGCTGAGGCGATCGAGCACGGGCTCGACCTGGCCCGGATAGGTGTATGTGATGCCCGAGAGCGTCAAGGGTGAGGAAAAGGGCATGGGCGACCTCCACAAAAGGCCGCGCGACGCGCGCTACAGGATGCGAGAAAGGCGTGGGCGGAAGAGCGCTGATGCGCAAAGAGGCCTCTCGACGTCGCACGGCAGACAAAGGGGCACACAGGCCCCTGGGCACGTGCTGAGGTGACGTCGCTAGTTGCGCACGATCTTCTCTCCCTTGTGGACGGCTGCATCCGTGCATGCGCCGCGGAACTGGAACGGCACCCATCCTAGCACGGTTGCCCCTGCTCGCCTAGATGCGGAACAGGTACCCCACGCCGCGGATGGTGACGATGTGGGAGGCCACCTGCGGGCCCACCTTGGAGCGCACGCGGCGGATGTGGACGTCCACGGTGCGGGTGCCGCCGCAGTACTCGAAGCCCCAGACGCGATGCAGCAGGGTCTCGCGCGAGTAGGCGCGCGAGGGGTGCGTGACCAGAAAGCTCAGCAGCGAGTACTCCATGAGCGTGAGGTCGACGGGCTCGTCGTCGATGTAGACCTGGTAGGTGGCCAGGTTGATCGTCATGTTGTCCACCGTGACGATGTCGGCCGGGGCGCTCTCCTCGCCGGGCCACAGAAGCAGGGTGCAGCGCACCTCGAACTCGGAGACGCTGGCCGTGGAGAGGATGAAGTCGTTCTTGCCCTGGGTGGGCATCCGAAGCGTGGGGAGCTTGTCAAGGTCCTGCACGAGCAGCACCGGGATGAAGCCGTTCTCGGCGACGAAGGCGTCGACGGCGTTCAGGATTTCCTTGCCCATGCCCTCCGCGTCAAGGATCACCAGGTCAAACTCATGACCCGAGGATACGGCCTGCGAGAAGGTCTCCTGATTGGCAAGCGCAATGGAGACGTCAATCGCATGGGAGAGGTCTCGCATGCGATCGTGCAGCCGCGTCGTGGCCGAAATGAGCAGGATGTTCTTATGATGCATCCTCGCGCCTCCCGAGTATAGAAGCAGAAGTTTGAAAAAGATTAGCACAGCGCCCCCGTTTAAAGGGGGCGCGCGCGTAATTTTGCAAATGCGCCGCAGCTCACCATCCGGCCCAAAGCGGCGCGTAACCAGATGGAAACCCCTGGGCGTCCTTCGCGGCCTACTTGATGCTGCCGAGAAACTCGGCGGTGCGCGCGTTGGTCGGGTGATCGAAGACCTGCCCGGGAAGGCCCTGCTCCACGACCACGCCGTCCTCCATGAACACGACGCGGTCGGCCACCTCTCGCGCGAAGCCCATCTCGTGCGTGACCACGATCATGGTCATGCCGGACTTCTCGGCGAGGTCACGTATGACGTCGAGGACGCCGCGAACAAGCTCGGGGTCAAGGGCGCTCGTAGGCTCGTCGAAGAGCAGCACCTGGGGGTGCATGGCCACGGCACGTGCGATGGCCACGCGCTGCTGCTGGCCGCCGGAGAGCTGGGCCGGTTTGAAGTCGGCACGGTCGTCCAGGCCCACGGCCGTGAGCTGGCGCAGGGCCTCAGCCTCGGCTTCGGCCTTGCCCTTCTTGAGGACCTTGGTCTGGCCTATCATGACGTTGCCCTTGGCCGAGAGGTGCGGGAAGAGGTTGAAGCTCTGGAAGACCATGCCCACGTCGCGGCGCAGCTTGTTGACGTCCGTCGCGGACCTGCCGGTGATCTCGGCGTCCTCAATCAGGATGTGACCGGCGCTCGGCGTCTCGAGCAGGTTCACGCAGCGCAGCATCGTGGACTTGCCGGAGCCCGAGGGCCCCAGGACCACGACGACCTCGCCGGGCCAGACGTTGAGGTTCACGTCCTTCAGGACAAGCGTCTCGTCGAAGCTCTTGTTGAGGTGCTCGATGCGCACGATCGGGTGCTCGCCGGGCGCGAAGTGATGCCTCGTGAGGCCCTGGTCCGTCGCGTAGGCCCTCTGCGCGGCCTCGTCAGCCGAGGGCGCGGGGGCGGCCTGTGTCGTGTCGGCGCGACGGTTCTTCTTAGCGGCCATCCGCGATCTCCTTCGTCTGGGCTGCAGGCTCGTCGGGAAGCTGGGCGCGCTTGCGGGGACGCGGGCCTCCTCCACGCTCGGAGCGGGCGATATTGTTCTCGACGATGCCGACGACCTTGATGAGCGGCAGCGTCACGATCAGGTAGAAGATGCCGGCTGCGACGTACGGGGTGATGTTGCCCGTGACGGTGGTCAGGTTCTTGGAGAACATCATGAGCTCCATGACGCCGACCGAGGACAGAAGCGAGGTGTCCTTGAACGAGGTGATGAAGTCGCTCGTGACCGTGGGGATCACGCGGCGGACGGTCTGCGGCAGGATGATCGAGAACATCGTCTGCACGCGGCTCATGCCCAGAGACGAGGCCGCCTCGTACTGCCCCTGCGGTATGGACTCGATGCCCGCACGAAAGATCTCGGCGAGGTAGGCCGAGGAGTTTATCGCCATCACGACGATGCCGAGCAGGTTGTTGTTGATGTTGATGCCCATCATGGGCAGACCAAAGAACGCGATGTAGATCTGGAGGAACAGTGGCGTGCCGCGCAGGACGTTGATGTAGGTTATGGCAATGGCGCGCACGACGCGATGACGCGAGATCTTGAGCATGGCAAACAGCAGCCCGAGCGCGATGGCGAACGGGTAGGCCGCCACGACGATGCCTATGCACAGAATCCAGCCGGGAAACAGCGACGAGAAGGACGTGACCAGGAGCTGCGGCTTCAAGAACATGCCCAGAAACTGGTTGGAGTTCCACGCCTGGACCCATGCCTGGCCGTCGAGCCAGTTGACGATCTGCTGCAGCGGGGTGTTGGCGATGATGCCGATGGCATCGGAGTCCGCAAGCGCATGTGTGCCGTCGGCCGCGACGTAAGAACCCGAGACGGCGTAGTCGCCGCCGGCGGCGGGGAACTGCGCCCCCGTGATCTCGAGCCGCACGAGCAGCCCGGCGCCGACGGGCTCCGAGAAGCTCACCGTGGCCTGGGTGCCCGCAGCCTCGACCGTGGTGTCGACGTTGGCGCGGCTGAGGCCGTCGAGGACCGTGACGCGCGTCGTGGACCCGTCGAAGCTCGACCCCTCCGGCAGCGTGAGCGTGACCTGGGTGACCTCCTCGCCCTCCTCGACGGTGCCCTCCCAGGTGAGGCGCGTGTCCATGCCGCCGATGACGCCGGACCCGCCGTCCTCGTTGGGACGCGCGGTGGCCTTGTCGGTGGTCAGGGCCTCGGCCACCTGCGGGGCGACAAGGGCCTGGCCCGCCAGCGCGACCACGAGCGCCACGAGGAGGGTCGCGAGAGCGTGCCTCGTCGACCGGTGATGCGAAAGCTCCATGTGTGAGCCTGCCTTTCTAACGGGGCGCGGGATCCCCCTGGGGGGACCCCGCTCACGCGCTCGCTCTGGGGGCTC
The DNA here is from genome assembly GCF_015277515.1 of Thermophilibacter immobilis. Lineage (NCBI taxonomy): Bacteria > Bacillati > Actinomycetota > Coriobacteriia > Coriobacteriales > Atopobiaceae > Thermophilibacter > Thermophilibacter immobilis. The sequence continues at coordinate 699,838 of NZ_CP063767.1, read as the reverse complement.
GGACTAGATCTCGGAGCCGAACCACTTGGTCTCGATCTGGGCCATCGTGCCGTCGGACTGCATGTCGGCGAGGGCCTGGCTGATGGCCTTGGTCAGGCCGGGATTGTCCTTGGAGACGGCGATGCCGTACTGCTCGCCGGTGGGAATCTCCTCGGCGACCTTAAGGTCCGAGAAGGACTGGGAGAGCATGTTGGTGGCGACGGGCAGGTCGACGACCATGGCGTTGTAGCGCCCCGTCTGCACGCCCATGAGGCCGGCGGTCACGTCGGCCAGCGGCACGACGGTGGCGTTGGGCAGGTTCTCCCTGATCCAGGCCTCGCCGGTGTTGCCCGCCTGGCAGGTGATCCGCATGCCGTCGGCGTTGAGGCTCTCCTCGGTGGCATCAGAGGAGGCGAGCGTGATGAGGGCCTGGTTGGAGGCGAGGTAGGGGTCGCTGAAGTCGACCGACTCGAGGCGCTCGTCGGTGATCGTCATGGCGGTGACGGCCACGTCGGCCTTGCCGCCCTGCTTGATCATGGGCACGATGGTGTCGAACTGCTGGCTGGGGAGAAACTCGCACGTAAGGCCCAGGCGGCTGGCGACCTCGTTGGCCATGTCGACGTCGAAGCCCACGGTGTTGCCGTCGCCGTCGATGTACTCGAACGGGGCGAAGCCGAGCTCGGCGACCACGGTCAGCTTGCCGTCCTGGACGAGCGTGTAGCTGGCCTCGGAGGAGGAGTCGTCGGTCGAGGCGTCACTCGAGGAGCCGCTGCCGCCGCAGGCGGCGAGGCCGACGACGAGGGCCGCCGAGGCGGCGACTGCGGCGATCTTTGAGACGAGCTTGTTCATGCGTGTTCCCTTCGTTTACGGGCTTTCTCTGGGACAGGCGACCCCATCCCCTGCTTTCTAGTTAGAGCTCCGCGCCGAACCACTTGACCTCGAGGGTGGAGATCGTGCCGTCTGCCTCGAGGTCGGTCAGCGCGTCGTTCAGGGCGGCCGTGAGGCCGGGGTTGTCCTTGGAGACCACGATGCCGTACTGCTCGCCCGTGGGAATCTCAAGGGATACCTGGCAGTCCGTGAAGGAGTTGGTGCAGAGGTACTGCATGACCGGCAGGTCCGCCACGGCCGCGTCATACCGGCCCGTGGAGACGCCCGTGACCGCGGCCACCGGGTCGTCGAGGGACACGATCTGCGCCTGGGGCAGGTTCTCCTCGACCCAGGAGGCACCCGTCGTGCCGGATTGGACGGCGATCGTGACGCTCGCGTCGTTGAGCGCGTCCTCGTCGGTCTTGTCGGAGCCGACGCGGGTCACGAGGCCCTGGTTGGAGTCGATGTAGGGATCGGTGAAGTCGATCTCCTGCTTGCGGTTGTCGGTGATCGTGAAGTTGGAGACGCCCACGTCCGCCTTTCCGCCCTGCTTGATGAGGGGGATGATGCTGTCAAACTTCATGGCGGGCAGATACTCGCACGTGAGGCCGAGGCGCTCGGCGAGCGCGTCCATGAGGTCGACCTCGAAGCCCTGGGCCTCGGCCGTGGACTCGTTGACAAAGTCGAAGGGCGGGTTGGCAAGGTCCGAGGCAACGACGAGCTTTCCGTCCTCGACGAGCGTGTAGCCCGCGGCGTTCGCTTCGTCCGTAGTGGAGGTGGTGCTGGTCCGCCCTCCCCCACTGCATCCCGCGAGCGCTGCGGTGAGCGCGCAGACGACAACGAGGCCGCCTGCGATCCGGCTGGAGAGCTTCATGATGGGTTTCCTTCCCCAAATGCTTCGGCGCGTGGTCACGCCCTTTCCGACGGAGGCACGAGGTCTTCCCCGTGTCAGGGCTCACGCCCCGTCCGTCGCCTTCAAGCAGTTTGGTTCAAGAGCCCTTTAGGAATCGAGAGGACAGCGTTTCTTAACACGATTGACATGAAGCTTCTCGTATTACGTACACAGATGAATATAATTACCCCTAAAACACGATAAAATGTATATTTTAGCGAGAAATATGTTTACTAGTGACAGAATATTCACGCTTGACCGCTCATCATGCATAATGATGAACCTCCTGGCGCGCGCAACGTCGTGCGGCGTGGACCGCCGCTGCGAGGAAGCGCGCTTTGAGCGAGCTTCCTCGCAGAGGTCTCAGGCATATCCCCGAGCGGACCCGGTGCGACAGCGGTCTCAGAATCCTCCAAAGCCCGTCGCGTCTGGCGGACAAATTTATTTGTCCGCCAGACGCGACGGTCGCACGCCCTAGCCCTAGTGCCCTGTCCCTAGTAACCTCCGTAGTAATGGATGCGCTCCCAGTCGGTCACGGCCGTACAGTACTCGTACCACTCCTGGCGCTTCTCGTGCACCAGGTAGTCAAAGATATGGTCGCCCAGGACCTCGCGCATGAACGAGGACGCCTCGAAGCAGTCGACCGCCTCGCCGAGGGTGCGCGGCAGGCGCTCGATGCCCTGAGAGGCCAGCTCGCCGTCGGAGAGGTTGAAGGTGTCGCACGTGGCCTCGGCGGGCAGGGGCAGGCCGTCCTCGATGCCCTTGAGGCCGGCCGCGATGGTGACGGCGAGAGCCAGGTACGGATTGGCAGTGGGATCGGGGCTGCGCAGCTCGACGCGAGTGGAGATGTGCTTGCCCGGCTTGTGCGTGGGAATGCGCACGAGCGCCGAGCGGTTCTTGCGGCCCCACGTGGCGTGGTTGGGAACCTCGCCGGTGGAGATGAAGCGCTTGTAGGAGTTGACCGTCGGATTGGTGACGAGCGTGAACTCCGGCGCGTGGGCGAGGATGCCCGCGACGTAGTGCTGACCGAGGTCGGACAGGTGCGCCTCGTGGTAGTCCTTGGGCGCCCAGAAGAGGTTCTCGCCGTCGTGATCGAGCAAAGACTCGTAGAGGAACATCGCCGAGCCGGGAGCCGTGGTGATGGGCTTGGGCATGAACGAGGCATACATGCCCTGGCTGGAGGCCTCTTGCTTAATCACGAGCCGCGCCGTCATGATGTTGTCCGCGCAGCTCACGGCCTCGCTGAAGCGAAGCTCCACGCCGTTTTGCGAGGGCCCCGCGGCATGATAGGAGTACTGCACCGGGATGGACATCTTCTCGAGCATGAGTGAGGTCTGGCGACGCAGGTCGTTGGCCGTGTCCATGGGCGTGAGGTCGAAGTAGCCGGCGTTGTCCAGGGGGACCGGGTTGCGGTCGTTGTCGAAGTAGAAGTACTCGATCTTGGGCCCCACGTTGGGCACGAAGCCCCGCTCCTGCGCCTGGTCGAAGACGTTGAGCAGGCAGCGGCGCGGATCGCCCTCGAAGGGCTCGCGCGACGGGGTGTAGACGTCGCAGAAGACGCGCGCGACGCCGGACTCCGTGGGGCGCCACGGCAGAAGGGCGAAGGTGTCGGGGTCCGGGAAGGCCAGCATGTCGGACTCCTCCAGGGAGGCGAAGCCGTCGACGGACGAGCCGTCGAAGCCGATGCCCTCCTCGAAGGCCTCCTCGAGCTCCTCGGGAGAGATGGCAAAGGACTTGAGGTTACCGAGCACGTCGGTGAACCACAGGCGGACGAAGCGGATGTTGCGCTCCTCGACGGTGCGCAGGACAAAGTCGACGTCATTCTTGCTGCTCATACAAGCTCCTCCCCGGGGTGCCGGATCGGCGTTCATCTTAGTCCCCGATAGAGTCGCACACCTGTGTTTCACGCCTGTTTCGACCGGCCAGACGCACACGAAAATCGACAGACGGCGCAGATGCCGAGAAGACGCTACTTCTTCTTGGCGGAGAGGGCCGCGTCCGCATGGCGCAGCATGTTCTCGGCCGCGCTGCAGGGAGCTCCCGTTTCGTAGGCGCTGCAGCTGGACGCGCTGCCGCAGTCCGAACAGCCGTCCTTGTTGGACCTGATCAGATAGCGAACGCACAGGGCCACTGCCGCTGCCACGACGGCGAGTATGACGATATCAAATGGGGTCATGCCGGCCTCTCCCCTCAGAGAAGACGAAACTTCGGTGTTAACTAAGGTCAACTATACCCATGTGCGGCATACTGTACCTGCCAGGCAGTCAATGCCGCACAAAGTTCTTATCGAGAAGGGACGTGTCTCAATGAACGACGACCAGACCATGCAGCTCGTCATCGTCCGCCACGGCGAGTCGGAGTGGAACAAGCTCAACCTCTTCACCGGATGGACCGACGTTGACCTCACCGACACCGGCCGCGAGGAGGCCCATGCCGGCGGCAAGGCGCTCAGGGAGGCCGGCTACGATTTCGACGTCTGCTACACCTCGCTGCTCAAGCGCGCCGTTCACACGCTGAACTGCGTCCTCGACGAGCTCGACCGCAACTGGCTCCCCGTCCACAAGGCGTGGCAGCTCAACGAGCGCCACTACGGCGCCCTCCAGGGCCTCAACAAGGCCGACGCCGCCGCCGAGCACGGCGAGGACCAGGTCAAGATCTGGCGACGCTCCTTCGACGTCCAGCCGCCCGCCCTCACGCCCGGCGACGAGCGCGACCCGCACGTACTCGAGATGTTCCGCGACGTGCCCCCCCAGGACCTCCCCTACACCGAGTGCCTGAAGGACACCATCGCCCGCGCGTGGCCATACTTCGAGAGCCAGATCAAGCCGCAGCTCGAGGTCGGCAAGCGCGTGCTCATCGCCGCCCACGGCAACAGCCTGCGCGCCCTTGTCATGCAGTTCGAGAAGCTCACGCCCGACCAGATCCTCGAGGTCAACATCCCGACCGGCGTGCCGTGCTCCTACACGTTCGACAAGGACTGGAACATCATCGACAAGCACTACATCGGCGACCCCGCCGCCATCGAGGCCAAGATCAGCGCCGTGGCCAACCAGGGCAAGGCCAAGAAGTAGTTCGGACCGCGGATGTTGCTGCAGCGCCTCTCGCGTTCGAGTGCGCGCAATTCAGGATCGAACTATCCCCCCCCAACAGGGAAAACGCGGCGAGAAGATCTCTCTTCTCGCCGCGCCTTTTTGGGAAAAGCGTGCGCTCGACCCGCAGCCGAGCCCTTGCCCCTATGCCTCGACGAGGGTCTTCGCGGCCGCCTTGAGGGCCGCCTGGGCGTCGTCGTCGGGAGCCTCGAAGGCCGTGACCGTGGCGACCACGTTCACGCTCGCCGCGTCCGCGTTCTCCTTCCAGTTGACCATCCAGTCGCCGTCAGCCCATGCGTAGCTGCCAAAGAGCACGACGGGACGGCCCCCGAGCACCTCCTTGCAGGCGTCCCAGACCGGCTCGAACTCCTCCGACTCGAGCTCCTCGTCGCCCATGGCCGGGCACCCGAAGGCCAAAGCGTCATACGAGGAGACCTCGCCGGCCGAGAAGTCCGCCACGCCCACGAGCTTGGGCGTGCCGCCTGCCTCGGTGACGCCCGCCTCAAAGGCTTGGGCCATCTCCTCGGTGTTCCCGGTCCCGGTCCAATAGACGATCGCGACGCTCTTGCCCATGAGAATCCTCCTTGTTCTTCTGTCGCGGCGGTCGCCGCGACTACGCCATTCCCATCCGAAGGAGCTCCCCCATGGGTGCCCCCTCGGCGTAGAGCCGTTTGCAGAGACGCTCGTGGCGCCCGAGCTCGTCGAAGCGACGACGGGCCCGCACGGGGTCTCCGTACACCTTCCAGCGCCCACACGCGACGGCGCCGCGCCCTCCATCAGCCATGAAGCCGGCGACGTCGGCAACCGGATAGCCCAAGATGAGCCCCACCTCGTGCGGGAAGGGCCCGCGCCCCGCGTAGTAGGCGCGCAGACGCCGCACGAGGTCCGAGACGAGCCGGGCCGCGTGGGCGGTCGGAAGACCGCAGCTCGCCATGAGCGCGCGGGCGGCCTCGTCGTCGAGGAGCCCTGCCACCTGGGCGGGGCGCCACGCGAGCAGCATGGGGCCTCCCTCGCGCTCGGCGAGCCACACGATGCGCACCCCGTAGGCCTTGGTGCGCTTCGCATAGGCGACAAGCAGCCTGCCCGAGAGGAGGCGCGCGGCGCGGGCATCGGGGGCCGCACCATGCGAGCGGGGCCTGAAGCCAAAGAGGGCCGCGGGCTTCTCGCCCACCAGCACGAGACCTGCCTGCCGCACGAGGCAGTCGACGAACTCGGCCTCGAGGGCGTCCTCGAGGGTTCCCGCTCCCTGCAGGCCGGCCAGGCAGACCTCAATCCCCTTTCCCATCGCGCCTCCTTCCCTTGAGTTACCACTCGCTAACTTGTGGTCTGGAGAAGAGTACACCATAGAAAACTTATCGTCTAGGGAGAAACGAGCCGGGCGATCGGACGAGTTCTGATGCGCTGGCGCGAGGGCGAAAGCGCACCCATCGCAAGGGTCGGGGCAACGAAATTTTGGAGGGCAAAGCGCGACGCACAAAGGCGCCACCTGCCTAGAGGGGGTTGGCAGGTGGCGCAAAGATTGCCATTTGCAGCGGGGAGAGGGTCCGCCGCTCAGGCTGGGTTAAACATGTCCCGTGCCCTTGCGAGCACGTTTAAGAGAATAGGTAAAGGAAGGCTAACTTTCAATGTAAACCTTGTCTAACACAGTCTCTCCATAATTCCGAGTTGAGTGGTGGTATTTAAAACAAGCGCCCGAAACGAAGTCGAATCGGGCGAGCCGTATCGGGCGTCCTACCCCAGGGCGACGTCGAGCACCATCATGATGACGAAGCCGCCAATGAAGCCGAGAGTGCCCACGTTCGAGTGCTCGCCGAGGTGCGACTCGGGGATGAGCTCCTCGACCACCACGTAGATCATGGCTCCTCCCGCAAAGGCCAGGAGCCAGGGCATGAACGACGTGATCTGCTTGCTCACGAGCACCACGAGGATGCCGAAGATGGGCTCGACGATCCCGGACAGGCTCCCCATGACGAAGGCCTTGCCGCGGCTCATCCCCTCGCGGGCGAGCGGCAGGGAGACGGCCGCGCCCTCGGGGAAGTTCTGCAGGCCGATGCCGATGGCCAGCGCGAAGGCCATGCCCAGGTAGGAGCTGGCGGCGGCCCCCGTGGCCTGGGCCGCCATCGCGAAGAGCAGCCCCACCGACATGCCCTCGGGAATGTTGTGCAGCGTCACGGCCGAGACGAGCAGGGTCGTGCGCTTCCAGCTCGTGCGGATGCCCTCGGGCTCGTCCGCCTCGGGGTGCAGGTGCGGCAGGATCGAGTCGAGCACCATGAGGAAGGCCACGCCCAGCAAGAACCCGCCGCCCGCCGGGATCCAGCCGGGAACGCCCTGGGCCTCGGCCTGCTCTATCGCGGGGTCGAGCAGGGACCACATGCTCGCCGCCACCATGACGCCGGCGGCGAACCCCAGGAAGATGTGGTGCGTGAGGTCGCGGTCGGACTTGAAGAAGAACACGACCGCAGCCCCGGCGGTCGTCATGAGCCACGTGAAGCCACAGCCGAGCGCCGCCCACGCGAGCGCCTGGAGGACGTTTGCATCAAACATACGCATGCCTTTCATGTGCCGTTTTAATGGCTCAAGAGTATAGCATGCGTGAAAGGGGCCCCAGGGAGCGACCCGCGAAACGCCCGCCCGCCTACGGGCGCGCGGCGCGCCAGGCGGAGGGCGACAGGCCCTCCTCGCGTTCGAAGGCCACGGTGAAGCTCGACGTGCGCGGGTATCCCACGGCGTGCGCCACCTCGGCCACGCCCAGGCTGCGCACCGCGAGGAGTTCCTTGGACCGTGCGATGCGGGCGCTCCGGACAAAGGACCCCACGCTCTGCCCCGTCGCGCACTGAAACGTCGCGCACAGGCGCGTGCGGCTCGTGAGCAGGTCGTGGGCGAGCACGTCCAGGGTGAGCGGCTCGCTCAGGTGCAGGGTGACGTAGTTCTTGACGCCGCGCACGACGAGCGCCCGCTCGTGCGTGCCCGCCGCCCGCTCGGCGCGCTCGCACTCCTCGCGCCAGGCCAGCACGCCAAGGAGGGCGCGATCGACCTGCGCGTCGAGTGTGCGCCCGCGCGCGAGCCTCCCCCCGAAGAGCGGCATGACGGCGTCTATCGACGAGCCCACGGACGAGGCGCACCCGTCCGCGCAGACCAGTCCGGGCTCTTCGACGAGCGCGCGGGCCGCACGCCGCTCGTGCGCGTCCAGGCGATTGAGGCGCGAAGGGAGAAACACGACCGAGGAGGAGTCGTGGCGCGAGCCGGCGCGCAGCCACGTGGTGGTCTCGCCGCTCCTCTGGCCGAAGACCGCCAGGCACCGCGGCGCACCCACGACCTTCTCGACCGGGGCGACGGGACACAGGGCGAGGCTGTCGGCTGACAGGGAGCTGATGCACAGGCTGTCGACGCCCCTCTCGTACAGGGGCAGGTCGCGGCGCACGAGAATCCGGTGCGCCTCGACCACGCAGTCCTTTCCGAGCCGGTAGACGCACATCGAGGCGCGCGCCGCGTCGCTGTCGACCTGGCCCACGAGGGCCTCCCCGCAGGGGGCGAGCTCGATGCCGAACTGCTCGACCTGGGGCAGATAGAGCGTCTCAAGATCCGTGAGCGTCTCTGTGTACCGCATGGTTGCGCGCGCGACGCCTTTCGTTTCGAATTCGTCCCGTTGGGACGCCGGCCTGGCTCCCCCCGCTCGTCCCCATGATAAGTTAGGGGATGGTAACTAACAAGCCAAAGGAGGACCCATGGCAAAAGAACCGCCGGAGGGGCGGGGCGCCTCGAGCTCCCCGAACGGGCGGAGCGCCATCGCTCAGCTGCTCGCCTTCTCGGGCAGGAGACGCGTGCTCACCTATCTGGGCTGCGCCCTCTCGGCCGTCTCCATGCTCGTGAGCTTTGTCCCCTACGTCTGCATCTGGCTCGTGGCACGCGACCTCATCGCCGTCGCTCCCCGCTGGGAGGAGGCGACGAGCATCGCCGGATACGGCTGGGTGGCGCTGGGCTTCTCGGCCCTCTCGATCGTCATCTACTTCGGGGCGCTCATGTGCACGCACCTCTCGGCGTTTCGCTGCGCCTCGAACATGCGCAAGGCAGCGACCGAGCACCTCATGCACACCTCGCTCGGCTACTTCGACAGCCACGCCTCCGGCGCGCTCAGGCGCGTGGTGGACGGCTGCGCCGCGGAGACCGAGGGGCTCCTCGCTCACAAGCTGCCCGACACGGCCGGCTCCGTCGCCATGGTCGTGGGCATGCTCGTGCTGTTCTTCGTCTTCGACTGGCGTCTCGGACTGGCGTGCCTCGCGGCCGTGGTCGTCTCGCTCGCGTGCTTCGCCAAGATGATGGGCGGGCGCGGCATGGACTTCATGTCGCGCTACATGGGCTCCCTCGTCAAGATGAACAAGACGGGCACCGAGTACGTGCGCGGCATTCCCGTGGTCAAGGTCTTCCAGCAGACGGTCCATTCGTTCAAGGCCTTTTACGACGCCATCCAGGAGTTCACGGAGCTCGCACAGGACTACGCGGTCAAGTGGTGCCAGGTGCCACAGTCGCTCTCGCTCACGGTCATCAACGGCGTGGCCGCCTTTCTGGCCCCCGTCGTGATCCTGCTCGCGCCCGGCGAGGCTGACTTCGCGCGCTTCCTCACCAACTTCGCGTTCTACGCGATCTTCTCGGCGATCGTCCCGACGGCCATGACGCGCGTGATGTTCATCTCCGACGCCCTCCAGACGGCCCAGGACTCCGTGGCGCGCGTGAGCGAGGTGCTCGCGGCGCCCGTCATCGAGGCGCCGGCACACCCGCAGAGGCTCGCCGACAACGCCATCTCCTTCGACGACGTGACGTTTGCCTACGAAGGTGGCGACCAGGCGGCGCTCAGCAACGTGAGCTTCGAGGTCCCTGCCGGCGCCACGGTGGCGCTCGTGGGCCCCTCGGGTGGGGGCAAGTCCACGGCGGCCTCCCTCGTGCCGCGCTTCTGGGACGTCGACGCCGGCTCCGTGCGCGTGGGCGGCGTGGACGTGCGCGCCATGGACCCCGCCGACCTCATGGACCACGTGGCCTTCGTCTTCCAGGCCAACCGCCTCTTCAAGCAGAGCATCCTCGAGAACGTGCGGGCGGCGCGTCCGAGCGCCTCGAAGGACGAGGTCCTGGCCGCGCTCGAGGCCGCTCGGTGCGCCGACATCGTCGAGAAGCTCCCCCACGGCATCGACACCGTGGTGGGCGCCGACGGCGTCTACCTCTCGGGCGGCGAGGTGCAGCGCCTCATGATCGCCCGCGCCGTCCTCAAGAACGCGCCGATCGTGGTGCTCGACGAGGCCACGGCCTTCGCCGACCCCGAGAACGAGGCGCGCATCCAGCAGGCCTTCAGGCGCCTCGCCACGGACGCCGACGGACGCCCGCGCACGGTCCTCATGATCGCCCACCGCCTCTCCACCGTAGTGCGCGCCGACAAGATCGTGGTGCTCGACCACGGCCGAGTGGCCGAGCAGGGAACCCACGACGAGCTTCTGGGCGCCGGCGGGCTCTACGCACGGATGTGGGCCGACTACGAGCAGGCCGTGAGCTGGAAGATCTCGAGTACCTCAGGGGAGGTGGCGTAATGCTGAAGGAGAAGTACGGGCTCACTGACGACGGCGCGCGAAACGTCAAGCTGGGCACCGTGTGGACGGCCGTCTCCAACCTTGCGACCTTTGGCGGGGTGGGCGTGTTCTACCTGCTCATGCAGGAGCTCATGGCCCACCTGAGCGAGGGGACGGCGCTGCCGAGCCTCGCGCCGTACGCACTGGGCCTCATTGCGTTCATCGTGATCCTGTTCATCACCGAGTACTACGCGTACTACTACCAGTACGGGGTCATCTACGTGGAGAGCGGCCGGCAGCGCATCGGCCTGGCCGAGCGCCTGCGCAAGCTGCCGCTCTCCTTCTTTGGCCGACGCGACCTCGCCGACCTCACCGAGACCATCATGGGCGACGTCAAGACCATCGAGCACGCCTACAGCCACGTGCTGCCCGAGCTCTACGGCGCCTACGTCACGCTGGCCGTGGCCGCCGTGGGGCTCTTCGCCTTCGACTGGCGTCCCGCGCTCGCGTCTCTGTGGAGCTGCCCGGTGGGCCTCGCGCTGCTGTTCGGCGCGCGTCACTTCCTCGCCCCCCTCTCCCGAGCCACGCGTCTGGGCAACCTCGCGGTCTCCGACGACATCCAGGAGGCCCTCGAGTGCGTCCGCGAGGTGCGCGCCACCAACCAGGAGGAGCGCTACCTCGACGGCATCCGCTCCGACATCGACGCGGCGGAGCGCACGACCGTCAAGGGCGAGCTCGCCAACGGCCTGTGCGTGAACGGCGCGCAGATCGTGCTTCGCCTGAGCCTTGCGACCACCGTCCTGGTGGGCGCAGCTCTCGTCTTGCAGGGGAGCTGTGACTTCATCACGCTCTTCTGCTTCCTGCTCGTGGTCTCGCGCATCTACGCCCCCTTCGACCAGTGCCTCATGCTCATCGCCGAGCTCTTCTCCGCCCAGACGGCCTCCGCGCGCATGCGCTCCTTCTACGAGGAGCCGCTCGCCGGAGGAGGCAAGGCGTTCGACCCCTCTGGCCATGACGTGGTCTTCGACGACGTGAGCTTCTCCTATGGGGGCGCGAGCGGCGAGAAGGTCCTCGACCGCGTGAGCTTCACCGCAAAGGAGGGCGAGGTCACGGCTCTGGTGGGGCCCTCGGGCTCCGGCAAGTCCACCTGCTCCAAACTCGCGGCGCGCTTCTGGGACGTCACGTCCGGACAGGTGCGCGTGGGTGGCGTGGACGTGGCGGGCGTAGACCCCGAGGTCCTGCTCGGCGACTACGCCGTGGTCTTCCAGGACGTGCTGCTCTTCGACGACACGGTGATGGGAAACATCCGTCTGGGTCGGCGAGGTGCCACCGACGAGGAGGTCCTTGCCGCTGCGGCGGCCGCCAACTGCGACGAGTTCGTGGGTCGCATGGCCGGCGGCTACCAGACCATGATTGGCGAGAACGGCTCCAAGCTCTCCGGCGGGGAGCGCCAGAGGATCTCCATCGCCCGGGCCCTGCTCAAGGACGCGCCGATCGTCCTTCTCGACGAGGCCACGGCATCTCTTGACGTGGAGAACGAGACGCAGGTCCAGAAGGCGCTGAGCCGCCTCCTGACCGGAAAGACCGTCATCGTGATCGCCCACCGCATGCGCACGGTGGAGAGCGCCGACAAGGTCGTGGTCCTCGTCGACGGGAGGGTGGCCGAGCAGGGCGCGCCCTGCGAGCTCCTGGCCACGGGCGGTGAGTTCGCCCGCATGGTCGAGCTGCAGCGCGAGAGCGCGAGCTGGGCGCTGTAGGTACGCAGGCGGTGCCGCGGGGGCCTTTCACCGCTGCGACGTCTTCACGTGGCACCTTCACCGGCGCTCAAGAACACGGAGCTGTGGCACAAAACGCGACTTTCTCGCCTGCCACAGCTCCGTCTTCTTGAGCAGGGTGTGGACGCAGGGCGTGCGGTCCCTCCTAGAACGGCAGCAGAAACCAGGACGCCACCTCCTCGGGCGAGCGGGCGGGGTCCTTGACCAGCCACCAGGAGACCGCCTCGCAAAACGAGCTCACGAGCAGGTCAACCACGAAGTCACGCGGCTGTGAGCTCGGGCGCACCGGCAGGTCACTCTCGAACAGCTCGGCAAGCTGCTCGCTGAAGGAGGCCGTGTAGTGTGGCTCGCGCTCCACGACCAGCTTGCCGCAAATGCCCCCATGGTCGTCGCGCAGATGGTAGAGGAGATGGGCGAGCTTGCCCTCGAGCGTGGCCGTGCGCAAATCGTGGTGAGTCTCGCAGCTCTTGTTGACCCCCTTGAATATGTGGGCGAACATCTCGTCGCACATGCTCTCGAGCAGGGCGTCCTTTGTCTCATAGTGGGCGTAGAACGTGCTGCGCCCTATGTCGGCGCGTTCGATGATCTGCGAGACCGTGACCGCGTCATAGCGTTCCTGGCGCAGCAGGTCCTCGAACGCGTCGCAGATCGCCCGACGGGTCTTGCGCTGCCGTCTGTCCATGAGCCTGCATCCCCTTTCGCACACTTTCTCGCAAGCGTTCGCTATGGTGCAGCTTGACGTGGTTGACTCTTCTTATTTCGAACATCATAGCCTATACCGAACATAGTGTTCAGAATCGGAATCCGAAGAGATGAGTCCCCGTGGCACACCCCACGTACGCGCTTCCCCCCAGCCTCGACGCGCTCTTTGACCACGTCGAGCGCCTTCTCGCCCTGGGCGGCACCCGCAAGGACGTCACCCTGCTCGTCGTCTCCGCCCTCGCCCTCGTCGCAAGCCTCTCCCTGGGCGGTCGCATGGCCCCTGACCCCGCATGGATTGCCATCCTGCTGTGCGGAGTCCCCATTGCCCTGCATGCCACGATCGCACTTGTCACGAGGCTCGACGTCAGGGCAGACCTGCTCGTCACGATCGCGCTCCTCTCGTCTCTTGCCATCGGGCAGTACTTTGCCGCCGGCGAGGTCGCCCTCATCATGCAGCTCGGCGGACTGCTCGAGGACCTCACGGTGGCCCGCGCGCACCGGGGCATCGAGCGGCTCGTCCAGATGACCCCACGCACCGCGCGTGCCCTGGACGGGGACGGCGTGGAGCAGACAATCGAGGCGGACGACGTGCGCGCTGGTCAAACGGTACGTGTGCTGCCCGGGGAGGCCATTCCCGTCGACGGGCTCATCCTCCGGGGGCAGACGAGCGTGGACGAGAGCCTCGTGACCGGCGAGCCCCTGCCGCAGGACAAGAGTACGGGCGACGAGGTGTCATCGGGGACCACCAACCAGTTCGGCGTCATCGAGGTCCGGGCCACACGGGTCGGCGAGGACGGCTCAATCCAACGCATGGCGCGCCTCGTCCAGAGCGCCGATGCCAACAAGGCACAGATCGTGCACCTCGCCGACCGCTGGGCCACCTGGATCGTCGTCGGGGCGCTCGGCGCCGCCGCCGCCGTCTGGCTCCTGACCAGCGAGCCCCTGCGCGCGGTCACCGTCCTGGTCGTGTTCTGCCCGTGCTCCCTCGTGCTCGCCACGCCCACCGCCGTCATGGCGGCCATAGGCAACGCGACACGCCACGGCTTCCTCGTCAAGGAGGGCGGGGCCCTCGAGCGGCTCGCCCTCGTGAGAAAGGTGGTCTTTGACAAGACGGGCACCCTCACCGAGGGCCGCCCGCGCGTCTCGGCCGTCGTGGCACTCCCAGCTAGCGGCCTGTCTCGCGATGAGCTGTACGCGCTCGTCGCAGGCGCCGAGCTCCGCAGCGAGCACCCCCTCGGACGGGCGATCGTCGCGTGCGCGGCCGAGGAGCACGTCGACGTCCGGGAGCCGGAAGACTTCCACATGCGGCCCGGCCACGGGGTCGAGGCGACGCTCGAGGACCATAGGGTCCTCGCGGGAAGCCAGGCGATGATGGAGGCCCAGGGGCTCGACAAGGACGTCTGGTCCGAGGCGGCCCCCGACACCCTCGCGCACGATGGAGCCACCCTCGTCTACGTCTCCGTCGACAAACACGCCGCAGGGGTCATCGCCCTCAGCGACACGATTCGCGCCACCGCGCGCCCGACGCTCGCCCACCTCGCCCACGAGGGCATGGGCAGCGTCCTTCTGACGGGAGACGGCCCCGCTGCGGCAGCGGCAATCGCAAGCCAGGCCGGGACCGAGGAGTTCGCCTGCTCCTGCAGGCCGGAGGACAAGCTCACCTACATCGAGGAGCGCGAGCGCGCGGGTGAGTTCGTGTGCATGGTCGGGGACGGTATCAACGACGCGCCGGCGCTGCGCCGTTCCTACGTGGGCGTCGCGATGGGCGGAGTCGGTAGCGACGTGGCGGTCGACGCGGCCGATATCGTGATGATAAGCGACAAGATCGAGGAGCTCCCCCACCTCGTCGCGCTCTCATGCCACATGATGCGCGTCATCAAGGCCAACCTGACGCTCTCGATGACGCTCAACGCAGTCGCAATCGTTCTCGCGTTTCTGGCCGTCCTCGACCCGATCTCGGGCGCGCTCGTGCACAACTGCGGCAGTGTCCTTGTGATCGTGAACTCGTCGCTTCTGCTCGGCTGGGAGCGCGACGCCGCATAAGGCGCAGATGAGGGAGCTCGCCGGGCCTGCCGCAGGCCGAAAGGGGGCTTGTCACGAACCGCCTCTTGACAGCCTATAGGAGCGTCAGCTTTTGCCAGACCCCCCCCGAGTAGCGAGAAACCGCGCGAGCGCCTGATCTGCAGGTTTGCTGGCAAGAAGGCTCCTCATACTTGGCGCGACTCGAAAAACTGCTGACAAGCCCCCAACGGGGCAAAACCGCTCCCCTCGCGCAGGCTTACAAGAGCCCAAACCCGTGTGCAGGAGGAACCTAGGAGAAAAGGCGCGCCGCCAGCAAGGACTGGCGGCGCGCTGACAAGCTCAGGAGAAACCTGTCTGCCGATAAGACCCTAGGCAGCGCTCTCAGAGAGGTCGGAGAGAATCTTGTCATCCTTCTTGTCCCACTTGGGCGTGGGGCGGAAGAGCTGGAAGAGCATGGCCGCCAAGAACACGAAGGCCACGACGGTCCACATGCCAAAGCTGCCCAGGACGAAGAGCTCCCAGAGCTGATGGATGATCAGGCCCACGACCCAGGCGAACCCGCACTGGTAACCAATGGCGAACCAGAACCACTTGGGGTCGTCCATCTGCCTGCGAATCGTACCGATGGCCGCAAAGCAGGGGGCGTCGAGCATGTTGAAGGCTACGAACGCGCACATGGCACCGATGTGCATGAGACCCGAGGCGTCGGTGAACATGCCCGCGAAACCCTGCCACATGGAGACCGAGTTCTCGGTCGCGCCACCGAGGCCGTACAAAACGCCAAAGGTGGAGACCAGGTTCTCCTTGGCGATGAGGGCCGAGATCGAAGAGGCTGCGGCCTGCCAGGAGTCAAAGCCGAGCGGGATGAAGATCACGCCGATGCCCGAACCAATCCCCTTGAGGATAGAGTACTCCATGAGGTCCTCGGGCGCGGCCTCCATGCCCGGCAGGTAGCCAAAGGCCCCGGAGCCGCCCTCCCAGCCGGCGAGACCAAAGTTGGAGAGGAACCAGATGCCCACGGCGGCGGCGAAGATGATCGTGCCCGCCTTCTTGATGTAGGCGGAGACGCGCTCCCAGACGTGGAGCCACCACGACTTGATGGTCGGGAAGTGGTAGTTGGGGAGCTCCATGACGAACGGGGCGGGCTCGCCGGCGAACATCTTGGTCTTCTTGAGCATGACGGCCGAGACTATGATCGCGGCAATGCCGAGGAAGTAGAACATCGGGGCAACCCACCAGGCGTTGGAGCCACCGATGAGGACGCCCATGACGAGGGCGATGATCGGGGTCTTTGCACCACAGGGAATCATCGTGGTGAGCATGGCCGTCATGCGACGGTCCTTCTCGTTCTCGATGGTCTTGGTCGCCAGGACCCCCGGGACGCCGCAGCCGGAGCTGATCAGCATCGGGATGAATGACTTGCCGGACAGGCCGAAGCGGCGGAACACGCGGTCCATCACAAAGGCGACACGGCTCATGTAGCCGCAGTCCTCCAGGAAGCACAGGAGCACGAAGAGCACGAACATCTGGGGGATGAAGCCGAGCACCGAGCCCACGCCGCCGATGATGCCGTCGACGATGAGCGAGATGACCATCGCCGATGCGCCAGCGGCCTCGAGCCAGCCGGTGACGGCCGTGGGAATGGAGGGTACGAAGCCGTCGTAGGAAGCCGGGTCGGGGGCCTCCTCGGTCGCAGCCACCGCAGCCGAGAAGTCGTCGGCCGTCACCGTGTCGATGACCTGGAGCTGCTGGCCGTCAGCAAGGACGGGCTCGTCATCTGCGGTGACGCTCGTGATGGGCTCGTCGTCGGTGTCCAGGAAGTTGCCGTCGGAGTCGTGGACGGCGACGTCCGTGGCCACGACACCCTTGGCCTCGGCTGCGGCGGCGAAGTCGTTGACCACGACCTGGGCCTCGGCATCCTCGGGGTCCTCGGCGAGGGCCGCGGCGGCGTCCGAGACGCCATCAACGTCAACGCCCCCGGCCTCGGCGGCCAGGACGAACCCGTCGATCTGGTCGCTGTAGTGGCCGGCGTCATAGTCCTCCTGGTCGGCCTCGTAGGTCGCCTGGGAGGCGCCGTTCGTGAAGAAGCCGTCCGCGAAGAGGTTGTCGTTGACCCAGTCGGTGCCGGCCGTGCCCACGCTGGAAATGGCTATGAAGTACACGAGGAACATCACCGCCGCAAAGATCGGCAGGCCCAAGACGCGGTTAGTGACGACCTTGTCAATCTTCTCGGAGACGCTGAGCCTCTTGGGAGCTTTCTTGACGCAGGCCTCCATCGTCTCTGCGATCCAGTCGTAGCGATCGGAGGTGATGAGGGACTCGGCGTCGTCGCCGCGCTTCTTCTCGACGGACTTGATGACGGGCTCGATGGCCGCCGTCTGGTCCTTGGTGAGGTGCAGGGGCCTGATGGCCTCGGTATCGCGCTCGAAGACCTTGACGGAGTACCAGCGCTCGAGGCTGGCGTCGCACGTTCCCGAGATGACGGCGGCGATGCGGGCGAGCGCGTTCTCGACCTCCGGTGAGAAGCACTTCGTGCCCGCAACGGGAACGCCCTTCGCCCCGGCGGACAGGGCCTTCCTCACGAGCTCGTCCAGGTTGTCGTTCTTGAGGGCCGAGACCTCCACCACGGGCACTCCGAGACGAGAGGACAGCGCTGCCGTGTCGACGACGTCACCGCGCTCCTTGAGCAGGTCGCACATGTTGAGGCCCACGACGACCGGACGGCCGGCCTCGAGGATCTGGGTCGTCAGATAGAGGTTGCGCTCGAGGTTGGTCACGTCGACGAGGTTGATGATCGCGTCGGGGCGCTCGTTGACCACGTAGTCGCGCGAGACGACCTCCTCGGGGGTGTACGGGGAGAGCGAGTAGATGCCGGGGAGGTCGACGAAGGTGACGGACTTGTCGACGCGCCAGGGTGCCTGCTTCTTCTCCACGGTGACGCCGGGCCAGTTGCCCACGTAGCCGTTGGAGCCCGTCAGCTCGTTGAAGAGGGTGGTCTTGCCGCAGTTTGGGTTGCCCGCAAGGCCGATGAACGTTTCTGCCATTTCTTACCTTTCCCTGTGCATGCAATTGCTACCGTTGGGATGCCATTAGTTAGCTTCAGGTAACTCGTAGGGCCCAATAAACGGGGCCACACAGACTCTGCGACCCCGTACTAGGCCTAGGCCACGACCTCGCCAGCGGTAACATCTCTGACCTCGACGTTGGCGGCCTCGTCCTTGCGAATCGAGAGCTCGTAGCCGCGCACCGTAAGCTCGATGGGATCGCCCAGGGGGGCCACCTTGCGCACGTAGACGCTAGTGCCCTTGGTGAGGCCCATGTCCATGATGCGGCGCTTGAGCGCACCGGTGCCCGTCAGCGCGGCAACCGTGCAGCTCTCCCCCACCCTCACGTCCTTCAGAGTTGCCATTCCGTACCCTTCTCTCCTTGCCGACGTTCGTCGGCAGCTCACAGAAACCCCTTTAACAAACCTCTCGGAAACGCGCTAGAGCGCGACCGTCACGTGATCGGCCATCGTGCGGTTAAGAGCCAGGCGGGCGCCCTTGACGTTCACGATGACATTGCCCCGAGCGCTCGAGATCACCCTGACCTCGGCCCCCTCCACGAAGCCGAGCTCGGCGAGGTGCTGGCGCAGCTCGGCGTCCCCCTTGACGCGAGCAACGTACACGATCTCATCCTCGCCAGCCAGGGCAAGCGGAAGTTGCGCCGTTGCAGCTGCGGCCATATGCTGCCTCCTCAAAAGTCAGTGCAGTCTAAGTTCACTATGAGTAATATAGGCCTAACTCGAGACGGCGCAACCCCCCACACGAAACAGTTCGCTTTCTGTAACTTTGGTGGATGCGTCGAGGAAACGTCACGCTTACGCGAGCGTGATGGAGTCGGCCCCCTCTATCAGGACGTTCGTGGAGAAGAAGGCGGAGATCGCGTCTATTCCCAGGGCCGCGTCATGGGCTCCAGTCGTCTCGTAAGCCGAGTGCATGGCGAGCTGGGGCATGCCCACGTCCACGGCGTGCATGCTCGCCTGGACGTTGGAGAGGTTTCCGAGGGTCCCGCCGCCGGCCATGTCGGAGCGGTTGGCAAAGGTCTGGTAGGGAACCCGCGCCGCGTCGAGAATCGCCACGAAGGCGGCACGGCTGAAGGCGTCCGTGCAGTAGTGCTGGTTGGCGGCCTCCTTGATCACGACCCCGCCGTTGAGCCGGCAGCGGTTTGCCTCGTCGTACTTCTCGGGGTGGTTGGGGTGCAGGGCATGCGCGTTGTCGCAGCTCACGAGCATCGACGCCGCAAGCGCGCGCTGCAGCTCCTCCGGCGTGCGGCCCAGTGCGGCGTTGGTGCGCGCGAGCGCGTCGCGCAGAAGGGTGGAGAGGGCCCCCTGCTTGGTGTTGGAGCCCACCTCCTCGTTGTCGAAGCAGGCGTAGACGCTGACGTCGTGGGGATTGTCGGCCGCGAGGAACGCTTCGAGCGCCACGTAGGCACACTCGAGGTCGTCGAGGTGCCCGGCCGAGACGAACTCGTCGGCCCAGCCCCAGACGCGCGGCTGCTCGTGGTTCACGAGGAAGAGGTCGCGGGCGAGCACGTCGACGGGGTCGACGCCCACCGAGGCAGCCACCATCTCGTCGAAGGAGCCCGCAGGCAGCGCCCCCGCCGAGAAGAGCGGGAAGAGGTCGACGGCGCGGCTGAGATGCGGCTCGAGGCCCGCCTCGCGGCCCAGGTGGATGGCCACGTTGGGGATGAGGGCCACGTCCTTCTCGATGTTGACCAGGCGGCTCCTCACGTGCGCGCCGTCGCGCACCAGAACGCGTCCGGCGATGCCGAGCGGTCGGTCGAGCCAGGTGTGGTCGATCATGCCGCCGTAGGCCTCCACGTCGAGGCGCAGGTACTCCTGGGGACCCGTGAGCTCGGGCACCGCCTTGACCTTGAACGTGGGCGAGTCACCGTGCGCGGCGGCGAGCTGGAAGTGATAGGCGTCGAGCTCGGAGCCCACCTTGAGGGCCACGACGCTCGAGTTGTTGCGGACGGTGTAGTAGCGCCCGCCAGTCTCCATCGACCAGGCCGAAGACTCGGGAAGATAGGTGAAGCCGGCCGCGTCGAGGGCGGCGCGGATGGTGGATGCGGTGTGGAACATGCTCGGACATGCGCGGACAAAGTCCACGAGGCCGGCGGCTGCCTGGGCGTCTTTCATGGGGTGCTCCTTTGAATGTGAGTTTTGTCGCCCCTAGACTACCATCAGGCGGCAGGCGGCTGCCTGGGCTGGCCCCGCGAGCGCAGCCCGTCCATTTCACCTAGAATGCTCGTTTGGGACCAGGGGCGACACGTCAGGGGAGGCGCATGGCGCAGGGCAGGCATAGTGCACAGGGGGGTGGCCCCCTCATGACGCGTCGGGGCGTGCTCGCCTGCGCGCTGGGCGCCCTGGGGCTCGCGGGCGCTGCCGGGTTCGGGATCTCCGGATGCGACGGTGACGTCGCGGACGGCTCACCTGCGCAGGACTCTTCCGCGGGGAGCGTCAGCGCCGCGCACCAGGCCGCTGTGAACGACGGAGACACCGTCTACTACGTGGCCTTCTCGTCCGGCTCCATCGTGCGCAGCGACCGGGCGGACTCCTCGCGCGAGGTCCTCTACACCAACGGCCAGGTCAATCACCTGGGCGTGCGCTACCTGGCGTGTGCCGACGACGAGGTGCTCTTCTGCGACGCCCCCACCGCGAGCATCCTGGCGGTGGGCACGGTGGGCGCAGGCGCGCAGAAGCGCACGGTCTGGGCCTCGGGATCGTCCACGAGGCTCCCCCTGCCGATCGTCATCGCCCAGGGGCGTCTCTACTTCAGCCTGCTCGAGAGCACGTCCATGGACTCGGAGCTCTGCTCGGTCGCCCTCGACGGGAGCGACCTCGTGACCCACTTCGCGCTTCCCGAAGGCTTCTACGCGCGCTACGTGGACGTGGGGGCCGGTCGCGTCTACTGCAGCGGCGTCAGTCTCGACGACGTGCGCCAGATCCGCTCGGTGACGCTCGAGGGGGCCGACGAGCTCGTGGTCTTCTCGCTCGACGGGGTCGCGAGCGAGAAGAGCGCGCTCAGCTGGCAGGTAGCCGACGGCCACGTCTACGTGGAGGCCCAAGACGACGTCGCCCTCACGAACCGCCTGGTGAGCGTGGCCGCCGACGGCACGGATGAGCAGCTCGTCCACGACTTCAGCTCGCAGAAGGTCGTCTTTGACCGCTCCGGGGACGACCTGTTCTTCGTGGACCGAGAGACGTTCGCGGTGCTCGTCAACACGGGGACGCAGAAGGACGGAACCCCGTCGATAGAGGCCCTGGCCACGGTGCCGCGTCGCACGTCCGCGACGGCCCTGGCCTTTGTCGAGGCGGGCGACGAGATAGTGTGGGTCACGACGGTCACCCCCGGCGCGGACAGCGCCAACGAGTACGTCACCTACCAGGTCACGCGCGAGGACGCAGCGGTGGTCGAGCTCTCCTAGCGGCGAGCGGCGCGCTATCGTGGAGCCGGGTCCTTGGATGGCGGGACCAAGTCCCTACAGCATGTTCCTCTCGGCGAACTCCGCCTGGACGGTGGCGAGCATGAGCTCCACGTCGTCGAGGCCCAGGTGCCGCTCCGACTCCCCCGCCTTGAGCGTGCCGCGCCGCTGGGCCCAGCTCTGCAGGGAGGCGGGCCGCGTCTCGTGCGGCAGGATGCGGACCTCGGGGTCCACGCGGCGGCAGACGTCGCGCGTGTCGATGGGCACGATGCGCCCGTCCTTGCGCGCCCCCGCATAGCCGTCGATGTGCAGCATGAACCAGGAGTCCTCGAAGGCCGCGTTGTGCGCCATGAAGGGATAGGCGCACAGCGTGGCGAGAAGCGCCTTCTGGACCTGCTTGTCCTCGCGGAAGGGCACCCTGCCCGCAAGGTCAGACCAGGTGATCTGGTGGATCTCCGTGAGGGGCACGCCCTTGGTGGCATACATCTCGGGCAGGCCGAAGTAGCCGACGAAGGGGTCGTGGGGCTTGGCCTTGGGGCCCACCGTCATGAACTCGAGGCCAACGTTGATGATGTAGCCGCGCGCCGGGTCGCGCTCGGTGGTCTCGATGTCTATGCCCACGACCATGCCCGAGACCGGGGCGTCCACCCAGGCCACGTTGAGGTCGCGCGCATCCGGGCCCGACAGGGCCGTGACCTGCGCCACGCTTCTGCGCTGGAGCACGGCGACCGCGCGGATGAGGTCGGCGGCGGGCAGGCCGCGCGCGAGGCTCGAGGGAGAGAGGCTGCGCAGGCGCTCGGTGCCGAAGCGGTCGCAGATGTCTCGGTTGCGGTCGGCGAGGTCGAGCACGAGCTCGTAGGGGAAGGGCTCCTTGCCCACCGGGGCGTCCATCCAGGCGGACCTGAGGACCCCGAGCGCCTCCTCGTTTCTGGAGCGCTCCGCGGACAGTGACGCGTCATCCGTGAGAAATCCCGGGAAGACGAAGGCGTTTGCGCACTCGATCGCTTGGCTGAGGTCCATGTTCCACGCTCTCACTCGCACGTGCAGGGGATCGCCGACCATTGCGTCGACAATCCCCTAGGCTAGCAGAACGCGGGCGGACGGCCGCTCCTACTCGGCGAGAAACACGCGCCCCTCACGGCGCGGCTCGGGCTCGGGGGCGTCTGCGGCATAGCCCAGGATACAGTGGCCGATGCCCTCGTAGTCACCGTCGACGCCCAGCTCGGAGAGAATGGCCTTGCCCTCGGGCGCGTCGAACTCCTCCTTGGCGCGATGGATCCAGCAGCTCCCCAGGCCAAGGGCGTGGGCGGCGAGCAGGAGGCTTCCCATCACGAGGCTGCCGTCGTAGACATGGGTGGACACGTTCTTGGGTGCGAGGACCACGAGCACGACCGGGGCGCCGTAGAACGGGTCCTCACCCTCGGGCGAGCCCATGATGAGCGCGTTCATGGCCGCGAGGCGGTCGCGCAGGTCCTTGTTGGTGACGGCCACAATGATGGGATCCTGCCGCCCCATGGCGCTCGCGGCCCACAGGCCCGCCTCCACGACCTGGTCGATCTTGTCGGCGCTCGGGACCTCAGACGTGTAGGCGCGCGAGCTGCGACGGCTCTTGAGTGCAGCGATGACCTCGTTCATGGCTTCTCCCTCGACGTGATGGATGCGATGGATGTGATGCCGTTATACCGCAACCTCACGAAGAAGGTCGGCGGGCTCCACGCCAAAGAAATGGGCGAGCGCGATGAGATTGGTGGTGGACGGCTCGGAGGCGCCCCATTCCCGCTTGGAGACCGCCTGGCGGCTGACCCCCAGCTCGTGGGCGACGAACTCCTGCGTCATGTGGGCGTCCGTGCGGCGGCGCACGATCACCTGCGCCAGCGAGGCGCGCAACTTTGCTGCTGCGGGTGTCTTCTCGACGAGCCTGCCTCATAGCACGGCTCTTCTCGCTCCAGGCATCATTGTGTGCCGAGCGGCAGGCTCGCGCAGAATGGCAGTCCCCTCCGCGGACTGGGGCAACTTCGTGATACAAAAGGGTTCTTCTCGACACGGGAACGACATGCCCGCTGGAAAAGCGTTGGGCCACCGTCGCGCATCGAGGCCACTCCCTCGCAGAAGCATCAAGAATGCACCCTAATCCTGGAGGGGTGGGCCGGGGCGTCGAGCGCGAGAAAAAACTTTTCCCTCTATTGACACTACCGTATATGTACAATATATACAGTTATATGACGCCACTAAGCTGAGGGGAGGAACCGTGGAGATCATCATCTCCAACTCGTCCGACAAGCCCATCTACGAGCAGATCGCCACGCAGGTGCGCACCGCCGTCATGACAGGCGCGCTCTCGGAGGGCGAGCGGCTGCCCTCGATTCGAGGCCTCGCCGCGCAGCTTCGCATCAGCGCTATCACCACCAAACGCGCCTACCAGGACCTGGAGGCACAGGGCCTCATCCACACGGTCCCCGGAAAGGGGTGCTTCGTCTCTGAGGCCAACGTCGAGCTCCTGCGCGAGGAGCGCCTGCGCATGGTGGAGGCGTCGCTCGCGCGCGCCGTGTCCGACGCGCGGGCCGCCGGCATCGGAGGCGACGAGCTTCGCGAAATGCTCGACCTACAACTACAACTGGAGGATCGATGAGACCAGAGACAGAAAGCGACCTGCGCGCCGTCGACGTGACCAAGCGCTACCCGGGCTTCTCGCTCGAGGGGGTGACGCTCGAGATACCGCGCGGCTTCGTCGTGGGCCTCGTGGGCCAAAACGGCGCCGGAAAGACCACCTTGATGCGGGCCCTCTTGGGCAGCGTCCGCGTCGATGCGGGGCACGTGGAGCTCTTTGGCCAGGACCTCTGCGCCCTCGGCGACCCCCAGCGCGCAGCCCTGCGCGCGCGGGTGGGCTACGTGGGCGCCATCTGCTCCTATCCGCCCACCATGACCGTGGCGCAGGTTGCCCACATGAGCGCGCTTGCGTTTCCCCGCTTCGACCGAGAGGTCTTCGAGGGGCTCTGCCGGCGTCTGGGCCTCACCGGGGGCGGAAAGGGGTCGCGCAGCGTCAAGGAGCTCTCGCGCGGCATGGGCATGAAGCTGCAGCTTTGCTGCGCCATGGCCGCGGGAAGCGACCTGCTCGTTCTGGACGAGCCCACGAGCGGCCTCGACCCGATCGTGCGCGACGAGGTGCTCGACGTCATCCGCGTGTGGATGGAGGCGGAGGGCCGAAGCGCCCTCATCTCGAGCCACATCACGAGCGACCTCGAGAAAATCGCCGATTACGTGGTCATGCTCGACGGCGGACGCGTAGCGCTCTCGTGCGCCCGCGACGTTATCGACGACGAGATGGGAATCGCCCACCTGCGCGGGGCCGAGCTCGAGCGCGTGCTCTCCGAGGGGCGCGTGGCCGCCCCCGGAGAGGCACGCGTCCTCAAACGTGACCTGAGCTTCGAGCTGCTCGTAAGCGACCGCACGGCGTTTGCTCGCGCCTACCCCGACTACGTCTGCGACCGAGCGACCATCGACGACGTGATGGCGCTCATGATCAAGGGAGAGGTGAGGTAGATGAGGGCCCTGCTGTACGCCGACTGGTGCGCCGTCCGCACGCGACGCTCCCTGCTGTTCCTGCTTGTCAGCCTTGCCACCTCGGTCCTCATTGCCCAGGGGACCTCCGAGGTCATCACCTCGCAGAACGCCTCCCTGCCCATCATCGCTTCCGCAGCTAGCTGTCTCACGATGTCCAGCTACTTCCTATTAACCGTGCTCTTTGGTGCCGACGAGCAGAACAGCTGGGAGGCGTACCGACTCGCCGCGCTGCCCGTAACGCCACGGCAGGTGGTTCGATCCCGCTACGCGTTCGTGGCCCTCTCCTACGGCGCCCTGCTCGCCCTGGCGGTGCCGTCGGCGACGATCTGTCTTGGCGCCGCGGAGATGATACGCGGACGCGTCCCCGCCATGCCCCTGCCCACGACGGACACGCTTCTCGCGCTCGCGCTGGTGGCCGGCGTGATCCTCGTGCTCGTCGCCGCGCAGATGGCGATCGTGTTCGCACTGGGCATGCAGCGCGCCCGCGTCGCCTTGCTTCTCCCCTACCTGGTGTTCTTTGGCGGATCTCCCTGGATGGGAGACGTTCTTGCCGGTCTTGGCGCACAGGCTCCCGGAGACGGCCCGATCGCGCTGCTCGCCATGGCCTGCGTGGCCGCAGGAGCCCTCTTCTACCTCGCCTGCATGCATGGGGCCCAGGCGCTCTACGCGCGCCGCGAGCTCTAGGGCCGCGGCCCCACGCTCCTACGCGAAGAGGCTCGTCTGCGCCAGGGTGCCCCTGATCTCCTCGCAGCTCACGTCGAGCGTGCCCAGGGACAGAAGGCAGATGGGCACCATCACGCGGTCCTTCTCGGCAATCGGTCGTGCGACCACCCGACCCGTGGGGCTCGCGAACTTGCCCCCCGCGATAAGCGCGAGGCCGCCCCTGCGCTCGAAGAAGTCGATGCTCTCACGCTCGCTCGTGAGCTCGACGAGCTCGGAGCTCATGCCCCGGTCGAGATAGGTCCGGCACACCGACTCGTTGAAGTGGTCGAAGTCGCGCGAGAAGACCACGGGGCAGGCGTTGATGTCCTCGAGCGTCAGCTCCGCCTTGAGCGCGAGGGAATTCGTGCCCGACATGAGCGCGTAGGGAGGCATCGTCCCCAGGGTGACGCAGGTGACGTCAGGCTCCCTGAGGGCACCGATCGTGACGAGCGCGTCCAGGCGGCGCGCCCTGAGGTTTTCGAGGCAGGTCCTCCCCGTTGTGAACGAGACGTCCACCGGTTGCCTCAGGATGTGCTCGGCGGTTGTCTTGATCAGCGCGAGGAAGCAATCGGTCCCCGGGAACCGGGGGCAACAGAAGCCCAGGCGAACCTGGTCTGCGCCCTCTGGGTCGCGTCCCCGGAGCTCACGAAGCGCGCGAGGTCGTCATAGCCCCTCACGACCGCGCGGGCGCGCGCGGCGAGGGCCTCCCCCAGCGCGGTCGCGTGGACCCCCGAGCTCGCGCGCTCGAACAGCGCGCCTCCGATCTCTCGCTCGAGCTCCGAGACGGCCTTGGAGACCGCCTGCACGGAGACGCCCTCCCGAGTCGCGGCCGCGGAGAAGCTCCCCTGGGAGAGCGTGGCCAGAACGTATCTGAGCTGCTTGACGTTCAACGACGGAGCCCCTCGCATGCGCATGGGTTACAAGACGCCCTGATGTTCTCATACCATGATGAAGTTTTACGGTGGGGATGCGGAAGGCCCCCGAGGGGCGGGGCGGGGAACTCACCCAACGAGAAGAAGCATACTCCAATAGGCCTCAATGAGGTAAAACAGGCTCATCGAAGAGACGAACACACGCTCTGAGATGCTCCGGACTGGACCCACGGAAATCTTGAAGGGCACGATGAGAGCCGAGCCAAAGACGACCCACTCGAGGATCAGGAGCAGGGTCTTGCTCGGCCTCCCTCGAGGCGCCAGAGGAGGTTGCGCATGACCGCCGGGGTCAGACCCAGGCAGATAACCTCCGCAATGAGGTTGAACCGAACCAACCTATCTGAGCGCTTGCGCTCCAGCGCCCTCGAGAGCAGGGGCATCGCAAGAAAGCCCAGGGCTACCGGCGCCAGAGCGACGACGGCTCCCCCCGCTGGACGAGATCCGACACGAGCGCGAGGGCCATGGTTGCCTCCGGGTTTCTCGGTAGCGCACCGACACGTTCTTGTCCCGCATGATTCTCCCCCGTACACAGCACCGGGGTCAAGCTCGGGCCCCCTCGGGGCCCTTCCCTACTCCACGCTCTTGAGCGCCTCGAGCATGTCCACGTGCCGCAGGCGGTAGACGACCACGAAGTACAGCACCACCGTGATGGCGGCAACGACCGCGGCCGGCACCGCGAACTCGATTGCCGAGAGGGCCGGGTTGAACATGACCTCGTCGGGCGGCACCACGACGAGGATGTACTCGTGCAGCGCCACGCCCAAGGCGTAGCCCGCCAGAAGGCCGAGCGCGGTGAGCGCGATCGTCTCGCGGTAGATGTACATGGTCGCCTCGTTGGTGTGAAAGCCCAGGACCTTGATCGTGGAGAGCTCGCGCATGCGCTCGGAGACGTTGAGGTTGGTGAGGTTGTACATGATGACGATCCCCAGCAGCGTGGCCACGACGATAAGGACGGTCATGATCATGTCGAGCGAGGTCACCACCGTGTTGATCTGATCCTCGAGTGCCGTGTTCTGGACCACGCCGCGCACGCCGGCGAGGTCCATGAAGTGTGCCGACTCGTCCTCGACGCTGGTCGTGGAGCCGTCACAGAGCCGCACGAGGTCCGCGTTCGACGAGAAGTCCGCGCCGTAGCAGGCCTCGTAGGCCTCGCGGCTCATGAACATGAAGTGGCCCATGTACATCTCGGTGATTCCCGCGACCGTGGTCGAGCGGGCTCCCCCGTCAGTGGCCGTGAAGTCGAGGGTATCTCCCACCTGGAGCCCCAAGAGGCTCGCCAGACGCTCCGAGATGACGGCGCCCTCGTCGGGCAGGGCGAGCGTCGCCCCGCTCGTGCGGTCGTTGAGCAGCACGTAGTCGCAGAGCGCGGCGTCGTCTTGGGGCACGAGCAGGGTGATGTCCTGGCGGTCCTGGTTGGCCCCGCCCTCACGCGAGACGCTCTCGTAGCGAACGGGCGCGTGAGCCGCGACCGCGTCGGATTCCAGGAGGTCGTCAACGTCTGTGAGCTGGGAGTCCGTGGCGGTCGGGGTACGAGCGACGATCATGTCGTAGTTCAGGAGCTCGTCGAACTGCCTGGTCCCCATCTTCGAGATCGAGTGCTGGACGCCGAAGCCGGCCACGAGCATGCACACGGCGCCGGCCACGCCGAGCACGGTCATGAGCATGCGCTGCTTGTAGCGAAAGAGGTTTCTCGCCGTGACCTTGTGGGTGAACGACATCCGCCGCCAGACGGGCGTGAGGCGCTCGAGAAAGATCTTGGAGCCCCCGCGCGGCGGCTTGGGCAGCAGGAGCTCGGCGGGTCGGGCCAGGAGCTCGCGCTTGACCGCCACGAAGGCGGGCAAAACCGAGCAGACCGCCGCCAGGGCCAGGGCGATCGCGGTGATGCCGGGATAGAAGCCCAGCTGGATGGGAGGCAGGGTGAAGGCGTGGCCGTAGGCCGTGTAGACGATCCAGGGCATCAGGGTGTGGCCGGCCACGATGCCCAGGGCCGCGCCGGCGCCCCCGGCGAGGGCCCCGTAGAGCACGAACTTCTTGGCGATGTCCGCGTCCGAGTAGCCGAGCGCCTTCAGGGTCCCCGAGTTGACGCGCTCCTCGTCGACCATGCGCGTCATCGTGGAGAGCGTGACGAGGGCGGCCACCAGGTACAGAAGGACGGGAAAGACGCGGGCAAGCGAGTCCACGATCTGGGAGATGGTGTCATAGGTCGCGTAGGCCTGCGAGCCCGGCGCCTCGCGGCGCGTGTCCGTCTCGTAGGAGGGCATGGTGAGGCGCTCCAGACGCGCGCGGGCGGCGGCAAGCTCGGCGGCGGCGTCGGTGATCTGGGACTGGGCGTCGGGCAGGGCCTCGTTGAAGGCGTCGAGGTTGTCCTCGTACTCCCGGCGTCCGGCGTCGAGCTGGGACTGGGCGTCTAGGATCTGGTCGCTCGCAGCTGAGAGCTGCTGGCGGTAGGAGGCCAGCGCGGTCTGGTAGGCCGTGACGCCGTCCTGGTAGTCGGCGTAGTTCTGGGCGTAGGTCTCCTCGCCGGCGTCGTAGGCCACGCGGGCGTCGGCGAGCTCGGAGGACTTCTGGGAGAGCGTGGCTGCCGCCGCGTCGTAGGCCGCGTGGGCCTGTGCCAGCTGCTGGGCAAGGTCGTCTCTGGAGCCGGCGAAGGCCGCGAGCTGGTCGTAGCTGGCCTTGAGCTCGTCGAGCTGGGCGAGCTGGTCTTGGCGCTGGGTCCAGGCCGCGAGCTGCGTGGTGGCCTCGTCGTCCGTGGGGTCGGCGGCGACGGCCGCCTGCCAGTGGTCCACCTGGGCGGGAATCTGGTCGCGCACGGCGTCGAGCTGGGCCCACGCGCCCTGACTGGCCTGCCATCCCGCGCTCACCGACTCCCACCCCTGCTCATACGCGGCGGCCGCCTGGTCGAAGGACGCCTGCTGGCCGTCGAGCCCCGCCTTCTGGGAGGCGAGCTCGGCCTGACCGTCCGCGAGCTGCCGCGCTCCCTCGTCGGTCTGGCCCTTCGAGGCGTCGAGCTGCGCGCGCGCCGAGGAGAGCTGGCCGGCGGCGGAGGCGAGGCGCTCGTGCGCGGCGTCGAGCTGAGCCTGCCCCGCGGACGCAGACGAGGCGAGCTCCTCCTTCGCGGCCGCGATCTGCGCCGCCGCGTCGTCCAGCTGCGCGGAGGCGTCGCTCAGCTGAGCGCTCGTGTCGTCAAGCCGGGCCTGGGCGTCGTCGAGCTGGGCCTGGGCGTCGTCGACCTCCTGCTGCCCGGAGGCCCTGACCTCGTCGAGGCGCTCCTGGGGGCGCGCGGCGAGAAGCCCCTGGAGCTCGTCCTTGTGCGCCTGGACGACGTCGCGATAGGCATCGGAGTAGGGGTCGAGCCCCGCGGCGTCCGAGAAGCGCAGGCGGGCCAGAGTGTAGACGTCCGCGTCAAAGACCCCCTGGTCCACCACGGCGTAGCCCGCGAGCGAGCCCGCGCCCGCCGTCGACTGCCCCATGTTCACGAACGAGAGGATCTCGGGCGAGTCGACGTAGCCCACCACGGTGAACGCGTTTCTCGTGAGCGACGTCGCGTCGGACAGGGCGTCGGCCTTCTCGGTGACGCCGAACGTGTCACCGAGGGCGAACGTGCCGGCCAGGTTCGAGTCGAGCGCGATCTCGTCGTCCGTCTCGGGCATGCGGCCGCCCACGAGCTCGAGCCGTGAGACGTCCGCAGGCGCCGACATCACGCGCACCGCCTGGGTGGTCCCGTCCACGGTCACGTCCTTGAAGGAGCCGTACTCGATGGCGGAGGCGCCCGTCACCCCGTCGATCGCGGCGACGTCGTCTGAGGTGAGGCCGTAGTCGGAGATGACCGTGAGGTCGGCCAGGTCATGCGCGGCGAAGTAGGCCGCGCCCGTGGCGCGCATGTCGGGACCGGTCACGAAGAGGCCCACGAGCGCGAACGAGCCCAGGGCCATAAGCAGGAGGATGGACGCGAAGCGCCCCTTGGAGTGGGCGATCGAGCGGCGAAAGTCCTTGACGAGCGCCGTCTTGCGCTGTCCCTGGCTGCCTGCCACGCGCCCTCCCCCTACCACTCGATGTCGGAGATCGACGTCGGGCTGGCGTTGACCTCGACGGACTGGACGCGAGCGTCGTGCATGCGCACCACGCGGTCGGCGATGGGGGCTATGGCCGCGTTGTGCGTGACGATAAGGACGGTCGCGCCCCGCTCGCGGCAGCGCTCCTCGAGGATGCCCAGGACCTGCTTGCCCGTCTGGTAGTCGAGGGCGCCCGTAGGCTCGTCGCACAGGAGGATCTTGGGGTTTTTGGCCACGGCGCGGGCGATGGCCACGCGCTGCTGCTCGCCGCCCGAGAGCTGCGCCGGAAAGTTGTCCAGGCGCTCGGCGAGCCCCACGCTGGCCAGGGTCTCGGCCGGGTCGGCCGCGTCGGCAACGATCTGGGAGGCCAGCTCGACGTTCTCGCGCGCGGTGAGGTTGGGCACGAGGTTATAGAACTGGAAGACAAAGCCCACGTCCGTGCGGCGGTAGTTGGTGAGCTGGTGGGAGCTGTACGTGGCGATGTCCTGGCCGTCTATGACCACGCTCCCCTCGCTCGCCGTGTCCATCCCGCCCAGGATGTTGAGGAGCGTGGACTTTCCCGCGCCCGAGGCGCCCAGGATGGTCACGAGCTCGCCCTTCTCGACCGAGAAGCTCACGTCGTTGTTGGCCACGACCGGGGAGACGCCACCCTGGTAGCGCTTGAACTCGTGGCTGACCTCGATGTATGACATGCCTTCGCACCCACTTTAAATAAACAACGTGTTGACTATTGACGAGGGAGATTCTACCCTGTGGGAGGAGAGAGGCAATGCACAACCCGCAACAACCTGTTCATTTAAGATACCCCGGGGGACCCCTATGCCAGCAGGACGTGCCACGAGAAACACGCGGACCCACGCTCGCATCAAGCGCGCCTTCACCGAGCTCATCGGCGAGAGGGGCCTCGACGCCCTTACGGTGAGCGACCTCACGCGGCGCGCGGGAATCAACCGAGGCACCTTCTACCTGCACTTCATTGACAAGTACGACCTGCTCGAGCAGCTCGAGGGGGACTTCATGGCCCGTCTCGAGGAGATTCTCCTGCGCCCGCGTGACGGTGGGGCGGCCGGGCTCCCCGAGATGTTCCCGCGCGCGGCCATCCTCGAGTCGCTCGAGTTCGCCTCGGGCGACCTCGAGTTCGTCTCGGCCATCGCGGGACGCAACGGCGACGCGCAGTTCTCGACCAAGCTCCGGCAGGTGATGGGCAGTCTGCTCGACCAGGGGCTCGCGACCACGGAGCAGCACGTGGACGGGCGCGGTGTCTTCGGGGAGGACTACGCGCGCGAGCTTGTGCTCGACCACGTGCTCACGATCATCTCCCTGTGGCTCAAGCGCGGCGGCGCCGAGACGCCCGAGCGCGTGGCGGACATGATCTCCTCGGCGAAGGACCTGCGCCCCTCCGACCTCATCGCCTAGGGCGGAACGTGGCTACCGATGACGGCCCGCGGGGCGCATTCCGCCGACGCGAGGAACCCGCACGATGACGGGGCGGCTATGGTCTGGGGGACGACCCCGTCGGAGGGACCCCATGCGCGAGATAGCCTGCGACATCACCGACCCGCTCGGGCTGCACATCCAGCTTGCCGTGCTGCTCGCGAGCGAGGCTCAGCGCTGGCGCAGCCACGTCACCCTGACGCACGAGGGGCGCAGCGCGGACGCCAAGCAGCTCATGGAGCTCCTCATGCTCGGCGTGCGCAGCGGCGAGCGCGTGGTCGTGAGCGTCTCGGGCCCCGACGAGGCCACCGCCGCCACGGCGCTGGCGCATCTTGCGTCGACGTTCTAGGCGTGACGTGGGCGCAGCGTAGCGCGGGCGCGGGGCAGTGTGCTCACGCCCCCAGGCGCTCCTCGTCAGTCATGCGCCTCCCCCGTCTTCTCGATGAGCGGCACGAGCACCTCTCCCCAGCGCTCGGTCAGACGCGCGAGCGACCACGAGGCGTTGGCCGGGCTCGTGGAGGGCAGCACCGTGGCGACGAGGCCCAGCTCCCCCTCGAGCCAGCGGTGGTAGAGCCCGCCCGCCGTGGAGCCGTTGCAGATGACGGCGCCTATGCGCGCCGCCGACGTGATGCGCCCCACGTCCGCAGGCGTCACGTTTCTTATCGACGCGTCGCTCGAACCACGCACGTCGCAGCTCTCGATCACGTCCCACAGGGCGATGCCGTGACGCACGAGCAGCGCCCGCTTGGAGGCCACGTCACGAGTCTTGGGCACCGGCTCTCCCGTGAGCGACGAGATCACCCGCCAGAAGCGATTCCGCGGGTTGCCGTAGTAGAACGCGTTCTGACGCGAGAGCACCGACGGGAACGACCCGAGCACGAGCACGCGGCTCCTCTCGTCGAACACCGGCTCGAACCCGTGCGCTATGTGCTGATAGTCCGCCATGGGGACAGCATAGCGCACGGAGCCGCAGCGCCCCGCTTGGTTGGGTCCCCAGGACAAGGGGTACAACTGCCCCAACGGCGCGCGACGCGCGTCACCCTCCAACCAGAAGGAGACCTCATGAGCACCATCTACGACTTCACCGTCAAGGACCGCACCGGGGCTGACGTCAGCCTCTCCGACTACAGGGGCAAGGTCCTACTCGTGGTCAACACCGCCACCGAGTGCGGCTTCACCCCGACCTACGCCGACCTCCAGAAGCTCTACGAGGAGCTTTCCGGGCGCGGCCTCGAGATTCTCGACTTCCCCTGCAACCAGTTCGGAGAGCAGGCCCCCGGCACCTCCGACGAGATTCACATGTTCTGCACCGGTCGGTTCGGCGTCACCTTCCCGCAGTTCGGCAAGATCGAGGTGAACGGCGCGGACGAGAGTCCCCTGTACACCTGGCTCAAGGGCGAGCGCGGCTACGCCGGCCTCGACCCCAACCATAGGATCACGCCGATTCTGGTGGACATCCTAGGCAAGGCCGACCCTGACTGGGAGAAGAAGCCGGACGTCAAGTGGAACTTCACGAAGTTCCTCATCGACCGCGAGGGCAACGTGGTCGAGCGCTTCGAGCCCACCGCTGACGTCGCGACCGTCGTGAAGCCAGCCGTGGAGAAGCTTCTCTAGCTTGACGAGAGGGGCCCCGCGCACGCGCTCTGCGCGGGGCCCCGAGCATCCCCACGGCGTGCAGGGCCGCAGGTGGGGTATACCCGTCGCGAGCGGAGGGTTTGAGGCCCTCCTGTGGACGACCGTGTTTGTGGGTGACACCCACGCAGAACAGCCACCCGAGCAGGCGGCTGTTCTCTTACAGCTCTGATATCTCTTCTTTCTCAGAAAGCGGACACATGCTCTAGATGAGCCCCGCGCTAGATTCCTTTGAGCGGGAGCGTGAGGCGCGCGACGGCGCCGGTCTCGGAGCCATCGGGTGAGACGCGGTTGGAGAGCTCAAGAGTCCCCCCATGGGAGTGCGCGACCTCAAGGGCAATCGAGAGCCCCAGGCCAAAGTGGCCTTCTCCCCCGCCACGCGCGGCGTCGTCGCGGAAGAATCTCTCGCGGCCATGCGCGAGCGCGGCGGGCGAGAAGCCCGGCCCATCGTCGGCCACCGTGATAACGAGCTCGCCGTTGGCAGCGGCGAGTCCAAGTGAGACGCGCGTGCGCGCATAGTCGCAGGCGTTGCTCACGAGGTTCATGACCGCGCGCCCCACCGCGTGCGCGTCCCAGCTCGGGCGGATGTCCGGCAGCGCAGAGGTCTCGACGTCCAGCGCGAGGCCCCGCGCGCAGACGAGCTCGCGCGCCCGGGAGGCGAGCCGGCCCGCCAGCTCTTCCATGTCCACGGCCTCGCGCGAGGATGCCTCCCGGCCTTGCGAGGTCGTGATGATCTGGGCCACGAAGGCGTCTATCTCGGCAGATGCCGTGCGAATGGCCTCGGCGCAGGCGGCCTGCTCCTGACTCAGGCCTCCCGCCTGCGCATCCTCGCCCAGGAGCTCGGCGTTGCCGCGTATGACGGTGAGCGGGCTCTTGAGGTCGTGCGCGAGCGCCGCGACCTCCACGCGCTGGCGCTCCTCGGCCGACCACTGCTCCTCGAGGGAGTCCCTGAGCGAGCGGCGCATGCGCTCCATCGCGGCGAGCACGTCGTCGATCTGTGCCACGGTGCTCGTCTGCACCGCAAAGTCGATCTCACCCGCGCCCACCGCCTCGGCCGCGTCCACGAGGGGGGACATCTTGCGCGTGAGCACCCTGCTCGCACGCAGGGCCACGAGAACCACGAGCGCTATCGTCGGAACGACGATTGCCCCCATCATGATGTCCTGCGGGTTCGGCCAGGAGTCGCGCAGGGAGCGATCGGACCACTGCGGCAGGATGTCGTACGAGAGCACGCACCAGGTGCCGTCCCCGCGCGAGAAGGCCGCGCGAGCGGATCTTTCCTCCGACTCCGCGGAGTGGCCGGTCGTCCCCCGTGCCTCGAGCGAGGCGACCAGGGCGCGCGCCTGCGCGAGGTCCTCCTCCCCCATGTCGGTCCCCAGCACGTCCCCCGAGGCCGTGAGGTGCGCGTAGAGATACGCGCTGGAAAGCCCGGTGACGTCGAAGGAGCCCGGCGTCGAGAGGGTCTCGATCGTCTGCTGCAGGTGCCTCTCGCCGTAGTTCGCCGGGAGGACGGAGCCCTGGTCAAGGAGGGCCTCAAAAACCAGCAGCGGAACTCCCACTGTGAGGATCGCCCCCAAAAGGACGTACACGAAGTAGCGCCCCACCACGAAGGAGAGCGGCAAGCGAGGCCTCCGCTTCTCTCGGCCCCTCCTCACGCCCGCCACTTGTACCCCACGCCCCAGACGGTCTGGACGGGTTCGACGCCGCCCCGCTTGAGCTTGGCGCGCAGGTTGCTTACGTGCACGCTCACCGCGTCCTCACCGGCCTCCGTTCCCCAGCCCAGGGCCTTCTCGAGAATCTGAGCGCGGCTAAAGACCTGTCCCGGACGGCGGGCGAGAAACTCGCAGATGGCGTACTCCGTGGGCGTGAGGGGGACCACGATGCCGCTGACCGCGAGCTCGCGGGCGGCAAGGTCGAGGCGGACGAGGCCGAAGTCGAGGGCCGCGTGATGCTCGCGACGCTCGCGACGCAGGTGGGCTGTGACCTTGGCGCGCAGCTCGGCGGTACCGAAGGGCTTGCGGAGGTAGTCGTCGGCCCCCAGCCCGAGGCCCACCACGGCGTCGTCCTCGGAGACCCTGGCCGTGAGGAACACGATCGGAACGTCCACGCGGCCCCTGATCTCTCTCACGAGTTCGAAGCCGTCGAGGCCCGGCATCATCACGTCGGTGAGGATGAGGTCGTAGCGCGAGAGGTCGCGCGCGGGGACATCGGTGGGGTCACAGGTGACGTCCACCTCGTGACCGTCGCGCTCGAGCACGCGCACGAGCAGGTCGCAGATAGCCCTCTCGTCATCGATCGCCAGGATTCTCGCCACGGGCAGCCTCCCCCTCCGGCTCCAGTGTAGCCTCTCGGCCTCACGCCGGCGCGGTCGCTTTCAGTGCCTCGAGCGCGACGGTGGGCACCGCGTCCTCGGGGACGCGGTCGTAGCGCTCGCTCGATCCTCCCCTGGCCTCGATCCGGAGGTAGCCCTCCCCGCTCGCCCTGCGACCGAAGAGGATGATCGTCACCACGTGAGGCTCCCCCTCGTCGTCGAATCCCTCGACCTCGTACACGTAGTTGTCATCGTCCTCGGCGGCGTTGGCGTAGGAGTCCACGAAGCCTTTGGGCTCCGGCGCGCGCGCCCAGAGCGTGCGCGCCGACGCGAGGGGGCTCACTCGGTCCACGACTGAGCGGACCACCACTCCCAGGCCGTCCGGGGCCGAGCATCTACCCACGAGGAGCGCGACGGCAAGCGCCAGGACGAGCAGGGCCACGGGACGGGCCGACCTCGCCCTACTCATCTTCTCGTCCCTCCTCGAACGCCGCTATCCACCAGAGCAGGGCCACGAGGGCGAGTGCCGTGACGAAGAGCGCGAAGGCACCCGACCGGATCAGCTGGCCCACGACCACGCCCGTCTGAGAGGCAGGCGCCAAAGGGAGCTCGACCGAGAGCGACCCCAGCCTCGTGGCCCACGTGAGCGGCACGAGGGCGAGGGCCCCCGCGGACAGCGCCGTGAGCTCACCGGTCATGAGCCCGTGCGCGAGCCCGCCCACCGAGAAGAAGGAGAGCATGAGACCCGCCGCACCGACGGCAATGGTCACGTTACGGCCCCAGACCAGCGCGAGCCACGCGTGGAAGACGTAGAGCACGAGGCTCCCCGCCGCGAGGCCCGCCGTTGCCGCCGCGCAGGTCACCAGGGCAGGCGCCGCCTTTCCGGACAGGGCGAGGACCCCCGCGAGCGTACCGACCGCGAGCGCGAGGGTCAACGCTCCGAGGGCCCAGAGCACCACGACGCGCGCCGCGAGGGCCGTGCGCCGCGAGGCCGCCCCAAGAAGGTGCGCGAGGCGGGTCTCCCGGCGCTCCGCATCAATGTCCAGCCCCACGACGACGCCCACCATGAGGGGCATGAGCGCGCCCAGGAGCTGCACGTAGGCATCGAGGCCAAGGCCCGATGGCCAGGGAGCCCCCGCGAAGTAGGCGCCGCAGGCAAGGCCGGCCGCAAGGGCGCAGACGAGGTGAAGGGCCAGGAGTCCCGAGCGACGCAGCCGAAGGGGCTCCGCGTGCAGCGCGCGGGCAAACGTCATGCGCGCGGCTCCGGCCGCGCGGCCCGCCCTCACAGCTCCTCCGATCGCGAGAACCAGAGGGCCGAGAGCGCCGTGAGGGCCACGGTGGCCGCGACGCACACGACGAGCGCCAGCGCATGGTCTGGCGTGAGGCGTCCGAGCGTTGCCGCAAGCGCGCCGGTCGCAGCGTCCATGGGCTCTCCGCTTGGCAGCACCGGCAGGAACGCCGTCGGAAGGACCGCCGCCGCGACCGGCGGGATCAGGGGCCACAGCGACGTCGAGCCCCAGGCGAACCCAGCCACGAGCTGCACCCCAAGCGGGACGAGGACGCCCGCGAGCATGCCCGCGCGCGTCACGAGGAAGAGCGTCACCGGCACCATCCACGACGTGGCCACGGTGGAGACGAGCGCCGTCGCGAGCATGCTGGCCACACTCGCGGCACCCGCCGGCGAGAGGAGCGCGCCCACCGTGTAGAGGGCGCACGTCACGAGGCTGCCCAGAAGAGAGAGGCCGAGGCACCAGAGCGCCTTCGCGACCCACGTCCGTGCAAGGGGAACGCCGCAAGAGAGGGGCACGTGGCCGGAAAGCCGCGCGTCGTAGCCCGCGACCGTCGCCGACGCAAGCGAGACCGTGACGGGCAGCAGCAGCATATAGTAGTAGTTCCAGGCCGAGTAGCTGATCGGCCAGCCCGCGAGTGGGAGAACGATCCCGCCCAGGAGTCCGAACGGGAGCGCAAGCGCGACGGCAAGGCGCACGGGGGCGCCGTGGGCCGACTTGAGCACCTCGGCGCGAAGGGCGGAGAAGAATGTGGGATGCGGGACGGCAGGCAGGACGCAGCGCGGGGTGGCAAGGGCATTCTCGCTCATGCGGCACGCCCCTCTCGGCACACGCGCATGAAGAGCGCCTCGAGGTCCTCGTCGGGGCGCAGGACGTCCTGATAGGCGAGACGCCCCTGGTAGATGATGCCCACCGCGTCGGCCATCTGCTGGACCTCCGAGAGGATGTGGCTCGAGACCACGACCGCGACCCCGCGCGCGGCGAAGCCCCGGATCAGGTCGCGCAGGTCCTCGATGCCCAGGGGATCCAGGCCGTTGGTGGGCTCGTCCAAGATGAGCAGACGCGGGTCGCAGAGGAGCGCGAGCGCGATGCCCAGGCGCTGCCTCATGCCCAAGGAGAAGCGCCCCGCGCGCTTGCGCCCTGTGTCCGTGAGGCCCACGACCTCGAGGACCTCCTCGATGCGCTCGTCCGGCAGCCCGAGCGCCACGGTGCGCACGCGCAGGTTCTCCCGGGCCGTGAGGTTGGGATAGAGCGGGGGCTGC
Organism: Thermophilibacter immobilis; assembly: GCF_015277515.1. Taxonomy (NCBI): domain Bacteria; kingdom Bacillati; phylum Actinomycetota; class Coriobacteriia; order Coriobacteriales; family Atopobiaceae; genus Thermophilibacter; species Thermophilibacter immobilis. Next base: position 661,320 of record NZ_CP063767.1, on the reverse strand, counting down.
TCGACGAGCGAGCCGATCTGGTAGAGGTCCTCCCTGCGCCAGGGGTGGCCCAGGAACTCGATCTGGCCTGCCGTGGGGCGCAGCATCCCCGTGAGCATCTTGAGCGTGGTGGACTTGCCCGCGCCGTTGGGGCCCAAGAGCCCGTAGACCGCGCCCGCCCTTACGGTGAGGCTCACGTCCTCGACGGCCGTCTGGGCGCTGGCCCCGCGACCGAATCGCTTGGTGAGCCCGTGCGTCTGGAGCACGATTGCGCTTGTCGCCATGTCTCTCCTCTCGTCGTCTTCTGTGGGACGACTACGAGGATGACGGGAGACTCTTAAGAAGCGCTAAAGGTCGTGGGCGGCGCAGCCTTGGTTAAGCCTAGAGGTGAGCACATGGGCACAACGGGCGAACGCAAGGGATGGAAGACATCCGAAGTCGAGCGACTGGTCGGCCTGCCTCGACGCGATTATCCAACGCTCCTGCCATCCCGGTAAGGACGGCGTAGGAATCCTCGAACCAAGGGGGGTCATGAGGCAGGGAGACTCTATAGCGCCGAGGACCTTGGAATGCTTTTTGTCGTCAGGCAGTGCCGAGGCAGCGAATACAGCCTACCTGAAATCAAGCATCTGTTTTGTCGGTCAGAGAAGGCAGGCGGCTACCACGCGCTCGCGAGCCCTCAGATCGAGCGACTCAGAGAGCGGGAGGAGGCCGTCCAAGAGCAAGTCGTACGAGGCGAGGCCCCGCGAGTCTTCCTGAACGGTTTCGAGCTTGCCGACCTTGTCGAACGCTGCGTTGCCCATCATATGAGAGGAGTACGAACCACTCGTCAACGCACGGAGATCGGCAGCATCGACTTAGCTGTCTCCAAGATCGAGTCTTAGACAAAAGGCGCGGTCGCTCGCGAAGAGCAGTCGCGCCTCGGGTGCCATGAGGAATCCGATCCTCTGCCTTAGGCGAAGGAACAACCCGCTCATCGCTATCCCCCGATCGTGCTCGTGGCCACGCGGATGGCCTCGTCCTCGTCGTCGGTGACCACCATGAGCGCGGGGTCGAGCTCCGATATGTTTCCCGACTCGCGCATGGGTCCCTCGATCCAGCTCATGAGACCGTCCCAGTACTCGGAGCCAAAGAGCACGACCGGGGTCTTGGCCACCTTGTGGGTCTGGACGAGGGTGAGCAGCTCGAAGGCCTCGTCAAGCGTGCCGAAGCCGCCCGGAAACACGATGGAGCCGCTCGAGTACTTGACGAACATCGTCTTGCGCACGAAGAAGTAGCGAAAGGTCATGCCGAGGTTGACCCACTCGTTGACGCCCTGCTCGTGCGGCAGCTCGATGCCCAGGCCCACGGACTTGCCGCCCACCTGGGATGCACCGCGGTTGGCTGCCTCCATGATACCCGGCCCCCCGCCGGTGATCACGGCCACGCCCCTCTGCGCGAGCTTTGCCCCCACGTGCCGCGCGGCGCGATACATGGGATCGCTGCGCGGGGTCCGCGCGGAGCCGAAGCACGAGACGGCGGGCCCCAGCTCGGCCAGGGCACCGAAGCCGTCCACGAACTCCGCTTGAATCCGCAGGACGCGCCAGGGGTCCATGTGCAGCCAGTCCGTCGAGTCCTCGTGCGACAGGAGGTTTCCCGTCGTGGTGTCGGAGGGAATCATCGGGCCCCGCATGATCACGGGGCCCCGATGGTAGGTCGTCCCGAGGGGCTCCCCCTCACAGGCTTCGTTCTCCTGAGCCAAATCGACAGCGTCATGTTTCTTGTCGGTCATTTCGTTCTCCTTGTTCGTTTGCGCAGCCACGATACGTCACATGCATGAGCAGGCGGTAACCCGGCCGTAAAGAATTGTCACAAGGGGATATACCCGAGCGTGGCGCACAACGAAATGGGGACGGCGCCCCCACCGCATGCGCACTTTCGACCTTCGATGCACGTTTTTGGAAAACGCGCCACAGTTTGGCCCTTCAATGCACGCGAAATCTTCCGCCTTTGCGAAAAATAATAAAATAATGCACTAAAATCCAACGTTTGACCTGTTGGCCAAAACTCCATACCTTAGCAGGCCCTCTTGAGACGTACGTCGGAGGCCGAAACTGCGCAGAACCGGAACGTGGGGCACCTACTCCTGGGCTCCCCGGGCGATGACGATTCCGCTGCTCGTTCCCAGGCGCGTGGCACCCGCCTCCACGAACGCGAGCGCCTCGGAACGTGTGTGGATGCCGCCGGCGGCCTTGACCCCGCATGCGTCGCCCACGGTCTTACGCATGAGCCGCACGTCATCGAGGGTCGCGCCGCCGCGCGAGAAGCCCGTGCTCGTCTTGACAAAGGCCGCGCCCGCGCTCACGCACAGCTCGCATCCGCGCACGATCTGGTCGGGCGTGAGCAGGCAGCACTCGAGGATCGCCTTCACCGGACGCCCGTCCGCGGCGCGCACCACGGCTGCCACGTCCTCGCGTACGGCGTCGTCCTCCCCCGAGACGAGCCGGCCCACGGGTATGACCATGTCGAGCTCGTCGGTGCCGTCAGCCACGGCGCGCTCGGCCTCGAAGGCCTTGGCGGTCGTGGACATGGCACCCAGGGGAAAACCCACGCAGGTCGCCACGCGCACGCCCGTCCCCACGAGGCGCGCCGCGCACGTACTCGTCCAGGAGGAGTTCACACACACGGAGTAGAACCCGTGCTCGAGGGCCTCGTCGCAGAGGCGCTCGATGTCGGCGCGCGCGGCGTCGGGCTTGAGGTTGGTGTGGTCGATCATCTTGTTGAGGTCCATGAGCTTCTCCCTTGAGACAAAATCCGGAAGACGGCCTCCGCGCGCGGGACCGTCCGCATACCTACAGGCCTACCCGAGCCCAAGCGCGAGGCCGGCCATGCGCACGACAAATGCCGCGACCCACGCGACCCCTATCTGCAGCGCGAACACCACCGCCGCATAGCGCCCACCAAGCTCGCTCCTCACGGCGCTGATCGCCGCCACGCACGGCGGGTAGAGCAGGGTGAACACCAGGAACACGTAGGCCGTGAGCGGCGTGAAGAGGGTGCGCAGCGCGACCGCCGTGGTGTCTCCCAGAAGGACCGTCAGCGTGGAGATGACGCTCTCCTTGGCGATGAGGCCCGTAACCAGCGCCGTCGAGGACTTCCAGTCGCCAAAGCCGAGCGGCGCGAAGACCGGGGCAATGAGGCCGCCCAGGCCCGCCAGCAGGCTCTGGGACTGGTCTTGCACCACATTGAGCCGCACGTCGAAGGTCTGCAGGAACCAGATGACCACGCTCGCCAGGAAGATGATCGTGAACGCGCGGGTCATGAAGTCCCTGGCCTTGTCCCAGGCCAGGCGCAGCGTGGTCTTGGCGCTCGGCATCCGGTAGTTGGGCAGCTCCATGATGAACGGCACCGGCGCGCCGTGAAAGGTGGTGCGATGGAGGATGAGCGCCACGAGCATGCCCACGAGGATGCCGAGCGCGTAAAGCGACACCATGGCCAAAACCGACCCGCGCGCGAAGAACGCCGAGCAGAGAAGCCCGTAGACGGGAAGCTTGGCCGAGCAGCTCATGAACGGCGTGAGCATGACGGTCATCTTGCGGTCGTGCTCGGAGGGCAGGGTGCGCGTGGCCATGATGGCCGGCACGCTGCAGCCAAAGCCGATGAGCATGGGAACGAAGCTACGTCCGGACAGGCCGAACTTGCGCAGGACCTTGTCCATGACAAAGGCCACGCGCGCCATGTAGCCCGAGTCCTCGAGCACAGACAGCAACAGGAACAGCACCACAATGAGGGGCAGAAACGAGAGCACGCTACCCACGCCCGCGAAGACCCCGTCGATAATCAAGGACTGTACCACCGGATTCACGCCCGAGGCGGTGAGGGCGGCATCGGTCACCTGCGTGAGCGCATCCACGCCCCCTTCCATGAGACCCTGAAGCCAGGCGCCCAGAGACCCGAAGGTGATCCAGAACACAAGGCCCATGATCGCGACGAACGCGGGAAGGGCCGTGCGGCGACCCGTGAGCACGCGATCGATGGCTACGGAGCGCAGGTGCCCCCTGCTCTCGAGCGGCTTGACCACGCACTTCTCGCAGACCTCACCGATGAATGAGAAGCGCATGTCGGCCAGGGCGGAGAGGCGGTCCGTACCCGACTCCTCCTCCATCTGGGCGACAATGTGCTCGATGCCGGCGAGCTCGTTGGAGTCGAGGTGCAGGGCGCTGGTCACGAGCTCGTCGCCCTCCACGAGCTTGGTCGCGGCGAAGCGCACCGGGATGCCCGCGCGCTGGGCATGGTCGTCGATGAGATGGCCGATGCCGTGGATGCAGCGGTGCAGCGCCCCGCCGTCGGGGCCGTCGGGAGCGCAGAAGTCCAGCCGTCCCGGAAGCTCCCGGCGTCGCGCCACGGTGAGCACGTGCTCGACGAGCTCGTCGACGCCCTCGTTCTTGGACGCCGAGATCGGGACCACGGCAATCCCGAGCAGGCTCTCGAGGAGGTTCACGTCCACGGTCCCGCCGTTGGCCGCGACCTCGTCCATCATGTTGAGCGCCAGCACCATCGGACGGTCAAGCTCCATGAGCTGCAGCGTGAGGTAGAGGTTGCGCTCGATGTTGGTCGCGTCGACGATGTCGATGACCGCGTCCGGGTGCGCATCCAGGATGAACTGCCGGCTCACGATCTCCTCGCTCGTGTACGGGGACAGCGAGTAGATGCCGGGCAGGTCTGTGACCGTGACCTTGGCGTGGCCGCGCACCTGGCCGTCCTTGCGGTCCACGGTCACCCCGGGGAAGTTACCCACGTGCTGGTTGGAGCCCGTGAGCTGGTTGAACAGCGTGGTCTTGCCACAGTTCTGGTTGCCCACGAGGGCCACGGAGAGCGGCGCGGTCTCGTCGAGCGCGTCTGCGGCGGCGCGCGGGTGATACGCTCGCTCGCCGAGGGCGGGGTGGTCGGGGGTGGGCATGCGCGCGTTCTCGTATGCCCGGTCATGGGCGTCGCGCACGCCCGCGAGCTCGATGCGCGCGGCATCCGCCTTGAGCAGGGTCAGCTCGTAGCCGCGCAGGCGTATCTCCACGGGATCTCCCATGGGGGCGTACTTCACCATGGTGACCTCGGTGCCCGGTGTGAGCCCCATATCAAGAATGTGCTGGTGCAAGGCCTGGTCATCCGAGTTCACCGAAGCGACGACCGCGTCCTTTCCGATCTCGAGTGCATCAAGCCTCATGTAGCTTCCCCCGTTAGTGGCTCCCCCTCCGGGAAGATATTCTAGCGCGAGGAGGTCACGAGGATGCACCGTGGACCCCCCCGTAGGACCGCGAGTCCGTACTAGAATGGGCCTTGCCCGTCGTCGTGCGCTGGGAGGTCCTTATGAACGTGCTGGTGCTGCTGCCCCTGAGCGGGGCCCAGAGGGCGCGTCTCGAGAGGGGCGCCCCCAAGGCTCGCTTCTCCTACGCGCCCAACCGCGATGTCGCGCCCGACCAGCTGGCCGCCGCCGACGTCATCGTGGGCAACCCTGCCCCCGAGCGGCTCGGCGAGACGCACCACCTGCGCCTTCTGCAGCTCGGGTCAGCCGGCTACGACCGCTACCTCTCGACGGGCACGCTGCCTGCGGGGGCGCAGCTCGCCGGTGCCTCGGGCGCCTATGGGCAGGCCGTCTCCGAGCACGTACTCGCGATGCTGCTCGGCCTCATGAAGAACCTTCCCGCCTACCGCGACAACCAACGAGCCCACGTGTGGGCGGACGAGGGGCCCGTCTCCACGATGTCCGGCGCCCGAGTGCTCGTGCTCGGGGCCGGCGACATCGGGACGCACTTCGCCCGCCTCGCCGCGGCGCTGGGGGCGCGCGTCACCGGCGTGCAGCGCCACGCGAGCGCGGCGCGCGGTTCGTTCGAGGAGCTCCTCACCAGGGGCGAGCTGCCTCGCCTGCTTCCCGAGGCGGACGTCGTCGCGTCGTTTCTCCCCAGCACGCCCGAGACGCGCGGCCTGGCCGACGGGGAGTTCTTCTCGGCCCTGCGCACGGGGTCATGGTTTGCCAACGCGGGACGCGGGGACCTCGTGGTGACGGACGACCTTCTCGCCTCGCTGCGCTCCGGACACCTTGCCGGTGCGGCCCTCGACGTCACCGATCCCGAGCCCCTGCCCGTCGACCACCCCCTCTGGGACGCGCCCGGCGTCCTGGTGACGCCCCATGTCTCGGGCGGGCTCCATCTGGACGTGACACTCGACAACATCGTGGACATAGCCGCCGAGAACCTCGCGCGCCTTGCTGCCGGAGAGCGGCTGCGCAACCTCGTGGAGCCCTAGCGAACCCCCTTTTTCGGGTTTGGGTTCACGCGCGGCGCCCTTTCACGGGCATCCTCGCAGAGCCATCCGAATATGTGCAGATAGCCCTGCCCCAAGCTCCGGTCCCAGGTTCTGCGCGAACCCAAACCCGAAGGGGGCCGGGGCCCTACACGCGCAGGGTGCGCAAGAGCCTCTTGTGCTCGGGCGTGACGCGTCGGCTCTCGACGGCCTTCTGGATGGCCTTGTTGTGCGTCCACGGGGCGAGCAGCCGGCCCTCGAGGACGCTCAGCGTCGCCTCCCACTGCTTGGCGAGCGCCGTGGCGACGTACCAGGCCACCATCATGTTGACGTAGTACTCTCCCGAGCGCAGCGCGCACACGCGTCCCAGGTAGATAGGGTCGAACGCGTCGTCCAGATAGAGCCTCATGAGCACGCCGACGCCAAAGCGCACCGCGTAGGGATGCTCCTCGTCCGCCATCCAGCCCTCCGTCTGCGCGGGCAGCGCGACGGGTCGGACCTCGAAGGCGCGCGGCGCCAGAATGTCGCAGGTCGCCCAGTTGTCCACGAAGGGCAGGAACTCGTTCAGCGCCGCCACGCAGACGTCGTAGTCGCGCATCTCGTTGACGAGAAGGGCATGGAGCAGCCCCTCCTCGTAGGTCTCGTGCGGCAGGGGGCCCAGGAGCTCGCGGGCAGCCACGGGCCCATCGTGCGCGAGCTCGCGGGCAATCCTGCGCAGCTCGGGCACGCGCACCCCCAGGACGCTTCCAGGATCCACGGTGGGAATGAGCCCGCACTGGAAGCTACGGTACTTCTCGTCGGCGTGCTCCTCCAGAAGCTCGCGAAGCCCGCTCTTCCCCATGCTCATGCGCTCCCCCTCACCGCCAATGTTTGTTCAGCATAAGATAGCAGCTGGAGCCCGCACGCCCGTGCGCGAGCGGGCGCCGCCGACACAGGACGGACCTAGGGGGACTCATGCCTCGAACGCTCTTCATAGACGCCGACGCCTGCCCCGTCACGCGCGAGGCGCTCAGCTGCGCGCGCCGGGCGGGTGCGCACGTGGTCATCGCAGGCAACAGCACGCAGAACCTCGAGCGCCACATCCGTCGGGACGATCCCCGAAGCAAGGGCGCGGCCCGCCACGGCTTCTGGGCCGAGACGCTCGACGTCTCCGTGGGGGCGGACTCGGCGGACTTTGCCATCGTGGAGCGCCTCTCGGCCAACGACGTGGTGGTCACGCAGGACATCGGGCTGGCCGGCATGGTGCTGGGCCGCGGCGCCGCCGCCATCGGCGTGCGGGGGCACGTCTACCGCAGGGAGACCATCGACATGGAGCTCTTCATCCGCCACGAGGAGAAGAAGGTCCGTCGAGCTGGCGGACGCACCAGGGGCCCGGCCCCCTTCACGGATGACGACCGCAGGCGCTTCTCGGCGAGGCTCTCCGAGCTGCTCGAGGACTGACAGGGCGCGGCCGGCCCCCCTCGCACGCGGCCTTCGCGCTACGCCCGCACCGCGAAGGCGAGCCCGAAGGCGCCCGGGCCGCAGTGCGAGGTAATCACGTTGCCCGTGTCGTACCAGGTGACCTCCTTGAAGCCGAGCTCGCGCGCGTGCGCCTCGGCCAGCTCCTGCACGCGCTCGGGAAGGCCCGAGGAGCGTATGAAGAAGACGCGCTCGGGGTCGAACTCCTCGCGCAGGGCGAGGTAGTCGATCAGGCTCACCGCCGCCGGCCCCATGGACCCGCGCATCTTCTTGGTCGCCGTCAGCTTTCCGCCGATGAGCTCCACGGCGGGCTTGATCTTGAGAAGCGTGGCCCCCACGAACGCGGCGTTGGAGAGGCGTCCGCCCGCGCGCAGGTAGCCGAGGTCACCGGGGATAAATGCCAGGTGGGTGCGCGCGGAAAGGTCCTCGACGTGAGCGCGCGCCTCGGCGACCGTGGCCTCGGGGTGCGCGCGCACCCACCGGGCCGCGTCTGTCACGATGAAGCCCTGGCCAATGGTCACCTGCTTGGTGTCCACGAAGCTCACGTAGTCGCGGCCCTCGGCGGCCGTGAGCGCGGACTCGAGCGAGCACGTGGTCACCGCGGAGTAGGCCACGTGCAGGATCTGGGCGTCCGGCTTGGCCTCGTGAATGCGATCGAACACGGCCTGAAAGTCGATGGGCATGCAGCCGCTCGTGCGCGGCAGCACTACCAGCTGACGGCACTGCTCGAGCATCTCCGCCGGGGGAAGCGTGCCGTCGTCGATGGTCCTGTCGCCGATGATCACGTGCATTGGGACGAGCTCGATGCCCAGCTCGGCCGCCTGGTCGCGGGGGACGTCGCAACCCGTCTCGGCAGTGATGACAATCTTGGCCATGCGTGCCCTCTTTTCTCTTGTCTTCGAACTGCGAACGAGCACTTTTTTAATCAAATTCAAAAATTAGTAATCTAAGAACGAGCAGCTAGATAAACTAATCAAGTGTATATCATGGGAGAGATTCAAAACAGGGGGACACGCTACGCACACAGTCGAGCCTGGGGATCCCAAGCGATCCCGCCAGGTGCGGGCGCTTCTCTGCAGACGCACCACAACTTTGACAAGCGAATGTGCGATGCTGGGGGGCCGTTGCCTGAGGCGGGAGAAGAGGACCCCGAAGCACGGAAGAGGAGAGACGCATGTACCTCGAGCAGATCGACGCTCCCTCTGACGTGCGTGCCCTTCCCGCTTCTGCCCTCCCCGCCCTCTGCGACGAGATTCGCTCCGCCATCATCTCGAGCTCCGCGGCCGTCGGTGGCCACCTGGGCCCTAACCTCGCCGTCGTCGAGCTCACCGTTGCCCTGCATCGCGTCTTTCGATCCCCGCGCGACAAGATCGTCTTCGACGTCTCCCATCAGACGTACCCCCACAAGATGCTCACGGGTCGGGCACGGGCGTTTCTGGACCCCGCGCACTACGAGGACGTCTCGGGCTTCTCCAGCCCGCGCGAGTCCGAGCACGACCTCTTTGCGATGGGGCACACGTCCACCTCGGTGAGCCTCGCCTGCGGCCTCGTCAAGGCGCGCGAGCTCGCGGGAGAGGGCTACGACGTCGTGTGCGTCATCGGCGACGGCGCCCTCTCCGGGGGTCTGGCGTTCGAGGGACTCGACAACGCGGCCGAGCTCACGAGCGGTCTCATCATTGTCGTGAACGACAACGAGTGGTCCATCGCCCCCGACCAGGGAGGCATCTACCGCAACCTCGCCGAACTCAGGAGCACGGGGGGCGCGGCGCCCCACAACTTCTTCCGCGCGCTGGGGTTTGACTACCGCTACCTCGAGCGCGGCCACGACGTCGCCGCGCTCGAGGGGGCGCTGGGCGAGCTCGCGGGCGTCGACCACCCCGTAGTCCTGCACGTTCACACCAAGAAGGGAGCTGGTTACGCACCCGCCGAGGCTGACCCGGAGACCTGGCACCACCCCCGTCCCTTCGACGTCAAGACGGGTGCCTTCTTGTCCTCCGCCGACGCCAGGGGCTATGACGCGATCACGGGCTCCTTCCTCTTTGCGCGCATGGCCGCCGACAAGGGCGTCGTGGCCGTGAGCGCCGCCACGCCCTACGTCATGGGCTTCACACCAGAGCTTCGCGCGCAGATAGGTCCTCAGTTCGTGGACGTAGGCATCGCCGAGGAGCACGCGGTGAGCTACGTGACGGCCCTGGCCCAGGCCGGAGCCAAGCCGGTTCTGGGCATCTACGCGACCTTCCTGCAGCGCGCCTATGACCAGCTCTGGCACGACCTCTGCCTCAACGCGGCCCCGGCCACGATCCTGGTCTTCGGCGCCTCGGTATACGGAACCACCGATGCCACCCACCTGGGCTTCTTCGACATTCCCCTGCTTGGTTCGCTGCCGGGCCTCACCTATCTCGCGCCCACGTGCCGCGAGGAGTACCTCGCCATGCTCGACTGGTCGCTTGGTTGGCGAGGGGGACCTGTGGCCATCCGCGTGCCGGTCGCAGACGTGGTCTCGCGTCCGGACTTTGCACGGCCCGCGAACTTCGCACGAGGGGGGGAGGTCGTGCGCGAAGGCTCCGACGTGGCGATTCTCGCCTTGGGCGATGCCTTTCCGCTGGGAGAGAGGGCCTGCGAGGCCCTCGAGGGGCGCGGGGTCTCCCCCACCCTCGTGAACCCGCGCCTGGCCACGACGCCCGACGAGGAGCTGCTCGAGGGACTTGGCTCCCGGCACGGGCTCGTGGTCACGCTGGAGGACGGCATCGTGGAGGGCGGCTTCGGCGAGCGCTGCGCGCGCGTCCTAGCCGAACGCGGAGACGCACGCGTGCGCTGCTACGGCCTGCCGCGCGCCTTTCTCGACCGCTACGACCCCGAGGAGCTTCTCGCCCGCCGCGGCATGACGGTCGAGGGCGTCGTGGGCGACGTAATGCGTGATTTGGGCCGCGCGTAGACCTCCAACGAAGGCTTTTTTTGGAGCCTGAGGGGACTTGTCGGGCTAGTAGACCTGAGCTCCAAACGGAAAAAGCGAGAGCTTGGCCATCTTGAGAAGTTGCAGACCGTAGGGTATGCCGATGATCGTGGCGCACCAGACGACGCCGCTCACAGCATACGCCGCCGCCATCCAGATGCCGACGAGCACCACCCAGAACAGGTTCGCCACGAGGCTCGGAGCGCCGCCCCCGTAGACAATCTGTCTGCCGAACGGCGCAAGCGTGAGCGAGGCCATCTTCATGCACTGCCGCCCCAGGGGAATGCCCACGACGCTGACGTAGAAGATGAGCCCGGCGAGCGCCCACCCAAGCGCCGTCGCCAGGCCTCCCAGGACAATCCAGATGATATTGGCCAGCGTGCGCACAAGCTCCCCCTTCGACTGTCGATAAAATCATGCTACACCTAAGCGCTAAGCTGTTATCAGCCACCAAGAGAAAGGACTCCCATGAACGACTTTACATTCTGCTCCCCCACCAAGTTCGTCTTCGGGCGCGGCGTCACGGATCGCGTGGGGCCGGAGCTCGCCTCCGCGGGTTACGCCCACGCGTTCGTCATCTACGGGCAGGGCTCCGTGGTTCGCACGGGCACGCTCGGTCGCGTGCTCGCGTCTCTTGACGAGGCCGGAATCGCCCACACCGAGCTGGGCGGGATTCGTCCCAACCCCGAGGTCGGCCCCGTGCGCGACGGCATCCGGACCGCACGCGAGATTGGCTGCGACCTGGTCCTCGCCGTGGGGGGAGGCTCGGTCATCGACACCGCCAAGTCGATCGCGGTCGGCGTCCCCTACGCCGGAGACGTCTGGGACCTCTTCACGGGAGCCCCCAAGCCCGCGGGAGAGCTTCCCGTGGCGAGCGTCCTCACCATCCCCGCCGCGGGATCGGAGGCCTCCGCGGGGTGCGTCATCACCAACGACGAGCTCTCCCTCAAACGCGGCATCCCCTTTGACCTGAGACGCCCCGTGCTCGCCTTCATGGACCCGGAGCTCACCTTCACGCTGCCCCCGTACCAGACCGCAGCCGGCGTCAGCGACATGATCGCGCACGTCATGGAGCGCTACTTCTCGGCCGCGGGCCCGGTGCCCATCACCGACAACGTGGCCACCGGAATCATCCGCTGCCTCATCAAGGAGACCCCGCGCGCGCTCGCTGACCCCACAGACTACGACGCGCGCGCCAACATCATGTGGGCGGGCATGCTCGCCCACAACGGCCTCGCCGGGCTCGGGCGCGGCACCGAGCCCGGCGGGAGCTCGGCGGGCGGCTGGGAGAGCCACGGCCTCGAGCACGAGCTCTCGGCGCACGACGCGCGCGTCACGCACGGCGCCGGCCTCGCCGTCATCTTCCCGGCCTGGATGCGCTACGTGTGGCGCACCTGCCCCGAGCGCTTCTGCTCCTTCGGGCGCGACGTCTTTGGCATCGAGCCCGTGGACCCCGCCGCAGACGGCGTCGACGTGGAGCCCGAGGAGGCCGTCACCGACGCGGTCACCGCCACGATCGACGAGCTCCAGAGCTTCTTCGTCTCGATCGGCATGCCGCGCACGCTCGGGGAGCTCGGCGTCACGAAGGAGCAGATCCCCGCGCTGCTCGAGACCCTCGAGCAGAACAAGGGACCGGAGTTCGGCGAGTTCAAGCTCCTCACCATGGCCGACGCGCGGGCCATCTACGAGTCCGCACTCTAGCGGACGCGCTCGCTTCGTCTCGGTGCGGAGGCGCGGGGTCGCGGCAAGCGGCCTCGCGGCTCTTTTTGTTGCCCACCTCGCACGGGAGGGAGTCCCTAGAGCGCGGCGAGAAGCCCGTCTGCCTGGGCGTCGAGGCGCGCGGCGTCCTCGGCCGGGATCTCGTAGACGCCCGTGGCCCACGTTGCGGCGGGCAGGGAGAAGCCCTCGCCGTCGCCCTGGACCGGGCGGGCCTTGACAACCTCGAGGAGCGCGCGAAGCGCCGCGCGGGAGCCCGCCGTGGCATTCGCGCCGCCGACGCCCGAGATGGCCGCGGGCTTTCCCGTGAGGGGAAGCGGTGTCTTATAGTCCCCCGCAACGAGCGGACGACTCATCCAGTCGATTACGTTCTTCATGGGAGCCGTCATGGTGCGGTTGTACTCCGGCGAGAAGAACCAGACGGCATCGGCGGCCGAGAAGGACGCGCGCACGCGGCTCACCGACGCAGGGGCGGGAAATTCGATGTCCTGGTTCATGAGCGGCACGTCCGCGTACTCAAGAATCTCGACCTCGGCTTGATCGGCCAGATGCTCGGCGGCATGGGTCGCCAGGATCCGGTTGAACGACCCCCTGCGCAGCGATCCCACCACGAACAGCAGCCTCTTCTTGTCTGACATGACGTTCCTCTCTCCTCTGGCCGCGTGCTGCCTCTCGCCGCAGCCTCGCTTCCTCATGTCTGCTCCTCTTACTATCCCCCTTGGCGGGACCCCCGGCAGCCCAGAAACCATACGCCGCGGGGGCCTTAGAATCGAGCGCGCGAAAGTCGGGCCGCTCGGACGAGGAGAGCGTACTTCTCGGCGACGCTTTCCCCGTTGGCAGTTCCTGACGCCCATCGCAAGACGGGAACTTTCGCGCACTCGATGAGACCGGCGACGCTATCCCAGGCGTTCAGCACGGCAGACGTGGACGCAGAGAGGCGGATCGTGGCAAGACAAAGAGTGCACGACTAGAACCGCCACCTGCCGCGACTGCGCGCCCGCAGCCCGCATCCCACCGCTCCCGGAAAAAAGATGGAATCGCTCTTATCCTCTGGCATCTCTGAGCGGTGCCGTCAGGCACGGGTCAGACAAAGGTAAGACAGCGCACATGACGTCCCTGATACGCTCCCCACCCAGGCATCGGAGGAGAGGAGCATGCATGAGCACAGGACAACTACCAGGGGACAGAGGACCTAAGGGGCAGGTCGGAAGGAGGGTACGCGCCGCGCTTCTCGCGTACGCGCTCATGCTCTCCCAGCTCTTGGGCATGGCAGGCCCAACCACGCTGGCGCAGGCCCTCGACGACGCCGTCACCCTTCGAAGCAGCCTCGGCTCCGACTCCCATGACGGCTTTCCCAACTTCATCCATTACTTTGACGTCGACGGGACGGGAGACGTGCTCACCATCGGCTACTGCATGAACATGGGGCGCTACAACGAGGAGGCCGAGGTCTATGACGCGGGGTGGGACTATGCCTCGGGGCCGCTCGCCTACATCGCCTACAACGGCTACCCCAACACCACGACGGTCGCGGGCCACCAGCTCAGCGAGTTGGGAGCCCGAACCGCCACGGCCATCGCCGTCTACATGGAGTGCGGCTACATCGAGCCGGGCGCCGACTGCCACGTGCCCGCAGGCGTCAGCGATGACGGGAGCGGCGGCTACAGCCTCTCCGACTACGGCCCCACCAGCGGCGTGGTACGCGAGGCCGCCGTCTCCCTCTACGAGGCGGCCCAGGCGCACGGGTCCGAGGACGGTCCCTGGAACCACGCCGCGGTTCGCGTCTACCACGCCCCCTCCCCTCGCGTCCAGAACATGCTCGTCGTGCAGAGAAACGTAACCGTGACCCTCTCCAAGGGCTCGGCCGACGCCACCCTCACGAGCGGCAACGATGAGTACTCCCTCGCCGGAGCCACCTACGAGGTTCGCCGGGAGTCCGACGACGAGCTCGTGGCCACGGTCACGACGGATGCGGACGGGCGCGCGAGCTGCACCCTCTCGCCCAACGAGCGCTACTACGCCGTCGAGACAAAGGCCCCGAGCGGATTCGTGGCCAACCCCGAGCGCACGTACTTCCAGACGGGCGTCGAGAACTCCACGGAGCAGCTCATCGACGAGCCCGGCACCGTCACGCTCGTCGTGCGCAAGCAGGACTCCGCCACCGGGGGCGCGGCGCAGCCGGGAGCCTCTCTCGAGGGCGCCGAGTTCACCGCCGTGGACGCCAACGGAGACACGCACCTTGCTGTCACCGACGCGACCGGCACCGCACGCTTCGAGAGGCTCCCCCTCGGACGGGTGCAGGTCACGGAGACCAGGGCACCCGCCGGCTACCTGCCTGACGCGACCGTCCGCACGTATCACGCGAGCGCCACCGAGCTCGGCGACGCGGACACGGTCGATCTCTCCCCGAACGACCCCGTCTCCGAGGACGTCGTCGCGTTCGACCTCGAGCTGACAAAGTTCGCTGACGACGGCCTCGACGAGGGCTCGGGGATCGAGAAGCCCGCCGCCGGGGTGCAGTTCCAGATCGTGAGCAACACCACGGGAGCGGTCGTGGGCACCATCGAGACGAACGCCTCCGGCTACGCCGACACCGCCTCGGACCCGAACCTCTGGTTCGGCGCGGGCACGCGACCCGAAGCCGCGGGTGGGGCCCTTCCCTACGATGCGGCCGGATACACCATTCACGAGGTCGAGAGCAGCGTTCCGGAGGGCTTCTCCCACGTCGGTGACTGGACCCTCTCGCCCGACGCCATGTCCGCCGGCGCGAAGCTGCAGTACATCGTCGACAACCACGCACTCTCCGCGCGGCTGCAGGTCGTGAAGGTCGACGCCACGAGCGGGCTCACCGTGCCCCTGGCGGGGTTCTCCTTCCAGATCCTGCGCGAGGACGGCTCCCCGGTCACGCAGGAGAGCTGGTATCCCACCCACGTCGAGCTCAGCGAGTTCACGACCGACGAGACGGGCACGCTGACCCTGCCCCAGCGCCTGGTCCCGGGCACCTACTACCTCCACGAGACCGCCGCGCCCGCCCCCTATCTCGTCGGCACAAAAGACGTGCAGGCCGTCGTTGCCGCGGACGCGACGCTTCCTCCGGTAGTCGTCGCGCGCTACACGGACGCGCAGGCCACGGGCCGCGCCACCATCGTCAAGACGGACGCGCAGAGCGGCGCGGCGCTCGCGGGCGCGGAGTTCGACGTAATCGCACGCGAGGCAATGACGTCCCCGGATGGAACGATTCAAGCGGTCGAGGGCCAGGTCATGGGGCACGTCATCTGCGACGGTGAGGGCCGGGCCTCGCTCGACGGCCTCCCCCTCGCAGACGGGAGCGCCACCTACGCCTTCGTCGAGACGAAGGTCCCCGCAGGCTACGTCCTCGATGCCATCCCCCACGAGTTCACCCTCACCTACGAGGACCCCGAGACCCCGGTCGTGGAGGCCGCGACGGAAGCGAGCAACGTCGCCAACTCCCTCACCATCACCAAGGCCGAGCTGGGCTCCCCCGAGATGACGCTTCCCGGAACGGTCTTCTCCTGGTGGAGCGCAGATGCGGGAGACGCGCCGGGCGAGGCCGAGGGAGCGCGCAGCGTCACCGTCGGCGACGACGGAATCCTGCGCATCGAGAAGATCGCGCCGGGAGACTGGTACCTTCAGGAGTCCGCGCCCGTGCCCGGCTACGTGACGGACGCCACCCGACACAGCGTCCACGTGGGTGAGGACGGCATCATCTCCGCTGACTGGTTCGACGACGCAGGACAGGCCAGCGCGTTCCTGGAGAACGACCACACCAGAGTCGAGGTCTCCAAGCGCGACGTAACCACCGAGGAGGAGATCCCCGGAGCGTCCCTCAGCGTCACCGACTCCGTGGGCACCGTCGTCGATGCCTGGACCTCGACCGAGGGGCCCCACCTCATCGAGCGGCTCGCACCCGGCACGTACGTCCTCACCGAGACGATGACGCCCCACGCCTACGACCAGTCGCAGTCCGTCACGTTCGAGGTCGCCGAGGCCGGAGAGATTCAGAAGGTGGTGCTCTACGACGAGCCCGTCTCGGTCACGGGACAGCTGGACAAGCGCCAGGAGATCGCCGACGCCCTTGACCCGAACACGGTGGAAGACGGCGACGGGGCCAACCGGGCCAGCGTCTCCGTATCCGAGGAGGGTCTCTACGATTACAGCCTCGACTTTCGCAACACGAGCTCGACCTGGGTCGACGAGCTCACCGTCACGGACTCGCTCGACGGGGTCAGAGACGGTCTCGCCGAGCTCGTGGGCATCACGACGCCGCGCGTCACCGGGGACTACGACGGCCTTCTGAACGTCTGGTACCAGACCGACCAGACACCCATAGGCTACGTCGACCCCGCAGGCGCCAACGCGACGCGCTCGGACGCTCATGCGAACCCCTGGCTCGAAGGCGACGGCAGGGCACTGGAATACGCCGGCTGGAGGCTCTGGAAGACGGACGTCGCCGCCGGGGACAGCGTCGAGCTCGCCGCGTCCGACCTTGGGATCGCGTCCGACGAGCACGTGACCGCCGTCCGATTCGAGTACGGGCGCGTCGAGAAGGACTTCACCACGCGCGTCGGGGACTGGGACCGCTCCGACCTCAAGGACGTCCACGACGATCTGGATGACGTCGTGGCAGACCACGACCAGACGCTCTCCTCGGCCGTCCTTCACCTGCGGGTGACCGAGGCCTACGAGACGGGATGCGTTCTCGACAACACCGCCGCTCTCGACCTCTTCCGCAACGGCGGCAAAGAGAGCCTCGAGGACCATGACGCGGACGCCGTCACGCAGACGCCACGCAGTTTCATGCCGCTTCTCCCCGGCACCGGGGAGGGGCCCTCACCGGCATCGCTTCTGGCCGCTCTCGGACTTGCGGCGCTCGCCGTGCCCCTCGTGCGCAGACGCCTCCACGCCTAGACAAGGTGGCCCGGCCGCAGCCGGGCCACCGCGACTTCTGTGCAATCCCTGGTTTTACGGCGGGGACGGCCGGCAAAGGGCATAATGCCCCCATTAACCGCACCGCCAAAGGAGCTTCATGGAAGCCGCCTTCTACGACTTTATCAACCAGTTTGGCTATCTTGCCATATCAGCGCTCATCTTTCTCGAGAACGTGTTCCCGCCCATTCCCTCCGAGCTCATCCTGCCCCTCTCGGGCTTCTTCACCACCTCGACCGACCTCGTCCTGCCCGGCGTCGTCGCCGCCGCGACGGTCGGTTCCGTCACCGGGGCGTTCGTGCTCTACGGGCTCGGTCGCATCCTCTCGCGCGAGCGCCTCTCCAGCTTTCTCGACACGCCCCCGATGCGGCTTCTGGGCTTCAAGTCCGACGACGTCACGCATGCCATCGGCTGGTTCGACCGCAAGGGCCAGCTCACCGTCCTTGTCTGCCGCTGCGTCCCCGTGGTCCGCAGCCTCATCTCCATCCCGGCGGGCACCGCGCGGATGAGCCCGGTGCGCTTCTCCCTCTACACCCTCGCCGGCTCGCTCGTCTGGAACACCGTCCTGTGCGTGCTGGGAGCGACGGCGGGCAGCGCCTGGCAGAGCGTCACGGCCGAGGCGGAGTGGATCTCGGACATCGTCAAGCTGGTCATTCTCGCCGCCGTGGTCGTGGTGCTCGTCTGGTGGTTCGTCCGTCGCATCCTGCCCGCCCTGCGCGAGCGTCGCACCGGGAAAACCACCAAGGGAGCCGACAGGGACCACGCCGACGCCTAGGCACGACACGCCGCAAAGCGGGACACCCCTGCTCGCGAATTCGGACCCGTGGCATGGGGACGCCTCATTCGCTCACAAAATTGGGACTGGGGCAGACCTCAGGCGACCTCTGCGTGCCATGGCTCTTGATTCGCAAGCATTTCTCGTCGGCGACTGCCCCAGTCCTCGATTTACGAACGCGGTCGCGCGCCAGAGGCCGCGCGCCGACGCCAAGGGGGCGAGCCGCCAAAAGCGACCCGCCCCCCGCGCGGCGACCTGAGCTGTATGAGCCGCACGCCCTACTTCATCGCGGTCTCCCTGGCGGAGTAGCCGCGATGCCCGGTGCACTCGAAGCGCTTCATGTCAGAGGCCGCCATGCCCTGGACCTCTCCGTGGCGCTTCTCGTAGAGGCTGCTCTGCTCGTCCTCCCAGAGGCGGTCGGCCACGGGAGCCCATGCCTCGGCAGCGGGGCGCGTCTTCTCCGCAAGCTGCTGAGGCGACTCCTTCTCGACCAGGTCGGTCGAGCGCGCACCGGTCTCGGCCACCATCTGGGGCAGCGTCTCGGGATTCTCGAGCATGGGACAGGGCTTGAGGTGGTTGTTGTTGAACGGCTGCCCCTCGTAGTACTTCATGAAGATGGGCGAGCGCAGCGCATCAAGCAGGCTCATGTCGCGGATGTTGGCGTTGGAGTAATGGATGAAGACGCAGGGCTCCACGTCACCGGCGGCGTTGATGTGCAGGTAACGACGACCACCGGCGATGCAGCCGCCCACGTACTCCCCGTCGTTTTGGAAGTCGAGCGTGAAGATCGGCTTCTTCTCGCGCATCTCGCGGATGAAGCGGTACATCTTCTCGCGCTGTCGGGGCGTGGGTATGAGCTCTGCGGTGGCGTTGCGGCCGACGGGCATGAAGTGGAAGTACCAGGAGAACAGGGCTCCCTTGTCGATCATCCAGTCGATGTTCTCCTCCGTCGCCACCGTGTCCGCGTTGTCCTTGGTCCAGCAGCACGAGATGCCAAAGGGGAGCTTGTGGGAGCTCAGAAGATCCATGGCCTGCTCGATCTTGAAGTAGACGCCCTCGCCGCGACGGGCGTCGGTCGTGCGCTCGTTGCCCTCGGCTGAGATGGCGGGCACGAAGTTGCCCACGCGAATCATGTCCTGGCAGAACTTCTCGTCGATGAGCGTCGAGTTGGTGAAGCAGAGGAACATGCAGTCGGGGTGCTTCTCGCAAATCTTGATGAGGTCGGCCTTGCGCACGAGAGGCTCGCCGCCCGTGTAGATGTACATGTGCGTGCCAAGGGCCTTGCCCTGGGTCACGATCGAGTCGATCTCGTCGAAGGTGAGGTTCTGCTTGTAGCCGTACTCGGCCGCCCAGCAGCCGATGCAGTGCAGGTTGCAGGCGCTCGTGGGGTCGAGCAGGATGGCCCACGGGATGTTGCAGTCGTACTTGTCACGTGCCTTCTCCTGGACCGGCCACGCGAGCAGGTTTCCGTCGATGAGAAGCGCCTTGAGGAGCTTGGTGCGCATCTCGGGGTTGAGGTCAAAGACCTTCATCATGAGCTGGTACCAGTTGCCCCGGCTCTCGATGGCGTCGGAGAACGCCTTGCGCTGGTTGGGAAACACCGAGTCGGGCACCAGCTTGTTGACCAGATCCATGATCTTGTCGATGTGAGCCGCCGGATCGTCGTCGATGTAGTCGACGAGCTTGTTGAGCGCCGCGCGCTCCGCCGTCTGAGTAAGTCCCATGGTGGTTCCCCTCCTACTTTTCTGATGCTCCATCACGCCCCTGTCGCCGCGGCGTGAGCACCAATCCTCCCCTGCGAAAAGCTAGTTTCAACCCACTAACTCCTCGCGCTTCATGGAGAGAATACGACTTTCCTTCCCGTTTTTAAAATATATTCAAAAAATCTACACCCAGGGTCACCGGGAGGCGTCCGAAGCGGCGGCGAAACGCTTTTTCGAGCACGGAAAGCTCCTCCTGGTCCCAGCCGTCCGCGCATCCGCGCCGCAGCTCGCGCCGTCCCCGCGACCGCTTGCGTCAGAAGTCCGCCTCGAGGGAGGCTGGTCCCTATCCTAAGGTGTGAGGCGCACCGATCGTGTCCCCCTCGGCGCCGGTCGTGTCGGCGCGCGCAAGCGGGACCCGCGCGCTCGTATCATAAAACGCGACGAGACGAGTCGCGAAGCGTTGCCTGAAGGAGCGAACATGAGACACGCCGACATACTCAAGAAGCTCTCGCTTGCCGAGAAGTGCGCGCTGCTCCAGGGTGCCACCACCTTTGGAACCTGGCCCAACGAGCGGGTGGGCGTGGGCTCCCTCGAGTTTTCAGACGGTCCCAACGGCGTGCGCCATCAGGCGGGGGCGGCCGACCACCTGGGCCTCAACGGCTCGGAGCCGGCGACGTGCTTCCCCACCGCCGTCACCGTGGCCAACAGCTGGAACCCCGCGCTCGGCGAGCGCGTGGGGGCCGCCATGGGCGAGGAGGCCGCGGCGCAGGGCGTGGGAACGCTGCTGGGCCCCGGCCTGTGCATCAAGCGCAACCCCCTGTGCGGCCGCAACTTCGAGTACTTCTCGGAGGACCCCTACCTCGCGGGCAAGATGGCCGCAGGCTACGTGCGCGGCATCCAGTCCAACGGCATCGCGGCCTGCCCCAAGCACTTTGCCGTCAACAGCCAGGAGACGCGCCGCCAGGCCTCCGACTCCGTCGTCGACGAGCGCACCCTGCGCGAGATCTACCTCACCGCCTTTGAGATCTGCGTGCGCGAGTCCGACCCAAAGTCGATTATGAGCTCGTACAACCTCGTCAACGGCACCTACGCCAACGAGAGCCCCCACCTGCTCAAGGACATCCTGCGCGGCGAGTGGGGCTTCGGGGGCGCCGTCGTCACCGACTGGGGAGGCTCCAACGACCACGTCGCCGGCGTCCGGGCGGGCTCCACCTTCGAGATGCCCGCCCCGGGGCTGGGCTCCGTGCGCGAGCTCATCGCCGCCGTCAAGGCCGGCACCCTTTCCGAGGCAGACGTGGACGAGCGCGCCGACGAGGCGATCGAGCTCGTGCTCGCGACGCGCGCCGGCGTCGAGGGGGCGCCCGCGTCCTTTGACGTCGAGGCCCACCACCGGCTGGCCCGCGAAGCCGCGGCGGCCGGCTGCGTTCTGCTCAAGAACGAGGGGTCCCTGCTGCCCCTGCCCCCCTCGGTCAAGGTTGCCCTCATCGGCGACTTCGCCAAGACGCCGCGCTACCAGGGCGCCGGCTCCTCTGCCGTCAACTCCACCAAGGTGGACAGTCTGCTTGGCCTCATCGACGAGACCGATCTCTCCCTCGTGGGCTACGAGCCGGGCTTCGAGCGCCACGGCGGCAAAAACGAGTCCAGGCGCGAGGCCGCGCTCGACCTGGCTCGCCGCGCCGACGTCATTCTGCTCTGCCTGGGCCTCGACGAGATCGCCGAGTCCGAGGGAGCCGAGCGCCGCAGCATGCGCCTCAACGAGAACCAGGTCGAGCTCGCGCACGCCGTGTCCCAGGTCAACCCCAACGTGGTCGTGCTGCTCAGCGCCGGCTCGGCCGTGGAGACCGGCTGGGTCGCCGACGCGCGCAGCATCCTCTACTGCGCCCTGGGCGGTCAGGCCGGCGCCGGGGCGGCGCTCGACGTGGTCTCGGGCAGGGTCAACCCGTCCGGCAAGCTCGCCGAGACCTGGCCCGTGCGCTACGCGGACGTGGCCAGCGCCGAGAGCTTCCCCGCCGACGCGCTCGCCGCCGAGTATCGCGAGGGCCTCTACGTGGGCTACCGTTACTACCAGACGGCGCGCGTCCCCGTGGCCTACCCCTTTGGCTACGGCCTGTCCTACACGAGCTTCTCCTACGCTGACCTCGAGCTCAGCGAGTGGGACGTCTCGTTCACGCTCGTCAACGACGGTCCCCGCGCGGGGACCGAGGTCGCGCAGCTCTACATCTCCAAGCCCGACCACGCGGTCTTTCGCCCGGAGCAGGAGCTCAAGGGCTTCGCCCGGGTGGAGCTCGAGGCCGGCCAGAGCCGGCGCGTAACCATAGAGCTGGGCGACAAGGCCTTCCGCTACTTCAACGTGCGCACCAACCAGTGGGAGGTCGAGGGCGGCACCTACGAGCTGCGCGTGGCCGCCTCCGCCGACGACGTCCGCCTCACGGGCCACGTCGAGCTCTCCGGCACCGGCGCGCCCGACCCCTACGAGGGCGTCGACGTCAGGCCCTACGAGACCGCCGACGTCGCCCATGTCGACGACGCCCACTTCGCGGCTCTCCTTGGCCACCTGGTGCCCGGGGGCGCGGCCGAGATCGGCTGCAACATGTGCTTTCGCGACCTCAACCACGGGCGCTCGCCCCTCTTCTGGATCGTCTGGCTCGTACTGCGTACGATCAAGAACTCCTCGGAGCGCTCCGGGCACCCCAACCTCAACGTGCTATTCATCTGGAACATGCCGCTGCGCGCGCTGGCAAAGATGACCAACGGCATGGTCAACATGCGCATGGTCGACTCCCTCGTCATGGAGATCCGCGGCTTCTGGGTCATCGGACTCGTGCGCCTGATCGTGGAGTTTGTCGCCAACCTCGTCCAGAACGCCCTGCTCTCCCGTAAGATTGCCGCCGCCTCCCAGCCTCGCTCGGCATAGCTGCCGCGCAACAGAAAGGACCGACCATGAGCTTCAAGACGTGGACCGAGGAGCACCAGGGCATCTGGGAGTTCATCAAGTTCAACGTGCTCTCCAACGTCTCAACCATCGCGCGCTTCGTGCTCGTGTGGGCGGGCACGGCGCTCTTTATCAACGCCCTCAAGATGACCGATCCCTTTCACTTCCTCATCTTTGACTACACGCAGCCCAGCTCGAACGGTCTGGGGGGCTTCGTCACCTTCCTCGTCGCCGAGGTGCTTGCCCAGGTGGTCAACTTCTTCGTTCAGATGAGGTGGGTCTTCAAATCCGACGCCTCCTTTGCCGACGCCGCCTGGAAGTACGCCCTTCTCGCCGTGCTCATCGTCGTGGTGAACCTAATCTTGCCGGGCTACGTCACGGACTTCTGCACCACTACCTTCGGCATGGACGCCACGTTGGCCGGGACCGTGGCCTCGGTGGTCAACACGCTTCTCGCCGTCGTCGTGAGCTTTCCCCTGCTCAAGTTCTGGATCATGCCCGACGACAAGGCCGCCTAGGGTCCTCCTCGCCTCTCGCATGCCCCGCTCGGAGCCGCGTTGCCGCCAGGACGGGACGGTGACGCGGCCCCTTTTTGCAGCGGGCCCAAACGACGCCACTAGTTGGCGTCGACTTTGTCACAAGACACAAGATGTTGTGTAAATTGCACGGGGGCCCCTAAGGCCGCCCCTTTCTGGTCATGCACGGGGAGCATCTCTGATAGGTTGGACGAACCCGTTATCCGCAAAGATGCGCAACGGCATCAGACAAGGGAGCGTGAGCAGTGAGCCAACAGGCATGGCAGGGCTTTACGGGCGGTAGCTGGGAGCACCAGATCGACGTCCGCGACTTCATCCAGAGGAACTACACCCCCTACGACGGCGACGAGTCGTTTCTCGCCGGACCCACCGAGAACACCGCCAGGCTCTGGGACGAGGTCATGGACCTCTTCTCCGCCGAGCAGGAGGCGGGCGGCGTCCTGGGCATGGACACCAAGGTCGTCTCCACGATCGTGAGCCACCCCGCCGGCTACATCGACCAGCCCCTCGAGAAGATCGTGGGCCTGCAGACCGACAAGCCCCTCAAGCGCGCCCTCATGGTCAACGGCGGCATCCGCATGGCCCAGGCCGCCTGCGAGCAGAACGGCTACGAGGTCGACCCCCAGATCGTCGAGTTCTACACCCACAACCGCAAGACCCACAACGCCGGCGTCTTCGACGCCTACACGCCCGAGATGCGCGCCTGCCGCCACTCCCACATCATCACCGGCCTGCCCGACGCCTACGGGCGCGGGCGCATCATCGGCGACTACCGGCGCGTGGCGCTCTACGGCGTCGACGCCCTCATCGCCGAGAAGAGGGCCGAGAAGGCCGGCACGCAGAAGACCATGAGCGAGAAGACCATCCGCCACCGCGAGGAGCTCTCCGAGCAGATCCGCGCCCTGGGGGAGC
Source organism: Thermophilibacter immobilis (assembly GCF_015277515.1). NCBI lineage: Bacteria > Bacillati > Actinomycetota > Coriobacteriia > Coriobacteriales > Atopobiaceae > Thermophilibacter > Thermophilibacter immobilis. The sequence goes on along the minus strand of NZ_CP063767.1, from coordinate 637,133 downwards.
TCAAGCGACTCGGAGAGGTCTACGGCCTGGACATCTCTGGGCCTGCGGCCACCTTCCAGGAGGCCGTCCAGTGGCTCTACCTGGGATATCTCGCCGCCGTCAAGGAGCAGAACGGCGCAGCCATGTCCATCGGTCGCAACTCCGCCTTCCTCGACGTCTACGCCGAGCGCGACCTCGCGGCCGGGACCCTCACCGAGGAGGGAGCCCAGGAGATCGTCGACCACCTCGTCATGAAGCTCCGCATGATCAAGTTCGCGCGCACGCCGGAGTACAACGACCTGTTCTCCGGCGACCCGCAGTGGGTCACCGAGTCAATCGGCGGCATGGGCGTCGACGGGCGCTCGATGGTCACCAGGACGAGCTTCCGCCTCCTGCGCACCCTCGAGAACATGGGCACCTCGCCCGAGCCCAACCTCACGGTGCTCTGGTCGACGCGCCTGCCCGTGGCCTTCAAGCGCTACTGCGCCCGCATCTCCATCGCCACGAGCTCCATCCAGTACGAGAACGACGACCTCATGCGCGTCTACCACGGCGACGACTACGCAATCGCCTGCTGCGTCTCCTCGATGCGCATCGGCAAGGAGATGCAGTTCTTCGGTGCCCGTGCCAACCTGGCCAAGTGCCTGCTGTACGCCATCAACGGCGGGCGCGACGAGGTCACCGGCGAGCAAGTGGGCCCCCGCCTGCGGCCGGTCGAGGGTGACTACCTCGACTACGACGACGTCGTGGCCAAGTACCGCGACATGATGGCGTGGCTGGCCGGCGTCTACGTCAACGCGCTCAACGTCATCCACTACATGCACGACAAGTACTGCTACGAGCGGCTGCAGATGGCCTTGCACGACGAGCACGTCCACCGCTGGTTCGCCACGGGCATCGCAGGGCTCTCCGTGGTCGCAGACTCCCTCTCCGCCATCAAGTACGCCCGGGTTCGCGTGGTGCGCGACAAGACCGGACTGGTCACCGACTACGTCATCGAGGGCGACTCCCCCCGGTACGGCAACGACGACGACCGCGTCGACGGCATCGCCCACGACGTCGTCGAGCGGTTCATGGCCTGCGTGCGCGAGAACGACACCTACCGCGACTCCGTGCCCACGACCTCCATCCTCACGATCACCTCGAACGTCGTCTACGGCAAGAAGACCGGCAACACGCCCGACGGCCGACGCGCAGGCGAGCCGTTCGCCCCGGGAGCCAACCCCATGCACCGACGAGACACCCACGGTGCCGTGGCCTCGCTCGCCAGCGTGGCCAAGCTCCCCTTTGGCGACGCGCAGGACGGCATCTCCAACACCTTCTCCATCGTCCCCGACGCGCTCGGCAAGGCCGACTCGGTGCTCTTCGACGAGCTCGACCTCGACGCCCTCGGCGTCGACCTTCAGATAGAGAACCCGGCGGGCGCATGCGGCGACTGCGGCTGCCGCTAGGCCGAACTCTCGGCACCGGGCCCCGACCCGACGCCGCCACTCGAGAAAGGAACCACCATGAAGACCTCCGACGCCTCCCCCGAGCAGGTCGACAACCTCGTGAGCATGATAGACGGCTACGCCGAGGAGGGCGGCCATCACCTCAACGTCAACGTGTTCACGCGCGACACGCTCCTTGACGCGCAGGCCCACCCCGAGAAGTACCCGCAGCTCACCATCCGCGTCTCCGGCTACGCCGTCAAGTTCGCGTCCCTCACCAAGGAGCAGCAGGACGACGTGATCTCACGCACCTTCCACGAGGCGCTGTAGCCTTGTCGGTCGCTCCCCACGCGGACGCGACCACAGACCCGCTCGCCGTGCGCGGGCGGGTCCACTCCCTGGAGACCTTTGGCACCGTTGACGGCCCCGGCACCCGCCTCGTGGTCTTCTGCCAGGGGTGCCCTCTGCGCTGCGCTTACTGCCACAACCCAGACACCTGGGCCTTTGCCGGCCCCGACGGCGCGGGGCCGGGCGACGAGACGAGCGTGCGCGAGATCCTGGGGGTATTCGAGCGCAACCGCCCCTTCTACCGTCGCGGCGGCATCACGGCCACGGGGGGCGAGCCCATGGCGCAGGCGGACTTCGTGGCCGCCCTCTTCGCCGCCGCCCACGCCGCCCCCGCCGGGCGCATCCACACCTGCCTCGACACCTCCGGGGCTACCTACGAGACTGCGGGTGCCGAGCGCTTCTCGGCCCTTCTGGACGAATGCGACCTCGTGCTGCTCGACATCAAGGCGTCCGACCCCGCCCTCCACAGGAGGCTGTGCGGCCTTTCCGCGACGCACGCGCTCGCGCTGGGAGACGAGCTGGCGCGCCGCGGCGTGCCCGTGGTCGTGCGCCACGTCGTGGTGCCCGGCCTCACCGACGGTGAGGAGGAGGTCGCCGGCGTCGGGCGCATCATCGGCGACTGGGACAACGTGATCGGGCTCGACCTGCTCCCCTACCACACGATGGGCCGCGTCAAGTACGAGCGGCTCGGCATCGCCTATCCCCTCGAGGGGGTCCCGGCCATGGACGCTGCGCGCTGCCGCGAGCTGCGCCGCGTTGCCCTGCGGGCCCGCGTCGAGCGTCGTCGGGAGCGCGGGCGCTAGCGCGCTGCGTGCAGGCCGTCACTCATTCGACAGCGCCCTCTCCTCGTTTCCCTGCGCTCGCGTGGGAGGGCAACCCTGCACAGGGCAGACGGAAACGGAGCGGTGCACGTGTCCCTCAGAAGCTGAGCGCACGACAGCCCGTCACGGTGGGAGTCACGCTGTTCTCAATGCCCTTTGGCGAGGGGGTCGGGGGCGCAGTGGCCCCCGATCCCCTCCCGCGCATGCCCGGGCGGTCGCCTAGACCGTGGCGAGCTCCTCGGAGTTGTTGCTCACGATGATTTTGACCTGCTTCTTCTTCTCGGGGCCGGTCAAGGTCTTGAAGCCCTCCTCGACGATGTCGTCGAGGGCAATCTTCTTGGTGATGAAGCCGTTGGCCGGAATCTTGCCGGAGGACAAAAGCTCGATCACGTTGTCAAAGTCGCTGCCGCAGTAGGCGATGGAGCCCACGACCTTCTTCTCGGGGATGCAGACGTCGTTGAGGTCGAGCTGGACGGGCTTCTCCCAGATGGAGGTGACGACCACGGTGCCGCCCACGTGGACCGCGTCGAGCAGCTTGTGGAAGACGGTCTCGGCGCCCGTGCACTCAAACGCCACGTCGGCGCCAAAGCCGTCCGTGCGCTTTTTAATCTCCTCGACCACGTCACACTCATTGGGGTCAAGAACCACGTCGGCGCCGGAGTTCTTGGCGTACTCCTGGCGGACCGACTTGCGCTGGACCATGATGACCTGCTTGGCGCCCAGCGCGCGTAGCGACTCGACCGTCGCGAGGCCGATCGTGCCCGCGCCGGCCACGACCGCCGTCATGCCCGCCTGGAAGCCCCCGGCCTCGAGCGAGTGGTAGCCCACGGCGAGCGGCTCGACGAGCGCGGCCTTGTCGTACGGCAGGGAGTCGGGAATCTTGTGGACGAACCGGTGGCGGAACGTCGTGTAGTCGGCAAACCCGCCGCCCCGGCCGGCGAGGCCGTGGAAGCCGAGGTTCACGCAGAGGTTCTCGTGGCCGGATTGGCAGGCCGGGCAGGTGTCGTCGCAGACGAGGGGTTCCACGACCACGCGGTCACCCACCTTGACGTTGGTGACGCCCGGGGCCACGTCGACGACCTCGCCGGAGAACTCATGGCCCAAGATCACGGGTGCCTTCTCGCCGGTGATGGGATGCGGGGTGCCCACGGGGATAAAGATCGGGCCCATGAGGTATTCGTGCAGGTCGGAGCCGCAGATGCCGCACCAGTGCAGCCTCACCTTGACGTCATAGTAGTCGTCAACCTGTGGCTCGGGAACGTCCTCGACGCGAATGTCGCCCGCCTCGTACCAGCGTGCTGCCTTCATGTGCATCATCCTTTCCAATGACAAAAGAAAGTGGCGCGCCTGCGCGTCGCCGCCCGAGGCTGAGCCTCGTTGAGATGGTAACATTTTCGCAACAACGGCTGGTGCCGGGAATGGACGGCGCACCGGGGCGCTACGCGCGCTCGGCCATCTCGAGCACGAGACGGACGGTGTTCTCCCAGCCCAGGCACGCGTCGGTGATCGACTTGCCGTACACGCCGCCGCCCACGGGCTGGTTGCCCTCCTCGAGGTAGCTCTCCACCATGAAGCCGCGCACGAGCCGCCCGATCGCGGGCGAGCGGCGCACCGAGTCCATGACCTCGTGGCAGATGCGCATCTGCTCGAGGGGCCGCTTACCCGAGTTGTCGTGGTTGCAGTCGATGACGACCGCCGGAGAGGCGTAGGTGTCCGTCGTGTACCTCGCGCAGAGGCGCTCGAGGTACTCGTAGTGGTAGTTGGGGTAGTTGATGCCATCCAGGCCCACGTAACCGCGCAGGACCGCGTGCGCGAGCGGGTTGCCCGTGGTCTCGACCTCCCAGTTGCGGAAGATGAAGGTCTGGGGCTGCTGCGCCGCGTAGATGGAGTTGAGCATCACGGCGGTCGAGCCTCCCGTGGGGTTCTTCATGCCCACCGGCATGGGGACGCCCGACGCCACGAGGCGGTGCTCCTGGTTCTCGACCGAGCGAGCGCCGACCGCGATGTAGGCGAGAAGGTCAATGAGGTACTGGTAGTTGGAGGGGTAGAGCATCTCGTCGGCCGTGAAGAGGCCCGTCTCCTCCACCACGCGCAGGTGCATGTGGCGGATGGCCTTGATGCCACCGAGCATGTCGTCGGCCGCCTCGGGGTCGGGGTTGTGGAGCAGGCCCTTGTAACCGGTCCCCTTGGTGCGCGGCTTGTTCGTGTAGACGCGCGGAATCACGACCAGGCGGTCTTCGACGCGCTCGGCCAGCTTGGCGAGCCGGTTCGCGTACTCGAGCACGGAGTCCTCGCGGTCCGCGGAGCAGGGGCCCACGATGAGCAGGCGCCGCTCGTCCTCGCCGCGCAGAACCTTTGCGACCTCGGCGTCAACGGCCACCTTGCGCTCGGCCAGCTCGACCGACAGCGGCATCTCCTCGCGGATCTCCTTGGGGATGGGCAGGCGGCGCTTGAACTTCATGGACATGGGACTCCTCCGTCTTTATCGAGAACTACTCGCAGTATGACGGGGGCGTTTCTCGCTGGTGGCGGGGCGGCCAAGATGATCGGCTCCCGAAACAAACGTGCGACCACACCTTGCGTCGAGGCTGCCATGGCGCACGGACTGGTTCTTCTCAAAGGCGATTTTGTGCGAGGAGGCAGGCTCGCGGAGACGCGAACGGGCGTGAGCACACCCAAGCTGGCTTTCACCGCGGAGGGCTCCCCGCGCGACCGGGCGGGCATGCGTCCGACACGGCTAGAATGGGGCCGACAAGAACCTCGACCAAGGAGGCATCATGCCCTGCACCACCATTCTGGTCGGCAAGAAGGCCAGCTACGACGGGTCGACCATGGTCGCGCGCAACGAGGACTCCCCTAACGGGACCTTCAACCCCAAGCGCCTCGTGACCGTGGACCCCACCAAGAGGAAGAGCTACACGAGCGTGCTCGGCCGCCTCACGGTCCCCCTGCCCGACGGCGGCGCGCGCTACACCGCGATGCCCAACGTCGACCTCAAGGAGGGTCTCTGGGAGGAGGCGGGCATCAACGCCCACAACGTGGGCATGAGCGCCACCGAGACCCTCACCACCAACGAGCGCGTGCGCGCGGCCGACCCGTTCGTGGCGTATCGCGCGGCCCAAGGCGCCCCCGGCGAGGACGGCTACGTCCCCGAGCAGGCCGGCGGCATCGGCGAGGAGGACCTTCTCACCCTCGTCCTGCCCTACGCCACGAGCGCGCGCGGCGGGGTACTGCGCCTGGGGGCCCTTCTCGCGCAGTACGGCACCTACGAGATGAACGGCATCGCCCTCTCGGACGTGAACGAGGTCTGGTGGCTCGAGACCGTGGGCGGCCACCACTGGATCGCACGGCGCGTACCGGACGACTGCTACGTGACCATGCCCAACCAGCTGGGTCTGGACTCGTTCGACCTCGACGACGCCCTGGGCGGGGGCACCGAGCACCTGTGCTCGGCCGACCTGGGCGACTGGATGGAGAAGAACCACCTCGACCTCACCATGGGCGGAGACGGCCGGCGCTTCAACCCGCGCGAGGCCTTCGGCAGCCACTCCGACTCCGACCACGTCTACAACACGCCGCGCGCCTGGTCCATGCAGCGCTTCTTGAGCCCGCACGCGGGCCCGTGGGACACGGCCGCCCCGAGCGAGGACTTTGGCCCCGAGAGCGACCATCTGGCCTGGTGCCGCGTGCCCGAGCGCAAGGTCACGATCGAGGACGTGAAGTACGTGCTCTCCCTGCACTACCAGGGCACGCCGTACGACCCCTACGCGCAGGCCGGCTGCCCCGACCGCCGGGGGCTGTACCGCCCGATCGGCATCAACCGCAACAGCCAGCTCTCGGTGCTGCAGCTGCGCCCCTACGTGGGGGAGGCCTGGCAGGCGCTGCAGTGGGTCGCGCTGGGCTCCAACGCCTTCAACGCCCTCGTGCCCCTCTACGCTAACGTGGACGGGACGCCCGCCTATCTGGAGAACACCACGATGCGCGTGACCAGCGAGAACTTCTACTGGGCCAACCGCCTCATAGGGGCCCTCGCCGACGCAGCCTTTGGCGCCTGTCTGCCGCACGTGGAGCGCTACCAGGAGGCGGTGGGCTCCACCTGCACCGCACTGGTGCGCTCCTGCGACGAGGCGGGCGGCGGGCGCGAGGCCGCGAACGACGCCGTCGCCGACGAGTGCCGTCGCCAGACCGACGAGCTTCTGGACAAGGTCCTCTACGAGACCAGCATGCGCATGAGGAACGGGTTCTCCCGCAGCGACGGGTAGGCGGGGGCGCCCGGGGCGGCGCCAAAGGTCACGCGACGTCGCCTGCCGTGACCTCGATCATCTTGCGCACGGGCATGCGAGAGACCAGCAGCGTGAAGCTCCTGTCCGTAATCTCTCGCTCGTAGACCTCCTCGTTGCCGTTGAAGACGTAGGGGATGTGGACCACGTACTCGGTCCCCGGGCGTATGCTCACGATGGAGCCGGCCCCCTCCTGGACCTGCGGCCACAGGGCGTCGGGGTTCATGACGTCGCAGATGAGGTACTCGTTGGCGCGCGCGGGGACCAGGACCATCTGGAAGGTGTTGAGCCCGCCCTGGTCGGTGCCCTCGTTTCTGATGCGCAGGGTCACGTCGACCACGCAGTGAGCGGAACCGTGCTCGCCCAGCTCCTGCGTGCCGTCTCCGTGCGCCCCGAGGTACCCGTCGTAGGTCGTGATCGTCGCGTCCTCGACCATCACCGAGTAGCTGTCGGTGCCCTCGTCCGCGCTGCTTTGGAACGCCCCCTCGAGGGGGACCCACTCCCCCTGCCCGTAGTACTCGAGGGGAATCCGGGGCAGGTTCGCGTTGACCCACCAGATGCGCGCCCCCACGGCTACGACGGCGGCCGCCAGAAGCGCCACGACCAGAAGCCTGCGCCCTCTCATCTTGTCTCGCCCGTCTCCTTGATGCGGCCAGACTCCATATGGCAGACACGGTCGCAGGTCGCCTTGAGGAAGTCCGCGTCGTGGCTCGAGAGGAGAATCGCCGCCCCGCGTGCCCGCTCCTCGCCGATGATCCCCACGAGCTCCGTGCATGCCCTCTCATCGAGCGCGTTGGTCGGCTCGTCGAGCACGATGAGGTCGGGCGCCTCCATGAGGGCCATGGCGATGCCCAGGCGCTGCTTCATGCCGAGCGAGTACTTGCGCACGCGCTTCTTGTCGTCAGGGTCGAGCCCCACGCGCTCGAGGGCGCGCCTCAGGTCCTCGTCACGCGCGACCCCCCTTATGGCGGCCAGGAACCGCAGGTTGGCCAGGGCGGAGTAGGTACCCAGAAGCGCCGGCTCCTCGATGAGGAGCCCCACGCTCGGGGGAAACGAGGCGTCTCGCCAGAGCACCTCTCCGGCGACCTCCACCTCACCCTCGTCGGGGCGCACGAGCCCCAGCACCACGCGCATGGCCATCGTCTTGCCCGAGCCGTTCTTTCCCTCGAGCCCCACCACCTCGCCGCGGCCATCACAAAGGCGGAGTCGATCCCCGCCTGCAGGGCGCCCCGACCAACCTCGACCTCGATCTGCCAGAGGCCTACGAACACGGAGCTACGCGCTGCCATCATCAGGTTTCCCGGGAGCGCCGGGGTCATCAGATAGACCGAGCCCACGACGAGCGCCGCCACGGCGATGAAGCCGATTCGGCTCCCCCACGCGTCCGAGGCCGCGAGCTGCGCCAGCAGGAGCGCCAGTGAGAACAGGATTGCGGCCCCGTAGAACGCGCCCACCTGGTAGGGAGGCTGAGTCTGTGTCTCGTGCGCGAGCCCCGCCGCCTGCGGCAGCCACGAGGACGCGGTGAGAGACATCTCGCCGCCGGAGAGCCCGGCCGCGGCGGCGCACACGAGCGTGAGGGTGGCCCAGTACCCGGCCCCGCACGCGAGCACCGCGAGGCAGCGGCCCGCAAAGTGGCCCCAGCGGCTCCCCGACGCGACGAGCAGGGGGTCAGGGTCGGCGGCGCCCCCAAACGCAAGAGACGTCACCGCCGCCGGCAAGAGGACCGTCGCGAGCCACCCAAAGGGGACCAGTACGAACCTCTGGGGCTCGAGGAAGAGGGAGAGCGGAGCCGGCTGCGGCGTGCCGGCCATGAGGAACGCGACGTAGTCCCCCAGGCTCGGGGCCACGCTGGCCCCCACCGCCTGCCGAGCGCGGAGCAGCAGGGCCGCGCACTGGCCAAAGGCCACCAACACCCCCACCAGCGCCATGGCGAGCATGAGCCAGGAGGCGGAGCGCAGCCGGCTGACGGCCACGCGAAGGGCGAGCGCGCGGCGCCTCACCTCCCCTCCTCCCGGACTCCCAGGTCGATCCGCGGGAACGTGGCCCTCATCGCTTCGCTCCCCCGATTCCAAGGTCATGGCAGGAGAAAAAGCGGGCGGCCACAAGCACGGACAAGGCCAGCAACGCCCCGAAGAGGGCCAGCCCCGGCAGAAAGGAGAAGGGCGTCGCTCCACCCGCCGCGAGCTGAGACGTCCGTGACGCCATGAGCCACGAGCCTGGAAGGGGGAGCGAGGAAGCCAGCGCCGAGGCTACGATCATGATCGCCATGAGCACGAAGGCGCCCATGGGCTCGCCATAGAGGCTGAGCGCAAGCTGCAACAACGAGAGCGCGGCGGCCCCCAGCACAAGGAGCGCCACGAATTGTAGCACCGCGTTTGCCGAGACACCCTCCCCTATCATGCCGAGGGAAAGAGGTGAGATCACGGCCGGGCTCAAGGTCGGCTGTCCCCCAAGCGCCACGACAAAAATCGCGACTTCCGCAAGAAGAGACAGCACCGCAGAGACGGCACAGGCAGCCACCGCCAGGCAGCATGCGGCGCAGCAGAGGCCCCGACTCCCCATCTGCACATAAGGGATCACGCCCAATCCCGGGCCCGAACCACGCAGGTCACACAGAGCCAGCCCGAGCACGCATGCCCAGAGCGCCCCCCAGTCAACCGCAAGGCTCGTGGGATGCCCCAGGAAGAGCCACAAGATGGCATCGCCCACACTCACCTCGCTCGCCATGACCACCCTCCCCGAAGCCGCCTCCACAAAGCTGGACCGCGAGAAGAGCGACAGCATGGAAAGCCCACTCATGCCCACGCCCACCAGCAAGAGGAGCAAAAGCGGCATTTCCACGCGGCCCATAAGGGCGCGCATGAGCCCTCCGAGGGATCGCCTCCCCCTCATAGCACGTCCCTCCTGAGCAGCAGGCTCGGCACCGTGAGTGAGAACAGGAGCAAAGATGCCACAACGATGATCAGGGCCGGTCCTGCATCAAGAGCAGAACGGACTCCCACCACCGAGAACACGTCAAACGTGGGCAACGCCGAATGGGCGAGCTCCCATTGGGATTGGACCAAAGGAAGCATCTGGACCTGAGAGCCCACGAATGCGAGCACATGGAGAAGAAGGTAGGAGACGACGAACGTCTCGAGGAAGTTTCTCACCACCATGCTCAGGGCCCCGACCGCCGTCGCCCACAAGCCCGCGACCACCCCCGCCACAAGAGCCCACACTAGGCAGAACGCAAGGGGATTGTTATAGAAGAGCGAGGAGAGGGGCGCGGCGCCGTCCACGCCCACATAGAGGAGGTCACTCACCCACACGGGAGCCGCGGGCGCAAAGCACGCGCAGACTACGAGGTTCAAAATAAGCGGCAGGACAATGGCCAGGGCCCCGGCCACAAACCCCGCGAGGGCCTTGGCGGCATAGTACGCCAATCGGCTCACCCGGGCGTAGGCCTGTGCGAGCACCCCGCTGCTCCTTTCGGAGCACCATGACCACGCATAGGGGCAGCCGCCAGAAGCGGCCACACCATAATGAAGATACCCGGGGCGAACTCGTACGGTCGCGTGGGCATCCAGAACGCAAAGCAGCTCACGGCCGAGTAGAGCGCATCGGACTGGTTCCAGTATCTTTGGGCAAGCTCAAGTGTGTTCTGGAACACCACAAGGTTTTGAGCCGCAGAGAAGAGCGCAAGGATGCTTCCCAGGCCCACCGCGCCCCAAAACCACGGGTTGCCCAGCAACGCCTTTTTGAACTCTACCCTGAACAGTGCGGCAAAGACCCTCATTGCGCTCCCCTCTCCTCGGGGGCAGTCGCTTTGCCCAGCGAGACCACGGGTGCGCCGTTGCGCCACCCGGCCGCCTCGAGAACGAGGACGTAATCGGGGTCGAGCCCGGTGTCGTCAATCTTCCTAATCGTCGATGCCGCGTCATGTGAGGACTCGTCATGCGTCACGAAATAGCCCATGCGAACGGTGATGCTGCCCCCCCCCGGCTCGACCCACGTATAGCTTCGCGCCTTTTCAGATCCATAGGAGATGCCCTCCACGCGCGGTGCCGAGATCAAGTTGGCATCGGCATACACGCCGTAGGCCAGTGACGACTCCAGATGAAACATCGCCGTGTTAAACGCCGGGACACCGGTGTACTCCAACACGCTCTGCTTGCAGGTTGCATCGACGTTTTCTACCGTCACGTCCACCACGACGACCCTGCACCCCTCGAAGTTTCCCTGGTTCGAGAACGACCCGTCATCAACATAGCCCGCCTCCTCGAGCGAGTCGTACAGGACCGGCTTGGAGACGCTCATGCGCATCGTCCCGTCCCATTCCCAGGCGGCGTCAAAGAGAAAGGAACCCGAGCCAGAGTAGTCACCGTCTGCAAAGGGCCCGCTTTCGGGCATCGGAATCCCCACGAGATCAAAGGGAACGCTCACCGCGTAGGTAGAGGACGGCTCCTGATGAGAATCGTCCGTCTGGGATTCCTCAGATGCGGGAGCTCCCCCTTGGGATGCCCCCTGCGACGTGCTGGACGTCAGCCAAGGAAAGACTTTATACAGAAAAAGAGTAATACCAAATATCACGATTGCAGCGCCCGCCACAAGAGGGCCGCGTCCGCCTCTTTCCTTGGTCATCGGCAGCTCCTTGCAGACGGGGACGGAATCAGGCCTTGCACCTGATTCCGTCCCTCCAAACGGCTAGTTCAGAATGGTGTGATAGCGCTCGTGCGTGTCGGGGCTCCACTGACCCCAAATGGTGCCACGGCCCCTTGCCGATCGACCGGCGAGACGAGCATAGGAGTATCCGTTTTCGTTGACGTAATTACTAATAAGAAAGTATCCACTTCTGTAGCTGGCTGCGTACGCCGAGCCGCCACGCGTTAGCCCCGTGTTCCAAGGTCCTGCACTGGAGTGGGAGCCATCAAGACGAAAGTAGCATCCACTAATGCCCACGATATCCTGAATCTGCAGGAATGCCTCCGTGCTAGTGGCCTTGTACCGACCGGCCGTCTCCCACGTCGCATTAGTCCCGGAGAACGGAAACGTATAGCCCCAATTCGTGTAGGAGTCGTCAGCCAGTGCCGGTTTTGCGGGAAGCACGACGAGCATCGCCAGAAGAACACCCAGCACAATTCCGATTCCCCTTCTTCTCGTTATAGACCTGTCTTTTTCCTTCCCTGCACGTTGCTCTTGCCAAGCGTTTTTTGCTTGGCATCCTTATCAATATCTTAAAATGTAAGACTTCTCCCCTAGTGACCTAGGGCCAAATTCCCTCTATTGGGCGGACAGTCGGAACAACTTTCTAAACGGAAAATATCTAAATTTTTCTCGACTTCTCATCCGTGTTCCCTCATGGCGAGCCATGCCGCGGCCCTTTGCCCGCAAGGGAGGCTTTCCCGTCCGACCACCCCTGCGCCCGGCCCACCTCTCGCTGGATTGAGGCGCACTCTTGATGTGTCTGCGAGGAAGTCGCCCTGGTGCGTGACTCTGGCCCGACGTTTTCCCAGTTGACAGGCCCTTCAGTTGCCGAGAAGGGCCCGGTACGGCGACGTTTGCGCAGGAATGGGGACCTGTGGCAGGCAAGAAACCCTTGCCACGTGCCCCAGCGGCGGTTTTCAGAGCAGACCGGCGCGGCCTTGGGCCCGGAAGCGCTCGATCATCTCGCCGGTGAGGCTCACGCGGTCGTCCGAGCGCTCCGCGGGGATCTCCGCGCGCGTGAACCAGCGGGCCTCCTTGAGCTCGGTGTGGTCCACGCGAATGGCCGGGTCGCCGTCGACCTCGCACCAGAAGCCCGCGAGCAGCGTGTCCGTGAAGCTCCACGGCTGGCTCTTGTAGAAGCGCAGGTTCTTGACGCGCAGGCCGACCTCCTCCATGACCTCGCGGCGCACGGTTCCCTCGAGCGACTCGCCGATCTCGGTGAAGCCGGCCACGAGCGCCCAAAGCGCCGTCGTGCGACCGGCGTAGCGCGTGAGCACGATCTTCTCGTCGTCGCCGTCGCAGCTGGTCACCGCGCAGATCACGCCCGGGCAGATCTTGGGGTAGACGATGCGCGCGCACGCCGGGCACACGAGCTCGCGACTCGTGGGCGCGAGCGCCATGGCGTGGCCGCAGCTCCCGCAGAAGCGGTTGTCGCGATACCAGCGATCCAGCTGGGAGGCGGTGACGGCCGCAAAGAGCAGGTGGGCGGGCTCGGCATGGCGCAGCCATCCCATGCTCGCGTAGGAGAAGTCGCCGCCCGCGTGGGCCTCGTCGTCAAGACAGAGAAAGAACCGCTCCTCGCCCAGCGAGAAGAGATAGGTCACGAGTTCCGGGGCACGCGCGTAGTCGGCGAGGTGGGGCAGGTCGACCACGTCGCCGGCGTCACCCGCGTCCGCGTCACCCGCGCCCACGGAGCTCGCGCGCGCGAGGCAGGCGCCGTCGCGGAAGTGCAGCACCCGGTCGGAGCCCTCGGGTTCCAGCCTCGCGAAGTGGTTGTCGAGCACGTGGTCGGGACCGACCTCCTGGATCATGCGGGCCTCCCGTCTACGCCCGTCACAACGTCGCCCCAAGCGCGCCGGCGCGTCGGCCACGAGCTTCCCAGCTCGCTCACGAGCACGGCGGCGAAGATCGTGGCGAAGCTGAGCGCCAGGCGGGGCGTGACCTCCTCGCCGTAGAAGATCACGCTCGCGACCACCGCGAAGACGCTCTCCAGGGAGAGCAGCAGCGCCGCCTGCGCGGGGGGCACGTGCTCCTGCCCCACGTTCTGCATGACCATACAGAAGCACGACGAGAGGAGCACGAGGTAGGCAAGGGAGACCCACACGCCCGGCTCCGCGAAGGCCGACGCGGCGGGGAGCGGCTCCAGGGCCAGCGCCACGACCACGGCCAGCGCCGAGCTCGTGGCGAGCTGCACCACGGTGAGCGTCATGACGTCGTGCGCCGACGAGAAGCGCGCCACGAGCACGATGTGCAGCGCGAACAGCACGGCGGAGGCGAGCGTCACCCAGTCGCCCCAGGACATCGTCAGGGAGAGGTCGCCGCCGAGAGCGATGAGACCCACACCGCCCACGGCGAGCACGGCCGCGACCAGGCTGTGGGCGCCGGGGCGCACGTGGGACACGACCCAGTTGATGAACGGCACCATCACGCAGTAGGTGGCGGTGAGAAACGCGTTTCTGCCCGGCGTGGTGTCGGCGAGGCCCAGGTTCTGCACCACGTAGGCCGTCCCCGAGGCCACGCCCAGAAGAGCGCCCGCGACGAGGTGGCTGCCGTCGAGGTTCTCGCGCAGGCGGCGCCGGAAGAGGACGCCCACGGCGAGCGTCGCCAGGAGGAAGCGGATTGCCATGAGCCAGGCGGGGCTCACGGCGTCGAGCGTGCCCTTGATGACCACGAACGAGCCGCCCCAGATGGCCGCGACGAGGGCGAGGCAGAGCTTCCAGAAGCCCTCGGGTATGTTCTTCTCGATGTTCATGGGGTCTGATTATAGGGCAGGCCGGCCCTTTTTTCGCCCGCCGCCCGGAATGCGACGACCTCCTGCCGGTATACTCTTGACCCATCACATCCGACTCCGGGGACGGGAAGGCGCATGACGAGGCGGGACTGAGAGAGCGGTAGGCCACACGACGCGCGACGCGCGCATCCCCGTCACATACCTCGTCTCTTGGGAGCCCTCATGTCCTTTCTCTCCAGCCTCAGGTCGCTCACGCCCATGGCGCGTAGGCTCGTCCTCATGCGCCTGGTCATCTACCTCGGCGTTCAGTGCGCCTACTTCATCGGCGTCGTGGGCACGCTCACCTTCGCCCTGGGAGGCGGCGTGGGCGACAACGTCTTGGGCATCGCCATCCTCAACGGCTGCATGATCGTGGGCTCGCTCGTGGGCGGGCCCCTGCTCGACCGCATCGGGCCGCGCGGCTACTTCGGCCTCGTGGTCGCGGGTCTCGTCGTGGCCGCAGCCTCGTTCCAGGTCCTCTCCTCCTCTATGGCCGGCGTGCTCGCGGGGGCCGTCCTGCTCGGCTTTGCCTGGGGCATGGGCGACCTCGTGGCCAAGGCGTTTCCCGCCTACCTCACCGACGACCCCACCCAGCTCAAGAACCTCAACTCGGTGATGTACACCGTCTCCAACGCGGCCGTCGTCGCAGGCCCGCTCGCCGGCGGCGCCCTGGCGGCCCGCTTCTCTACCCGGGCGGTGTTTCTCCTGCTCGGAGTCTGCGCGCTCGCCGCGCTCGTGCCCGCCGCCCGATTCCGCCCGCAACGTCTGCCAAGCGGAGCCGCCTCCGGACAGGACGCGTCGGCAGGAGCCTCGACCCTGCGGCGGGGGTTCTCCGCGGTCTTCTCGCTTCCCGCCCTCACGCTGCTCTTCTGGAGCTGCTTCTTCTCGTTTCTGGGCTACGGGGCCTTCGACCCCGTCGAGTCGCTCTACTACCGCGACGTCCTCAAGGTGGGCGTCGAGTGGATGGGCTGGCTCTCGGCGGCCTCGGGCGTGGGCGGCATCGTGGGGGCCCTCGTCGTGCTGCGCATACCCACGCGCCACGTCACCGTGCGGACGCTTCTTGCCACGCTCAGCGCCGAGGGCGCCTCCTGCCTCGTCTACGTGGGCACGGGCTCCGTGGCCGTGGCCCTCGTGGGCCAGATTCTCATCGGCGTCGCCTTTGGCATGATGATGCCGCTGCTCACCACCCTCGTGCAGACCCACGCCCCGCTTGACGTGCTCGGAAGCGTGAACGCGGTCATGGGCTTTGGCAACAACGTGGCCGGGCTGGTGCCGCTCGTGTGCGCGCCCGCCCTGGCGCGGACCTTTGGCGTCCAGGGGACGCTCGTGGCCGCGAGCCTGCTGGTGCTCGCGATGCCTCTCGTGATCGGCCTCACGCAGCGCCGGCGCATCGACTCCCTCGTGGACCAGGAGCGCACGGCCAACCTCGTCGTGGAGGAGTAGTGGCCACGGACCCCTTCTCAGAGTGCCTCGACTTCCGGGCCGAGCTCGGGGGATAATCCCCACAAGCTAAGTCGCGCCTCGGCGCCATCGAGAGGGGCATCGCGTGGGTAGGTCAGGCTCATCATCTGGTGGCGGAGGCGGAGGTCGCAGCTCGGGCGGCGGCTTCGGCGGCGGCAGGAGCTCGGGCGGCGGGCACGGCGGGGGCGGAGGTCGCAGCTCGAGCGGCTGGGGCTCCTCGGGAGGCCGCTCCGGCGGCTACGGTGGGTCGGGCGGCTTTGGGTTCGGCGGCTTCGGCGGGCCCGGCCCGCGTCGCGACCCCTATTGGGGGCCCTCGCGGTCCCCGTGGCGCCCGCTCTTCTGGGGCATCCCCGCGCGCCCCGTCATCATAAACGCGCCGCGCTACGGCTCGGACGCGTCAAACCCGCATCCGGGCGGTGACTCCATCCCACCGACGTCGGGCCGCGGGGGCCGGCGGTCCGGCGTCGGGTGTCTCACCTTCCTCTTCTGGCTCATGGTCGTCGTCTTTGCCCTAGGCGCGATCATCTTTGGGCTGAACAGCTGCTCGGCCACGAGCGCCGACGTACGCACCCCCCTGGCCTCCGGAGCCGTCACCCAGACGGCCTACTACACCGACGAGGACGGGAACTGGATCCACAGCGCAAGCACGCTCGAGGCGGGCCTCAAGGAGTTCTACGAGAAGACGGGCGTCCAGCCGTACGTCTACATCCTGCCCAACGCCACGACCACCTCGACGAGCGAGCTCACGAGCCGCGCCCAGACGCTCTACGACGAGCTCTTCCAGGACGAGGGCCACGTCCTTCTCGTCTTCTGCGACGACGGCGACGGGGCATACAACTACGGCTACGTCGTGGGCTCCCAGGCGACCACGGTCATGGACTCTGAGGCCCTGAGCACGTTCTTCGACAACCTCGAGGATGCCTACGACGACTACTCGCTCAGCGAGGAGGAGATCTTCTCGCAATCCTTCTCCCGGACCGCCTCGACCATCATGGCCACCACGTCCACGGGCACCACCGTCGCCGTGGTGATGATGATCGTCTCCGGATCGGTGGTGGGGGTGCTCCTGTGGCAGCGCCATCGCCAGAAGAAGCAGCAGGACGAGCTCGAGCGCAGGGCGCGCGAGAAGGCGCATGAAGAGCAGGTGGAGGAAATTCTGAGCACGCCCCTCGAGAAGTTTGGGGACAAGGACCTGGAGGACCTCGCCTCCAAGTACGAGGACAAGGGCACTACCGGCGAAACGCCGTCCCAGTAGCAGCAAGCCAACAGAAGGGCAACACCATGGGCATCCTGGACCGCTTCACCACCATCATCAAGGCCAACATCAACGACCTGCTCGACAAGGCGGAGGACCCCGCCAAGATGGTCGACCAGTACCTGATCGAGCTCACCGACTCGCTGGCCGAGGTCAAGCGCGAGACCGCCGGCGTCATGGCCGAGGAGGCCCGCGCCAAGCGCCTCGTGGACGACAACGTCGCGCAGGTGACGCGCATGGAGTCGCTCGCGCGCAAGGCGCTCGCCGCCGGCAACGAGGACGACGCCCGCGCGTTTCTGGCCAAGAAGCAGCAGTTCGACACCAAGGGGGCCGAGCTCCAGAAGGCCTACGAGGCCGCCCACGCCAACGCGACCAAGATGCGTCAGATGCACGACAAGCTCGTGAGCGACATCGAGGGGCTCAAGAGCCGCCGCGACACCATCAAGGCCAAGGTCGCGGTCGCCAAGACGCAGGAGAAGGTCGCGGGCTTCACGTCCCAGTCCGACCGCGCGGAGAGCGCCCTCGAGGCGTTCAACCGCATGGAGGAGAAGGCCGACCGCATGCTCGACACCGCCGACGCCATGAGCGAGCTCAACGAGCAGCCCGTCGACGCGACGGTGGGCCTCGAGGCCAAGTACGCGAGCGCGGCGGACGGCGCGGCGGTCGATGACGAGCTCGCGCGCCTGAAGAGGGACATGGGCCTGTAAAGGGCCCCCTGCGAATCTAAAACGCGGCCGGCATGGGGTATCCTGAGCGTTGTTTCCAACGAAAGGAGCCTCATGGCCGGCTACGTTCTTAGCTGCTGCTCAACCGTGGACCTCACGCACGAGTGGCTTGGGCGACGCAACATCACCTACCTTTGCTTCAACTACCAGCTCGGCGACAAGACCCACAAGGACGACTTCGGCGTCACCACTCCCCCCGCCCAGCTCTACGCCAAGATGCTCGCCGGCGAGGGCGTCAAGACCTCGCAGATAAGCGCCGGCGAGTACCTCGAGCACTTCGAGCGCTTCCTCAAGCAGGGGCAAGACGTCCTGCACGTGTGCCTCTCCACCGGCATCTCGGGGACCTACGGTTCGGCCTGCTCCGCCGCCGAGGAGCTCTCCAGGAAGTACCCCGAGCGCAAGGTCCTCGTCGTGGACTCGCTGGCCGCCTCCTCGGGCTACGGCCTTCTCATGGACAAGCTCGCCGACCTGCGCGACGAGGGCATGGGCGTCGAGGAGCTCGCAACCTGGGCCACGGAGCACCGCGAAAAGGTCAACCACTGGTTCTTCTCGTCCGACCTCACCTTCTTCGTGCGGGGCGGGCGCATCTCCAGGGCAGCCGGCGTCATGGGCGGCCTGCTCAAGATCTGCCCCGTCATGGACGTGGCGCCCGACGGCTCGCTCAGGGTCAAAGAGAAGATCCGCACCAAGGCCCGCGCGATCGCGCGCGACCTGGAGCTCATGGAGCAGCTCGCCGAGGGCGGCCTGGACTACGACCAGAAGTGCTTCATCTGCCAGTCCGAGTGCCTCGACGACGCCCGCGAGCTCGCGCGCCGCGTCGAGGAGAAGTTCCCCAAGCTCGACGGCAGGGTCGAGATCTTTCCCATCGGCGCCACGATCGGCTGCCATACCGGCCCCGGCACCGTGGCGCTGTTCTTCTGGGGCAAGCCGCGCACGCAGCAGTAGGATTCCGGCTGCCCGGCGCCGCCCCCGCCCGGCCGCCTAGAGCGGAAGCGTGAGAAACTCGCGATAGAGCGCCAGCTGGGCGGGGGTGTCCTCGCTCGAGGCGAGCTCGATGCGGCCAGGTCGCGCGCGCCCGGAGACGAGCTCGGTCTCCTCCAGGCGGCACCTGAGCCGGCGGGCCGTCCCGGCACCGCCGTCAAAGAAGGAGACGCCCCCGCCCAGGGCACGGTCG